>CAYZUX010000159.1:0-14887 GCA_964481775.1 uncultured bacterium | reverse complement strand
CCACAATTTACGCTCCTGGTCTTCTTCACATGGGCGTCATAAATGCCGCCCCTACAATTTACGCTCCTGGTCTTCTTCACATGGGCGTCATAAATGCCGCCCCTACGGTTCTCCTACCTGTTCTGTTCCCATTCTTTCACCGCCGATGGCGCATCCGTCATGCCTCCAATAGGGGTGTAAGCATCACTCATCTTTCACCATACTATAGGTCACATCATACAAGGAGATCCCCTCATGGGCTACAGCTTCGGTTTGGTCCGGGCTGCCATCCTGCTCGTACTCGGCCTCCTCTGGTGTGGTGAAGTGCTCAGAAGGTTCCCCAAGGATCTGGCCGAGGTGCGCGGGGAAGGGGATTCGATCACCAAGGGAGTCATCGTCTTCATCTGGATTCTGACTCTGATCATCGCCGTCTTCATCGTACGGTTCCTTTATGGGCTCATCCTGCCCATCATCCACTCGCTGTAGCAGTCCGCATCATAGAGGAGTTTCCGTATCTTCCATGGATTCCCGCCTTCGCGGGAATGACGAAATGAGTCCCCCCATTCCCTCCTGTCCCCATCTTGCCTATACTTTGTCCTTAGTGGGTGTCCCCGGTAACGGGGATGAAACGGGAAGCGGGTGAAAATCCCGCGCGGACCCGCCGCTGTAAGTGGGGACAATGGCCGTGAGTGCCACGGGCTTTCTGCGAGTTCCGGAAGGCGCGGCCGGAGGAGGATCCACAAGCCAGAAGACCGGCCCACGTCACGTCCAATGAGGTCACTCTCCGGGGTGTGGGAGGGACAGCATCTATCCGCTCTCCTCACTCTCCGGATTGTCCCTTGGATGTGCTTCAACGAGGAAGGCTGGTTGTATCTCCGTGAGGCATTATGCCGGTTTCACCCTGATTGAACTGCTGGTCGTGATCGCCATCCTCTTCATCCTGGTTTCGATTGCCCTGCCGAATTTTCTCAGCGCCCGCCAGATGGCGATTGAGGTCAAATGTAAAGCCAACTTGAATGCCCTGGGGAAAGGTCTCTTGATGTACAAGCTGGATCATGGCGCTTTTCCCCTGGCGGATGGCTGCGCCGGGGATGAACCCTCAATGGGAAAAACCTGCGCTGGATCCGGGCCGGCAGCGATGGGTTCCTGGGATGGGGTTCCCTGGATCTTGGAAGAGATGAAATACGTGGAGGGTCGTGAAACCTTTTATTGCCCAGCTCTGGTGGGAAGATTCCCGGACAAGAAACAGTTTCTCCGTTATGCCTATAACTCCTCGGCGGTGGATACCGGTGGAGCTAACGGAGGAGCGAGTAATCTGGAGAGAGACAGCGGCCATCTCTGGTTGTGCCGTTGCGCCTGGTTACCCGCCGAAGCGACCTTCGATCGGCGCTCCGGTCTAGTCTACCCCTCCGGACATGATCCCTCCACAGGTGAGAAGGATGTGATGGAGAATGTGTTACGGATCAATGGTGTGGTGGAGACAGTCAATGGTCGAAGGGATTACCTGAATCAGATGACCCATGCCCGTCGATCAGTTAAACTTCCATGAGGTTACCATGAAGCCCAAAGAGCGTGATTCAATCCTCAAACTTCAGGAATCCATCCGCCAACAGCGTACTCGCGCGGGGATGCCCGCGGAGAGCACCATCGAGAGTTTCGAGCTGCTTGAGGCAATGCGGAAAAAGCCTCCCATCCAGAAGATTGTCAGCTATGTCCGCTCCTCACTTCAGCAAAAATCCTTGTCAAATTCATCAGGAATTTTGATCTCACCTCCAACCACACCCGAAAAAAAGGAATCATAACCACCTGTTTAACTGAGAGATAAGCCCTTTATCTTCAGGATTTCATTGAAATTTTGACACCTAAGTCAAAGCGTATTATAGTATCGCGTTAAAACTCATCGAAAAGGCAGGGGGATCACCCTGTTTTTTCCGACCATGTAAGGGAAGGACGAATGCCTGCGCTCAACTTGGACTATCGAACCGCAACACGTTCATTGGACTGGAAGAAACTCGCCAAGATCGAGGATCCAAGAGAAGTCATCGCCCGTCACGATTGGATCAGTAAAGAACCAAGACTGAGTTGGCTGGATGGGGTTCCTCTGGGAAATGGAGACATGTCCGCCATGTATTATGGTCCCCCCAACCGGCTGACATGGTTGCTTAATAAAGGGGACATCTGGGATCACCGGGTTCCGGGCAATGATTCGAACCTTCCACCCGTCTCATTCCGTCAAATCGCTGCCTGGGTCCAGGAACAGGATTGGAAATCCTTACACAAGGTGGAAGAAAGGGGGAGAAATCTCCTACCACGCCACTACCCATCGCTCCAACCGGCAGCCTGGATCACCCTTGAACCGATCGGAGAGAGTACCTTCAGGAACTATAAACAGACCTTTTCGATGCTCACTGGTGAGGTGACCACGGAATTCGATACGGATTTCCTGTCGAGTCCCCTCAAGTTGACTCACTATATAGTTCAAACCTTCCTCGCAGCTGACCAGAATGTGTTACGAATCCGTGTCGAATCGGAACGTCCCTTGCGCACTCTCCGGGCACGTCTCCTCAAAGACCACATGCAACATCTGCCCGATCCCATCTTCCGTCACCGGGGAACGCTGTTGCAGCTCCAGTGCACATTCCCGGACAACCTTTCCTATGTCATCGGACTGGAAAGTGACATTCCTTCCCGGTTGGCCAGCCAGGATTCCACCGAGTCTTCGATCGTTTTCGATGATCTCGATGACAATTCCCTCGAACTCCGTGTGGTCGTGGCCTGTTCAGAAACCACCGCTTCGCCCGAAGATCGTGTTCGAGCCACACTGAATGTGGAGAAGCCCCAACGTTACCGTGGGGCGATCCGCCGAAACCAGCAGGCCATGGAGAAATACTGGTTCCGTTCGGGGTTCAGTTGGCCGGACAAACCTGAGATTGAGAAACACTGGTATCTGAGCCAATACCTTTTGGGAGCCTCCTCGGCGGTCGGAAAACAGGCGGCGGGGCTCCAGGGACTCTGGAATGGCCATGCCTTTGCCCCCTGGCATGGCGGCTACCGGACCGATCTGCACCTGCAGATGAATGGTTGGAGTGCCTATGTCACCAACCGGCTGGATATGATCGAGCCTTATATCCGTCTTTTTGCACTCGAACTCCGCGACCAGATGCGTACCGATACAGCCCGTCATTGGGGCTGGGGAGGGGTGAAGGTACCCCTCTGCATGGGGCCACGCGGCCAGGAGATTTCCACCTGGCTGCCCGCCAAGCTCTGGCCGGGAGGAACCGCATGGGTGGCGATTGACTTCATGCGTTTCTGGGAGTATTCGAGCGACTCGGTTTATCTCACCACCATCGGTTACAACTTCGCCCTGGAGTGTGCTGAGTTCCTCGAAAACTGGCTCTTCCAGAACGGGCTTGAAAAACTGGAGGTCTTCCCCTCTTTCTGTCCCAACCTGGGTAAGGGAACCAATCAGGCGTGGGTGGAGAACCCGGCCATCGATATCGCCCTGTACCGTACCCTGTTCAGGAAACTGATTGACATCTCACGTCATTCCGAGATCCGTGAAGACCCGCGCCGGATCGAGCGCTGGCAGTATATCCTCGACCACCTCCCCGATTATCCGATTCAGAACGGACGGTGGACCGATGGAAGGAATGTGGACTGGAAAGAATCTCACCGTTATCTCTCCAAGATGATGGCCGTCTATCCATTGGGGGAGGTGACTCTTTCCTCGGCCAAGAATGATTTTCAAGTGGCCACCGACACACTTAAGGGCATCGAGGAAGTGGGTTCAGAACGATTCGCGGGATTCACCTGGGTCTGGCTGGCGGCGATTTATTCACGTCTGGGGAATTACAGCAGTTCTCTGCACTGCCTGGAACAATTCCTCCAGCGCTTTACCCGCCCGAATGGGCTCAACCGTCACCACTCCCGGGATACGGATATTTCCTCGGACATCTTCCAGGTGGATGCCAACCTGGGATTCGCGGCAGCGGTGAATGAGCATTTCCTGCAGTGGACAAATGGACTTTTGAGGGTGTTTCCGGGACTGGGAAAGAATGCCAATGCTCAATTCTGGGGGTGGCGGACTCCGGGAGGGCACCTGGTCGCGGGACTGCTTGAGAATGGACGTGTGGAAGGGCTCCTCATCGAGGCCACCCGCCCCAGCATCCTGCGCCTTGTCTCGCCTTTCGATCAACAACGGGTAACCTTCAAATCGAGGCTGAAATCCAAGGTGGAGAGCCGTACCATCGCCAACAAAAAGGGAAGAACTCTCGAGTTCGAAATGAAAACGGGTCAAAGGATCGAATTCGGCAAGATTGGCGATGTGGGCAAGAAGGTGATTAAGGAAGAAATCGCTCCTCCCGCGGAGTGAAGCCCACCTCGAGATGGAATATGTGCTATGTTTTAGCCTGACGGGGGAAAACTACCCCAAAGGCATTGTTGACGATAAAATCCCGCCATTCCTATACTTTGTTTGATTGACGGGCCTGAAAGCAACAGAGTTCACACTCAAGGATTCCCAGGGCACCCCGGTGTCAGATGAGTGGATGCTGTTGATTTTGAAGAGGGTGAAGAAAAAAACACTTGCCGGAGCATCAGCACAGATGAAAGGAGCCCGAGGCGGGTGAACGAGAGGAAGGGAGCCATGGCACGTATCGAGCCGCATAAAAGAGCTTTCACGATCGTGGAAATGCTCGCCGTTTTCTCGATCGTCCTTTTACTGGTGGCCATTGTCGGGGTAAGTGTCACCAAATCGGTCGAGAGTGCACGTAAAAGCACAGCTCTTAGCGGTATTGAAGCGGTCTTCCGCGCGGCTCAATCCGCCTGCCTGGCCACCAACCGCGAACGGCGTGTGGTCATTGAGACCCGATATAGTGGGGAGGGCGCACTTTCCGATATATACGCAGCCCAGCCTGTGGTGAATTTCTGGGTAGAAAAGAAAAGAGTCGAGACAAAACCGAATTGGGATCCTGACAATTTCTCCGATCCCCTGGATGACAAGCTATCACTTCCGGGTGGTGTTTACCTGACGGACATCGATGGCGGAATGGTGATCCCCACCAATCCATCGGCTGGACTCAATCATGGAGATGGCACTTATTCGTGGTATGTCTCCTTTGTGTTTGGCGCGGATGGCCAGATCAAGACCATCCAGGGGCGTAAACGGAGCGGGGCCGCCACATTGCAGGCACCAGAAGGTGACCGGAAAGTAACCCGCAACCCCGCTCTCCACTTCATGTACCGGGGAACCACGATTGATATGACCGGAGTTGAGCCGACCACTGCCGACATCCTTTATATCGACCGGATCAGGACCGCAGGATTGATGGCCTGGAGCCCCGCATTTGAGTCCGATACAACTCCACCCGCCCTGACTTCTCTAACCAACGAGCTCTACGCCGCCTATGGTCCCACCGCAGTTCCCAACCTGCAGTTCGCGGGCCGTTCCCAGGTCTTAACTCTTTACCTCCTGCGCATTACCGGTCTGACCGCCGCGTTTGACTATGGAATTTATCAGCCCTGGCCCAGGGTTCCACTACCGGATGAGCTGATTGGGAGCTAGATGATGGCCACAAGACACCTCCATTCCCATCAGCACGGCTTTTCGATGGTCGAAATCCTGGCCTCTCTGGCGGTGTTGACGGGCGGGTTGCTGCTCATGCTGGCAGTCCTTCAGCGGACCCTCCAGAGGGGCGAGCCGCTTGAGTTCGAACCGCGTGCCGGACTCCTTGCGGAAAGCGTTCTGGAGGCGCTTCGTGCCCACCCCGATGGGGGAATGCCCTTCGTTCCGGGACTGAATGTGCCCACCTGGCCAGTAATCCCACGGAATACCAGGATCTATTCAGATGGAACGGTTTTCAACTCAAACGGAACCACCTATCAGCTCAGAACTCCCTTCGTGTTCAGCATCCCCGGCAATGGAGTGGATGATGATGCGTTGGTTAGTCCTTCCACTCGCTGGAAAGACGAAAGAGGATTTGCCTTCCCCGACAAAAATTCACCAGCCCAACCTACGGGGCCAGATGGTCTCGATGACATGATGTACACCATGCTGCCAGTCGCACCCAACAGGGTGCGTGCCTTCCGGATACCCAGCCGCCTGGATTTCGATGGTGGTGCGGAACAGGAAGTTGCCAATGGACTGGTGGGAATTGGAAATATCACCAGCGCTACCCCGGACACCGACCATGATGGGATCTGGGCCGACTCCGGTGACTCCTATCCCATACTCCAGGCGGATGGCGATTTCTTCTATGACCCCCAACGGGGCATCGATGAGGAACTCCCCGATGGGAAAGACAATGACAGTGATGGGCTTACCGATGAGGACCTGGCTCTCGCCTCCCAGCTGGTTTACAGGATTTACCGTCAAAGCGGCGCCACTAACTTCACGCCAACTCCGGGGAATCCCTATCACTACGACCCCATCGCTCCAGGCAATGGACTCGATGATGACGGGGACGGTGAGGATGGCAGTGGTCCCAATGCGACAAAAAGCCCGCGTGACACGGTGACAGGCAAGATCATGCCTGACGGGATTGACAACGATGGCGATGGGCTGATCGATGAGGGGATCGACGAAGAGATTTTTAACGGTATCGATGACGACGGAGATGGACGAATCGATGAAGATTGCCAGGGAGCCTATCTTTCCCTTCGGCCGATCCCCTTCCCCGCCCCCAATGAGGAATACTCCTTCCGTATCATGGTGCGCCGCGTAGCCGCCGGCGGAGATGGGATCGACAACGATGGTGATGCGAATGCACCCCATACCCTCAATCGTGTCCAGTTCTGGTGGGAGGACACGAAAGGAGTTGACGAAGAGGTCTTCGATGGGGCCGACAACGATGGCGACGGTCTGACGGATGAAGACCTGCGTGCTTACCCCGCCCCGCGTCAGCGTCTTGTTACCGTGTTTGTCTACCAGGGTGATAACCGCAAAGATGACGATGGAGATGGCTGGGTAGATGAGGAAGCCGCGGATGGGATTGATAACGATCTCGACAAAAAGGTCGATGAGGACCTGTACCGGCGGGTTTATCGTACCACCGGCCTGATCGAGCTTCCGGAGTAAGGCCGCCATGCACATGAAAAAGACTAATTCCAAGACCGCTTTCACCCTGATCGAGATGCTCGTGTCGACCGCGGTATTCTCGATCATCATGGCAATGGCCTTCACCACCCTGCAGGCGGCCACCGAGGCGCGCCGTGCCGCCACGGCCCGTTATGAAATCTTCCGTAACGGCTATACCGTGCTCGCATTCATCGCCCAGGAGCTGCGTTCCGCCAAGATTTCAGAACAGGACACCCGGTTCAGCACATCCTCAAATCCATTCAATCCTCCTCTTGACCTGAATAATCCAAATAATGGCCGTGGAAGGTTTCTTATCAACGACTGGCCCCCCACCAAGGCACAGGCTTCCGCCGAAAGTCTTCAAACCAGCCTGATCCCCTATATTGGCAATGGCAAAGATGATGATGGAGACGGGCAGACAGACGAAGAGGCATTCGATGGAGTGGATAACGATGGGGATGGTGAGGCCGGAAGTCCCGTATACCCCACGTCGAGCAGCCACCCCTGGCTCAACGGACGCAGGATGGCGGATGGAATCGATAACAATAATAACGGTCTGGTTGATGAGGGCATCGATGAAGATGTGTTCTACCCGCGTGACATGCTCAATTTTGTCACCTTCCGGGACAACAAGGAAACCGAGGTGGGCTACGCCATCGATCCCGTAACTGGACGCGACTTGTGGCGGCGTACTGCTTTCGCGGCGGGAGTGGAGGGACAGTTGGCACGGCTTGATGGGATCTATCCTGTTGCAGTCTCCTATGCCGCGAAAGGCACTGCGGGAACACTCGAACTTTATCCCCCCAATGCCCTGCGGAGTAATGTACCCCAAATCAAACAAGTGTTGGCCCCCTGGTTTGACACCGCCGATCTCCGGTCGTTCTCCAACTCCAAGGCCGATCCCGGCGAAAGGCCACGTGTGGGTGGAAGCGTTCAGAGCAATGCCCAGGGAACAACCCCCAATGAGGATTACGGAATCACCCAGGTGTATGATGTCATGGCGCTCAACATCCTTGGGTTCGACTGCAAGGCCTACTACTACGATTACTGGACTGGGCATGAGAATGGGAAAAATCTGGCGGAAAATGGAACCTCTCCTGTTTTCAATCCCTATTCCTTCCCTGCCTTGAGTTGGGATTCCAGTTATGAGAACAGAAGCCTGAACCCCTATGCCATCACCGCTCCGGATGTGGCGGGAGGGATTTTCCCCAACGAGGCCAATGATCTGGCGGTGATTCCGAATTCCAGGCTATTCCTGGAGAACCTCAACAACCAGGCCAACCGCATCGCACTCGCCAGCGACCGTACGGATGGGCTCCCCCGAATGGTCGAAATCACACTTTTCGTTCAAGACCAAAACCGCCTGAGGGAGGAACCGGTCCGGATCTCGAACCGGATCTGGCTTCCCTTTGGAAAGGGGGAATGAGCCAATGACCAACAGGCAATCGATTCTCTGTCCCACTCACAGCCGACGTGGTATCGCCATGCTGACAGTGCTGGTGATCCTCACCATCCTGGCCATGTTCGCCACCGCCTTTGTGCAACAGGTGCGCCTCCAGCTGAGCACCGCGAAGCAGACCTCCACCCGGCAAATTGTGGGCGATCTTACCGCCAGCGCCTCCGACCTCCCACGCGCGGAGTTCAACACGATCCTTTTTGGGCCCGATGGAGTTCCCTTTACCGGAGATGAGGCACGTCCTTATGTGTCCCTTGTTGACCAGTGGCATTCCGGTCTGTCCGGCCTCCTTTCGGTCGAAGACCTGCGTTCGGTCTATGACACCCGGCGCTGGTTTTTCAATCATCGCAACCTCTATCCCAACAGCGTAGCCAAGGAAATCTTCCATATCCACAACGGGGGGACATGGGAGATGGTTCAGCTGAATGGCCAGGCCCTTAATGCGAATCAGTTCATTGCCCGCCTAGGAATCGATGAAGATCCACCCGGTGATCTCTCCCTGGATGGAAAGCCGGGCTTCAGGTTGATCGATGACAACCTGGATGGAGTCGCCGATAACGCCGGATACTCCGCCAACGATGACGATGAAGACGGTCTTGCGGAAGAAGACGGTTACGATGTACGTGCCCTGATTCTCGGCAAAACAGGCAATCCCTTCGGCAATGTCAGGCATATGGCTGATCGTCTCGACAACCTGATGATGGGATGGGATAAAGACGGAGACTATGTGGGAATCGATCCCGCTACAGCCAGGTTGAATATCAACATTGCAGGCAATCAGAACGGCCAGAGTGGATTCCATGCCTATCACCAGGGCCGGTATGCTTCGGAGCTCGATCTGGAATCATTCCTGGTGTGTTGCCTGGGACAGAATCTCGGTTTGCAGGTAGCCCATGGTTTTGGAGGGGGTGGATTCCCAGGCATCATCCGTTACCGGCAGGGGGCAGACACATTCCCCGGTGTTGCAGTCTTCGATGATAATGGGAACAAACCCCAATCGGCTTCTGTCTCCGACACTCTCAACCCCAAACTCAACAGGATCGATGACGACAATGACGGGCTGACCGATGAAGAGGATGAGATGCCCGCCGCTTTTACCGGGTATAGCAACAAAGACGGGGTCAGCTATGTGAATGGTCTCTCAAGCGATCTCTTCGATAACCGGGCCAACCGGGCCGACATCCTCTCAAACGGAAAAGACGATGACAGTAATGATGTCATCGACGACATATTCGAAATCGATTATGGAGCCCTGCTGGGCGATCCATCGATTGATGAACTCGCGGAAAATCGTCCCTCGAAACCCTTTCCCGATGGGAGCGGCGGATATGACACCCCCTTCTCCTCGCGGGAGCAGCTCGGAAACCTCCTGGTGGACAACCAGGGAGAACCTCTCAGGGTGGTTTCGGGTGGCCCCACGATCATGGAGATCATGGGGAACTCCATCACCACTCAATCCTCCGCACCACGCCAACGCAAAGACACCAACTCCTCACCGGATCCTTACTACAATCGCCGCAAGCTCAATCCCAATCTGCTGATGGAACAGGTTCCGGTGGGAATCAACACTGCTCATCCCTCCCTGTCGGATTTCCTCTCCCTGGCAGCGCTTGATAATGATGCGGATTGGGGATCCAACCGGGTCGAGACTAAGAATGGAATAAACACCCTGGTTCTCGATGACCGCAACAAGAACCAGCTCCCGGATGGAGACTGGGATGGTCTGGCCGAAACCAATCAAATTGATGGTGTCGATGATGACCGGGATGGATTGCCCGATGATAACGGCGACAGCAACAGGGATTCCCTGATCGCCTATGATCCCGAGCCGCGCATCAACGAAGATCCCCCCAAGTTCCTGACTGTGACACCGGCTGACCTGGTGCTCCAGGCACAACTCACGAAAGATCCTGTCGATCCAGGCTTGAACCGGAATGACCGTCCCATTCAGTCCATGCCCTATGGAAGCAACACATTCGCGGGTGATGGAGTCGATAACAACGGCAACTGGGCGCGTTGGATGTCTGACGGGATCGACAACGACGGAGACGGGCTGACCGACGAAACCAAGCTGGATGATTACCGTGAGATACGCAAATCCATCAGTGATCCTGAAGAAGCCTGGGCCATGGCACAGGACGAAGGGATCGATGAGATGGATGAGTTTTATTTCGAGTCCTGGGATGACGACAAGGACCAGGCCCGCATCACTTCAGTCAATCCGGCAGGACCAATACCAACCCCTGTTCCCATCCGGCGGATGGATGAAGATCCGGTTGACGCGGTCTTCCTCGCCAATCTGGTGGACTCGATCGACATGGCGAAATCACCGGCCGAAGTCAACGACCCCGCCGATGAACGGGTGGATGGAGTGACCACGGTGGTCATTGCCAGCAGCACTGGAACCACCACCACCGCCTATGGCAACGAAGCGATCCGGATCACCGAGGTGATGGCTCGCCCAGTCATGCGTCTCCAGGCGGAGAATGTCGCTGCGGCTGACCGTCCCTCCGCACCCGCCTGGCAACTCGCGGACATTACTATCTCAAATACCTCCACCCTCACAACCGGAAAACACTTCCTGGCTCTCGCCGGTTCAGTCACCCCTGGCCAGTGGACCTTCCGGGATATCCCCCAGGGAAGGTACTACGTGGTGGCCTACAGTCTTTTCAGCCGGTACAGGCTGGGACCAGGACCTGTCCGGGTCAACAACTCCACCAATCTTGTCACCTTTGGAGCCACTCCTACCCCGCTTGAGATCAGATTATTCGGCAGCCAGTTCTTCGAGAAGTTTGGATCCAACCGTGTGTATTATTCGCTCACTCCCATCACGGTGACCAACGATGGAGAACTCACCCTATCGATTACACCCGATGGGAGCAACAAAATCTCCTTTGATTACCTGGAGCTCTACGCGGATGGTGCACAATATGTGGAGATCGCCAATTTTGGTGAAAAAGCGATCAATCTCGAGAACTGGGAATTCCGAGTTGGGGCCTATGATGACCTCAACAACGATGGGATGAAGCAGCTCGCCGAACCCGAAAGCCAAAGAATCACCAGGATCCAGCCAGCCTCAGGACAGAACACAGAGGATTTAACCTTGAAACCTGGCCAGTTCGCCATCCTGTATTCGTCCATAGATCCCACCTCCACTCCAGAGAATATCGAAGACAAGGGACCGATGGAGATCGCCGCACTCAAACCCGCCAATCACACAGAGGGAGTGGACCCGTTGATCCTGGGATATCCCAATGGGGCTACAGAGGGACTCCGTCTCGCACTCCATCTGGGGGAGATCCTGTTTGGCCAGGACGGCGCGAAACGGTTGGAACTGTATGCCCCGAATGATGTTCTGGTCGATGCCTTTTATTACAATCTCTCCTCCGATTTCTGCTCTCCGGGGGAACGCACCCGCCGTCAGGATGAGTTCGCTTTCGCTCCCCAGCACCGTGGCGATCCCACAGCATCAGTACTCAAGATCGACATAAAAATCGATGACAACGGTACTCCTGCCGATCTCACCGATGACACCACTCACACCTATTACAACTATGTCCATGGTCCAAAGAGATTCCTGGCCGAGGATGCGGTGGTAACAAAAGACCTCACCAAAGCCGCGCCAACTCCGGACGAGTTAGCGGACCATACCGGATACCTGCGGACCCACATTGTGGGCAGGTCCCTCTCCGATCGGATCGTCTCAGCCACCCAAGGCACCGAAGAGATTCCAATACAGACCTGGAGTGAGTTCGGTGAGAACATAATCAAGTCACCGACAGCGGAGGATGAGGTTGTCACCTTTACCTGGCCGGGACTGCTCAACTGGTTCCGGAATCCAGATGCCGCAAACGGGAAGCGGTATCCATTGCTCTTCATCCGCGCCGGGGGTCTCTCTGGGAACAATATCGGGCGGATTGATGTGGACACAACAGCCGCTGGAGAGAAATATGTGCAGGCATTCCATGGCGACCTGTTGTATGTGATCAACCCGAACCTCAGCGATGCGAAGGAACGTTACGCGGATATACTCGATCTCGACACGGACTCCTTCCGGTTATCCATTCATGGCGCCATTGCCGCTACATCGGGAACAATCACGGGCTACAACCCGTATTTTTCCTATATCGAAGTCTCACCGGGACGTGTGGATCAGATTGGAACCCCTTCGGACGATGGACCCGTGGGACGTATCCCGGGTGATCCCGGACAGGAGTGGTTCTATTTCCCTGATAAGGATCTGGATGGCCAGTTCTTTTACATGGAACGGCGCCGGATGGCCTACACGGATAAATCCCGCAAAGAGGTTTTGAGTTTTCAGCGTAGTCTCCGTTTCCGTGAAGGACCACTTGCTTCCTGCTCGCCTTACCTCGCGGGAACAGGTGGGAGAAACATCGAAAAGTACTCCATGGGGCGTGGTGTTTTCTCCGGTCCCAGCATCACGGAGATCCGTCAAATCGCCAATCGGATTGATCTTCACCCGGATCCCCAGGTGGATGGTTTGATCAATGTCAACTGCGCGGATTTGAAGGTCCTTTGTGCCCTCCCCTTTTTCCCGCCGGAGTCGGAGCTGTTCCAGGATGTCACCACCCGGATGATCTTTAACGCCTTCATGGGACAAGTGGTTATGATGGGGCGTTCTGAACGCGGATTCGATGGCGAGGTGGGTTATCCCGATATCGATGATGACGGCGATGGACGTGTGGACTTGAATGATTACGGTGCTTCTCCGGCCTCTACCAGCCAATTCCTTCCGCATTGGGATTCTGCCTCGTCAGGAAAAGGGAACAACTCACGGCTTGGATACGGTCAGTTCAGTTTCGATGACAATGGAGATGGCTTGGACACGGATGAACCTGCGGAGAAAGGGATTCCTGGTACCGATGATGGCCCCTACCGCGAGGTAGGGGATATGGCCTATGCGGTGCTCAATCCCTTGGTCATTTCGGAGGTTCGCCGGATCAACTCTGCAAACCTGGGAAGTCTGAAACCAACGACCTGGAAAGACCTTGATGTGGATGTACGTCCAACAATCGATGAAAGCGACCTGCACATCATGCTGGGCCGTGTTGCGAATCTGTCGACAGTCCAATCCAATGAATTCCTGGTCACCTCAAGGGGACGCTTATACAGTATTCAAGCGGCCACACCCAACACCACTCCAGTTCCGGAGCAGCTGGCCGAACAGAGGATCGAAGCGGAATTCAGCCGGTAACCAGATCGCGCAGGGGGACCTTTGTTATTCCCCCTGCATAGGACCTCATCTGTGGTATCGTTATGGTTGAGGGCAGTACCATTCGCATACCCATGAACCCAGCCAATTCCTGTACTCCCGTTGCCGCGATCTACTTGTGATGACAGGATCCTCACAGAATCCCCATTCAAAACCTGTCCTGGGCGTCATTCTGACCATTATCTTCCTGACAGGGGGATGCCAGACGCTTGGCATCCGATCCAACTGGTATCGCGAGGGAATCATCCTGGGGATGCGCGACCAGGCTAAATCCAACAAACTATCACGTGAAAGCCTGGAGGTTTTGTACCGTGAAAACCTGCTCGAAACTTACCACAAAAACCCCGAGGAAGCCTTTCAGTTATTACTCGCGGACATCCTGAAAGACAAAAAGAAACAACAGGACCCACGTCTGATCTACACAGCGGCTGAGTTTGCGAATGTCCTGGCCGAACGAAAAGCTCCATTCTGGAACCGCCGGCCTTTCATTAAACGGAGAGGACATCCTCCCGATCCCAATCCCAAAGGTCCTGTTTCCGAAGAAGACCTCTCTCCCGGTAAGCAGGAGCTCCTCACCTATTACGATCTCGCAACCTATCTCTCGAGCGCCTATATCGCCCTGGTCTCCAGGCATGTGAACACCGAGGCTTTCAATCCTCACTTCCGCATGGCTTGTGAGCTCTACAATTACTCTCTCGAACAGACTTTACGGTTCAGCCTGGATGCGATCCCTTTCAATCCACGTGCGTTTTACAAACTCAACCTTGACCAGGGGGCAACCCCCGCCCGGTTTAAACTGGTCGGTTTCGACTGGCAGAAGGAGGACTTCCACGAACTTCTCCCTTGTGTGGACTATGAACCCAAAGAGATTAACCTTTCCTCCCGGCGTCAGGGTCTCGGAGTTCCGATGATCGGAATCCGTTACAGCCAGGAAGGAACAGAACCGGAAATCTATCCTCCTGTCTGTGCTTTCCCGGTCACTGCTCTGTATATCCCCCAGGAGAGCTACAACCTGGAAGCCACTGAATCACGGGACACCCTGCACCTGGTAAATCCCTGGGCCCAGGAAACTCTCAAAGTGGGCAAATTGGATATCCCCATCGAAGCCGACTTGACCACTCCGCTCAATTACATGCTCACGCGT
>CAYZUX010000158.1:0-14917 GCA_964481775.1 uncultured bacterium | reverse complement strand
GACATATGCGTTTTCCTAAAAGATCAGGGCCAAATCTGCGCTAGCATGAAATATGAGTATAAAGACAGATTGTCTGGCGCGGAAGTGATTATTTTCTGAAAAATTTGGCCGCATTCACGGATTTTCCTACCCTCCTCCTGCATTTCTTCACTCCCAAAACCTGCGGGCTATTTCGTGTAATCGGAGGCTTCCCATATTCGCTAATAGCTCTTCTTGCTGGTACGAGAGGGGCAAGCGGCACCGGTGACGCGGAGTCTGGGGAGCAGGATTCCGGCGAAGTACGCACAGGCCTACGACTGTATGCCCCGACAGTCTTGGGCCGGAGGGGGTACCCTCGTGTCCAAACAAAAACAATACACTGCTATCGAGATACTTTTATCTTTCTTGGGATACCTCGGTGGTGATGAACCTGAAAACAATCTTGATTTCGCTGTCCGGGAGGCGATCAGGAGCAATCCTCAACTCGACATTTTCGCAGGAGTTCTGCGTAAAGTCCTTATCAGGATTGCTGAGATATTCCATCCAGCGAAAAACTGGGTTTTCTCGGTCTGTAGCCCGCGAATAGCCACACAACCTATCAGCCCTCAGAAACGAACACAGATCCTCAGCTGCCCAGGGAATGCAGAGGCCATCGTGTTGGACAACGTCCCTTGGGCACTTAAGACCATCCTCCTGTTTGATCGCCACGACGAAAAAGTATGGTTCAATGGTCACTGGATAACCCTCCCGCGTCGTCAGTTCTCAATCCTCTACGCGATACTTCGCAATGTCGGTCAGATCAGGATGGAGGTTCTCTGTGAGGAAGTCACCAGATACGACGGGATTATTGACGGCGTGAAGGTTTACAGTCCAGGAGCGGCCCAGATGGCCATCAAATCTCTCGTAATAACCATGCGCAAGTATGGTCCATTCGAGATAAAAAGCGTGAACAAAAAATTCTGCATCAACACAGACAGCTTCCTCCTCATTGACTACCTTGCCTAAAGACATGTTTATCCGTTCGGGCGGAGTGCGGGGTTCTTTTATAGACCGGGCCTCCGCCCTTTTTTTCTGTGATACCAGCCAGACCAGCCTGTGTGTCACCTGAGAGTGGCAATTTCACCCTCGTCCATGATTACCACCAGCGGGACCTCAAAAGGAGTCTTCGTATGCCTGGAATTTTGCGTGTCTCCACCGGCTTGACCAATAACAGTTTTTATCAAGTTGTCCGTGATCCCAATAATCCCAACCTGGCGGCATTTGTGTTTTCTGACCGCACGACCTTCCCAGCGACATATGAGGCTTTGATTTCTCAAGGCTTTGAACCTCATCCGGACTTCGTCGTCGAAAAAGATGGAGAACTCAGGCTTTTTGTTCCACAGACATTGCCACGCATGAATGTCCAGTTCCTCTCCGACTTTGTTAGTGGAGAAGTCACCACGGATAGGCCCAAGGTCCTCTTCAAAGAAATCCGTGACTTCATCAAGAGATACGTCTGGTTTGGAAGGATGGTCTATTATGACCTCACCTCTCTACTCGTATTCCTGTCCTTCTGGGTCGTCCTGTTCCCTGCCATACCCATAGTAGAAGTCCTGGGAACGACGGGTTCGGGGAAGACTACGCTTCTCTATCTCCTCTCCACTATTTGCCGCTCAGGATTCCTATCGTCGACCTGTTCCATGGCAGCTCTGGCCCGAGCAAGGCACTATGACTATTCCACCCTCCTTTTGGATGAGCCTTTGCGTAAACCGGACCATCCTATCGTTCTCGGTTCCTACAAAAACGGCGAAACTCGGACAATATGTGGTCCAGGAAACGAATTACTCTTCCAGAATATCTATGGCCTGACTTTCAAGGTTCAGGACACCGCCTCCGAAGCACTGAAAAGCCGAACCATCTCACTGGAGATCACCCCCCTCACAAAACGTTTACCACCGTTTTGTCCGCAGCAGGATCACGACCGTATTCAAAGCCTGGTAGGAAACCTTCTTTCGATTTCACTTACCCATTTCGAGAGCATCCAACAATCCTTCGCTGACTACATTGCAAATGCTCCTCTGGCTGCCCGTGCGTTGGAGAAATGGAGTCCCTTGATCGCCATTGCCCGGTGGCTGGACGAATCCGCTCCCAACCAAGAGCCCATCACACCTGGCATTGAAGCATTGATGGCTGAGAGCTGCAGGCTCCAAACAGAGGAACGGAAAGTAACAGATCCCGCGCTTCTAGTCTTGATAGGTATCAGAGACTACATGCAAAGCCATTCCCTCCCCGCTCAGGAGAATTCTGCATGGATTCCAGTGAGTAGACTGACAGAATTTATTTCCCGACAAAGTGAAGCGTCATTCACACCGCAGCAAGTGAGCGCCTTGTTACGGCTGCATGGTCTCATCAGAGGTTATCGTCGGTCCCGGAAATGTCCTGGTGTGACCCCTCTGAAAACTCACAACCCCATGACCCTTATTGAAATCGACGTGGCGCAGTTACGCGCGGCGTTGCTTGCCCACGGTTTGGAGGAAAACCCGGAAGACCCGGAGGTGGAGAAATGTGGCGGCTTGAACGCAGGACCGTGGAACGAGGAGAAGTCCGAGATCGTGACGCTGGAATCATCGAACGGATGGAAAAGATCACCGAACGCTACGTCAATGAAGAAGGGGCAGTGGAAGAGATCGTGACCTTCAGGGCTTACCAAACCGACGAAGGCCTGGTGACGAAGCTCAACCAGCTTGGTCCTGTTTGCAGCGAGGAAGGCTGCCTGACCCGGCTTCATGCCGAGCATGTCCGCCGCTGTAAAAGATGTGACCGCCCGCTCTGTCGTGAGCATTCCTATCTCTTGGGGGGTCAGTACTACCACAAAGCCTGCCGGCGGATAGCAGCCGCAAAAGCTTCGGTTCGTTGGCTGTTCAGTCCTTTCGGCTCAAGGAAGGACGAACAATGAAACCGGACAATCAATCCCAACCACATCAATTGACACTTGAGGACGGTATCCAAGTCGGGAAAGAACTCAACCTTCTCGACAACCCACGTTTCCAGAAGGGTCTTCGGGAACTCCAGTATGGACGTCTACGTAAAGGCGAAGAAGAGGAACTCCTGGAACTCATCGCGGATAAACGCCGCAAGATTGCGCTCTCGGGACTGTTGGTACCCCCTCCGAGCGAGTCCGAACTTTCTGAAGGTGACCTTTCTGTTGGTGAATCGGTTGATCCTGAAGGTTCCAAAGAGGTGCGGACATCCCTCTCGCCTCCTACTCCCATACTCGTCATCGGTTCCCCAGGTGTTGGGAAGACGACACTGGTCCTCCTGATTGTGGCGATTTGCGTCAATTCAATTCCCATCATCATTATAGATCCACGCGATGACTACACCTGTCTGGCAAGGCTGTTTCCAGAGACCTGCCTCATCGTGGATGCGGAAAATCTGCCACTCAACATCTTTGCACCTGATCCGGGGGTTTCTATTGAAGCCAACTCGAGCGCAACTGTTTCAACCCTGGCGGACACGCTCACGATGTATATACGTGGTCAGAATGTCCTCCAGGATGCGATCAATGAGGTTAAGAAAACCGGGAAAACTCCCACACTCCGGCGGGTCTTGGCACATCTCCTGAAAAATCCTGATAAATACTCGGGTAATAAATCTGCATATGACTCGGTGGTTGACCGGCTCCAGGCTTTAGATCTGGTATTTGGCGACGCTTGGAATGTCGAGCAAGGAGTTACTGTCCCTGATCTCTGTCGATACCGCTTGGTGATTGTCAGAACCCAGGGACTGGGACGAACCGATCTCCGGGTGGCCTACGCAACCCTCCTTCAAACCCGGGTGTTCTTGTTTCTACGTGCACAAGGGCAGCGTACCAACACAGCCCAACTCCTGATGGTCTTTGAAGAGGCCGAGTACCTTCTTTCCAAACATCGGGAATCCGGGGCTGCATCAGTCGGCACGATGAAGGAAATCACTCACCAAGCCCGAGCTGTCGGGCTTCAACTCCTTTTTCTCCTCCAAGACCCAACCGCAATCAATTCCAGTTACCTCAACGACTCAGGCAATGTGTTTGTATTCCGCCTGTCTGAGGGTAAGGCGCAGGTAGAGATAACTCGCTCCCTTGGTTTGCCCATGGAAGCCATGGCCCAGATCGGGACCTTGCCTGACCGTCACTGCTACTGCCGCCTCAATCTGAGGACTTGCCGACGACCTTTTGTGATGACCGTTCATCCGGTCGCTATTGATGACACACCCCTCTCTCGTGAGGAGCTCGAACAACATCAGCAGCAATATCCCCACTTACTTGAGTTCCAACCGGCGGATGAAGTGTCTGTTTTGGATGGAGCTGAATCAGCAGCTGAAGCGGAGCCGGAATGGACCAATGATGACGAAGTCTCCGAGGGCTCGTTCCTCGAATTGTCTCCGGAAGAGAGGTACTTCCTTCAGACCGTAGATGTCCATGGCTGCCGGGGGATCACGGCTGTCTACGAGGTCACCACACTCTCTCCGTCCACGGGTAAAAAGTACCTGGAACGGTTTCTCGACCGAGGGTTAGTCGGGACTCATACCTTGGTCCTGCCCGGACGGTCTGGCCAGCGTACGACTTCCTTTCTCACTCAAAGTGGCCGGGATCTCCTCCAGATCCCCACCCCCAAAGGAATCGGCGGCGACAATCACACCGCTTATCAAAAGGAGTTCGCCTATGCCCTCAGAGAACTGGGGTGTGAGGTTTTCGTTGAGCGCTCAATCCAAGGCAAATCGGCCGATATCGTCCACCGCTACCAAGATTCGAAAGGTGTCACCCGGCTGAACGCCATCGAGATCGAGATCTCCACGGACGGCCTCTCAAACCTCCAGAAAAACCTGGCTGCGGGCTTTGCTGAGACCTGGCTGATAGTGGCGTGTGAGACCGGGAGTACGCTCGTACCAACACTCAGAAATCAGATTCAGGAGGTGGATCAATCCAAAGTTTTCATAACCACCACAAAGGAATTCCTTCGCCAGTACGCGAAGCATTGGGAGGAGCTCAAATCATGAGAGAAGGACTCACGAGAGCCGAAATCATCATTCTACTGCTGGTCCTGCTGCTTGTGGCCAGCCCGTTAATCAAGGAAGGCGGTTTATCAGGGTTGTTGTTCGACGGCGTGGGGGAGTCATCCCTGGATCCCGGAATTCTGTCCTCAGTGCGATTGGGGATGGTTCTACTCACGATCGTCGCGATTGTTTCAGTGATTGCTCGATCTAAAGGAGGTCAGCGATGAAACACATACTCATTCAAATCATGTTCACTCTCTCACTAATTCTGCCAGTAGCGGCTCAAACAGATTCGGTCAACTTGACTCCCCGCAGTGTGGTGATCGCCATGGAACGTACAGAGGCGACTCGTTGGCTCGCTGGTCCCATGCGCGCCTTCATTCACGAGGTCATCGATCAACTCCCTTCTGGTACCGAGGTGGCGGTCTATGAATTCAACACCGAGGTGACATTGCTGGCTCACACACAATCTCTCACCCTTGAACAGGGGCGCACGATTAAACAGCGTATCCCTGTTTCGGGCTCCAAAACGACACCCACCAACTTCGATATCCTTCTCAAGGAACTCGAACACTGGAGTATGAAGCCGACGCTCGTGGTTCTTCTGACAAGGGCTATCTCGGATCCCTCCCGGAACCATTCCTTCCTGGAACTACTCCCTTCGCTGCAAGCAGAGTTCCCATCAGCTTCTGGCCACTCGATCTTCCTGGTTGGGCTGTCCGAAAAGGCTGAGGAGAGCTACCGCAACCTTGCCAATCAGGAAGGGGTGTGGTTTCACCGTCTTGACTCGAAAACCAACCAGCCGATCGTGTTCTTGGACCGTTTCCTCTACGCCTCCAGAAATGCCGTTGTTTCTCAGACCTCGACTAAAACTCCAGTAACTGTTCCGACCGGTACACCCACATTGACTCACCAACCAACTGATACCTGTACTTCCACACCCACCTTTTCAGCCACTGTCACTCCGACACCCACACCGACCATGACATCTTCTCCAACAACCAGTGGCACTCCTACATTCACTTCAACACCTTTCCCCACGGCTACATCCACCCCCACCAGGACTTTGACTGAAACTCCTGTTTCACCTTCTCCTATTCCTCTCGTGGTGGTTCCCACGCCACCTCCCACCACTCTCCCAACTCCTGTCATGGCCCCTTCCTCTCCTTGGAGGAAATCATTGTCCGCTAATTGGAAAGGACTCCTTGCACTGCTAGCGGCTCTGATGGTGTTTGGTCTGGCGATCGTCTGGTACCAGAAATCAATCCAAACCGCCGCCGCTGAAATGCTCGACGACAACCCTGACGGGCAGGGAATACGGGTGATCACCTTGTCCGCCACAAATGATGATGGACACGAACTGCTCAACCAGAACGTCGTGGTCCAGGAAGATCCCGTCCATCTCAAGATCGGTCCACACCCCTCCGCGAATGTGTATCTGCCAGAAGCCTCACGCGCGGTCCGTTTGCGGATTCAACCGGATGGTTCGGTGTGGCTTCGGAATGGCTTCACATGGCGTGAGATCGTCCACGGCGAACCGATCGATCTGGGTGGCGTCCATCTCGTGACCACGCTCGATATCCAAGACGAGGAGGAAATTGATCATGCGAATTAGAGCCTTCGGAACGAGTTCCATTGCGATCCTGGCGAATCTCTGCGGGATCCGGATGCGCTTCAACAAACCTCCCTTGCGGGACACCGATGAAGCCATCGAGTCTGACCAAGCCCGGACACCACGGGGAGTTTCCCCCTTTATCCTGTGGCTGGTCCGGATGACTGAGTGGGTCACCTGTATCAAGGCGCCGTTCAGGGATATCGCCCAACGCTTCCGGGCCGGAGACCTGTCTCATCTGCACATCGTGGAGGCTTCGGATCTTGAAAGTCCACATGTGTCTGGATGGGAATCCAAACGGCCTGACGGATTTATTGGCGCTGTCTGGAATTGGCTCCAGCTCAGAAACCAAACGGTTCGTCAGCTCACTCAACCAGGAGGGGGTTCTGAATTCCGGGACGACCTTTTCAAACTGTCTCATTCCGGTGGCGGTACCGGCGGTCCATTGCTGGTCACGGACCTGGAGCGTTGCCAAGCCCTTGAGGCCACATCTGGTGGAAACCTTCACCCTCGGTCCGAGTGTTTCATCACCCTCCAGGATACCGATGTCATCGACGAACAAACAATCCGCCTTGAGCAAAATAGCGCTGCGACTGTCATTGAGCTGGGAGCCTTGGTCGAGGGAGGGTGGCATTTTCCACTGGTCTCACTCAATGGTTGGGGTGAGCCCTATCGCTATACGATCCCGACCGGACTTACCTTTCTCCACAATCCGGGTGACCGTGGATTTTCGCGAGAGACATGGTGGCAGTCAGCTGCGTACGCTCTTTACCTCATCGGTGAAAATGAATTCACCAGTCCAGCATTCCATCGCGATGCGGATGACCGCAAGAGTGCCCCTGCATTGAATACTCCTCGTTGCTCCACCTTGGGAGCAAGCAGTATCCGGACTCTCCGCTTCGAGAAGGAATGGTATCTCCAACTGCGTCTCTGCCTGGATACCATCCATCAGGTCCAGCAGGTCAAAGAGGATTCTTTTCAACGAGCGAAGGCTGAACTCAATCATCGTCAACTGCGTGAGGACGGGCGTCTTCCGGGACTTGCGGTACGCTGCCGGGAAGCTGCCTTTGAGAACGGGGATCCAGTCTACGGCCGGATCCGGTCAAAACCGCCGCGGGCCTTGAGAGTTCGCACACGCCTTCAATCAACGACCGCTTACTACAACCGCATCCGGCGTGAGATTGAACCACTTCGAAGGCGGCTGCTTCAATCCTTGGAAACCTTGCTTCCCCAGGTCGAGGCCGATGCGCGGGAAATCGTGAACAGCCTGGCGGCATCACGTTCGCTCGGAGAAGTTCAGGCCATCCTGCGCAATATCCCCGAAGTACTCGAAGAGTCCGGCCAACGGCTCTCAGATACAATCCAGAAAACCCATCTCAATGCCGAGTCAGCCCACCGTCAGTCACAAAATATCCTCGCTGAGGCCCGTAGGTATCATAGCCTGCCACTCTCTCAGCGGTTGCGCCGATTCCGCCACCACCAAGCACGGCCATTGGCCTTCCAAAGATCGTCGCAACAACGTTTGCTTCGGGAACAGGACGAGATCGTTTTCTCGAACGCTGCCCTCCTCCAGGATAAGGTCCGTAGTGTTTTTGATCCGTACCTTCAGCTCGCCAATCATTGGAGCGATCGACTCACAGAAGCCAGAAACGAACTGGATCATGCGCTCTCGAACCTTCTTTCCGGGCTCGAGCATGGGACTCCCGGGTGTTTCGTTGAAACCCCGGCTGGATTTGAGGAAACCTTCCGCCGGTTACCCAACCTGGACCGGATCCGCCAAGCCCTCTCCAATCGACTCTCCGTCTGGATCCGTAGTTCCTTCAATGAACTCTCGAGACCTCCCTCAAGTGAAGAGATCCAACGCTTCTTACTCAACGAAGCAAAAAATCTCCTCCCCACTATCGAGGGGAGTGTTGAAGAAACCTTGCGTCAACAACCTGATCCTGAATCCTCTATCCGCAAGGCGATTCAATCGGCAGCTCCATTACTCTCGGTGGATGTCACCCAAACCGTGATCGATGAATTGTTCCTGGTGGCCCTGGTTGGGGGAGAGACCTCAGTTCTAGCCGGGATGATCCGCAAAGAGGCTGTCCGGCTTGGTTTACCGGCGCCGAAGTTTGTGGACTGGCCTTACCGGGAAGAGATCGCCTTCTTGCGCAGCTGGTTCAATATCCCCTTGCGAGCTGTCCGCCCGATCCAAAGGGCCGAACAAGCCCTTGCTGCTGCTGCCCTTGAGGACCAGGTCCGCAGTTTCAAGATTCCCATCCAGTGGCTCTTACCACGCATCACCGTCGAACCAAAACCAGAGGAAATTCAACGCCGGGTCTTGATGGCTGCAATTTCAGATCAGCTCCATCAAGAAAATGGCCATTGGGTTTTAACTCCACAAGGTGGGACTTCCAGTACTCTCACGGATCTTTCACCCGAGTCAGTAATACCCATTCTGGGATCCTATACCTGTGCAATTAAGATCGTCACGTGGTTCATCTGTCAAACCTTAAAGAATGGCTTCACCTGGGCCTACACACGTCTTGAATCAATCTCCAACTGGCCGACCTTGAAGGATGGTGATTGGTCTGATGCATTATGTGAATTCGCTGTAATCCTGGCATTTCTTGCCAGAAAACATCACGAAAAAATTGGAGGAACTAATCATGTCAAAAAAGCAGATCAGCAAAATCAACGACCTGTGGTCTGAGGATCATGAAGATCTCATTTTCTCCCCATCATTAGGAGAGTTCGATCTTCTCGACCTCGTACCACCACCCCCACCAGCCAAGGGACGCCTCGCTCAAGACGAAGCCCTTCGCCGGGCGGGAATAAATCCTAATGAGGTCCGTCGGCCACCACTACATGGTCATGAGGATCAAGGTCAAAACGATGTAAATGACGCAGGTGTACTCCTTCCGGCTGAAGAAGGAGACCTATTCAATGAACGGTAAAAAGGAGATTCATCATGGATATTCCACGCCTGAATCGAGATCTGTTGCTGATCAAACATGGGAATTTCAGGAAGGCTACCTGGACTTTCAATAAACAGGAAATTCCCAACTTCATTGTTCTGCAGGGGGCTTTTGCGCTTGATCAGCATAAGTTTAATCTGCCGGATCTGAATATGTTGGTTCCGGTAGCTCCCAACCTTTATGACCCCGCCGGTGATGGAATCTTCCATTTCTACCGGTTTGTCTATGTGGATGGCTCTCTGATGATTCGCGATCGGCAAACCGGAGAATACCGGCGTATTTACCGCGGTTATGGTCACAACTTGTACCATTTCGACAAGATCCCTTTCTTCTCTGGTTGGCAATGGATCTGCGTCATGCATCCCACTTGCGGCAATAGCGAAACCATCCTCGACCTTCTGGCCTCGGTCCAGACGTTTCTGAACAATGATGCATGAACTTCTCGTAAGAGGAAATCCGATAGAAAGGAGGTTATAAACTCATGGGAATTCTCAAAATCAGGGAGAGTTCAGGCGGTGCTGAGTTCGAAGTCGAAGCAGCCGCCACTCCGCGCCAGCTCAAAGAACTCGGAGAACTGAGTTCGTCCACCATCATCTATGACAGCCAAACTCAGCAGAAAGTCGATGACAACACCATCCTGGTTCCTGGCCACAGCTACGGCAACACCGTTCAGGCGACTCTTGGTATGTAATCACCGCCAATCATAACTCACAACGTCACCTGGAGACCGGAGGTTCCTTTAAACCCCCTCCGGTCTCCCCGCCGCAGCCCATGAGGGAACACACCCATGAACTGGAAACTTACACTCGACCAACAACATTATAACTCAATCACAACCTCTGATGATCCCAATCGCGAACACCTGGTTTACTCGTTCGCTGGTCTCTCCCGCTACAAAGACACGACAGAAATCCTTATTCGTGACCAGCGTCACCTTACATCGAAAGAATACCTTCACCGGTCAGCGGGCAGGATCGAGGTCCCTGATGAGATCACCTGGGAGACTTTCTCCACCGCCAGCAAAGGCTACCAAGCCCTGGTGACTTCTCATTCACACACTTGCAATGCGTTTTTCAGCCCCACCGATGACACCTATGACAGCGATGTGTGGCGGCGGGTTCTGCATTTCTATCCAGTCTATGTCCGGATGGTAACGGGTACCAACGGAATTGTGGCTGAGGTGATATCACGGGAAGACCAGGTCTGGCGGCCTGTCCGACGGATCAAAGTGGTTGGACCTCATGGGCTCCAACTCCTTACCCCGCTCAACGCTCCGCCTCCCCCCGAAATCGTTATGGACACAGAGCTTCACTCTCGGACCTTGCGGTTGGGCTCTGGAGCCCGTGACCTTCTCGAACTCGTACGACAAATGGTGTTCGCTTTCATTGGTGCTGGTGGCGGTAATTCTGTCACCCTGCAACTGCTCAAGTTCTTGCAACCTCGCAAGGTCATCCTGTTCGAGCGTGACCGTCTCGACCGCCATTCTGGTAACCGCTTCTTCGGATATCACCCGGGAGATGAAGGCAGGCTCAAGACAGACGTTCTCCGGCAAGAGATTGTGACTTTCAACCCCGGAATCGAGGTGGAATGCCACCATAACTTTTTCCCCGAGGGCAACACCTTGGAGGCTACCAAGGAGGCGGATGTCCTGGTGGGATTCTCCGATAGTGGCCCGACAAGGTACCAGGAAGCCCTTGTCGGTGCCCGCTTCCTCAAGCCCGTGTTTGATGCTGGTACCCTGGTGACCTTTGGCCCCAATGAAAACCCCGCCCGGATCACCTCTCGCATTCTGACCCAGTTTCCTGGCGGACCGTGTCTCCATTGTATGGGCGTCGAGGCTGGGTATCCTTCCGACATCGAAGAACAAGTCCGCCTCTCCCAGGCCTCGTATAGCGACCGTCCGGGCCTTGCTCCCGACCCCCAGGTCATCACCACTAACTGCTTTGCGGCAACGCTGTTAGTTCGGAATATCCTGGCCTGGCTTTACCCCGGACTGGTTCCAAGGATCCCCTCTTACCTCCAGTTCGAGGAACTCGCTCCTTTGATTAGTGACCTGTCCCTGGTTTTTCCACGTAATCCCGCTTGCCCGGTCTGTGGTGACAGCCTTGAGGCTCACCGTGCTTGGGGCGACCACTCCCCGGTCAGGGATCTGTTTGAGTCGCCTCCCGATGAGGAGAACCAGGAAGGACTGTGTCTGCGCTTAGAGCCGCATGAAGAAGGTGTGGTTTGATGATGGTGCGCCCCGAATGCCGGGGAAGACAAATTCAAAGAAAGTGAGGAACAAACCCATGGCTGAAGTAGGAAAACTGACTCGTTCGAGTACGCAGGATGACTACATTGATCTGGGAGAAGACCCGGGCAGGAGGGCCACGATGGACCTTTCCGGCGAGCACGAGGCCGAGATTGCCATCGTGATCGCCAAGGTCTCGGAGGAAGGTAAGCCCTACCGCCAGGTGGGGGCTGAGATCAGCTCCGGTCCTGGGAAGGGTGAGACGATTTATGGGACCGTCTTCCAGGGCAAGAGCCTGCAGAAGTTCATCGAAGCCCTTGGGCTCTATCCGACAAACGTCGGGCCGCAGCTGCGCAAGTCTGACGTGATTGGCAAGCGTGTCCGCATCCGTGTCGAGGCCGAGGAGCGCGAAGGTGTCGGTGGACGCACCGAAAAGCGTTGGACAATCAAAGAGTTCGCACCCCTTGCCTGATGATGGCTAGCGATGAGCCAATAAGGCTCAAAAGCCGAAATCCCACTCAAGCCAGGGTGGGATTGTGAGGGAAAGAGAAGTAAGGGAGAACAGTGATGCCTGGAAGAGCATTGGTGATTAACGCGAAGAACTGTCGATCGAAACGATTGGAACTCGAAGTAGATTTCTCGGTCACCAACAAGTCCGTAACTTTGGGAACTTTTGAGGGAGAGATATACAAGATCGAGCGTTTCAAGATGGGGAGCAATGCCTTTTACCGTATCTGGGTTCACCTCAATGTTGGCGGCAAAGAGCGCCAGTTATACCGATTTGTCCCCAACCTTCGGTGGCTTATGGATGAACTCAAGAGGTTAGGAATGAATCTGGACGCTATTGATGTCTCTCAAGGCCTCGACTGCTCAAGTCTTATAGGGCGAGCCATCAAGACCGAGGTTTACCTGAAGATTGCTACAGATGGCAGTACCTCCTACTGGATCGGGCAAATCGCTCCCATCGCCTGATGATGGCCACGCGATGAGCTGCAATGGCTCAGAAGGCCGAAACCCACCCCCTCGATTGGATAGGGGTGGGTTGTGAGGGAAGAACAATGAAAAGGAGGATACCACCATGTCGTTGCAACTGGTTGGAAAAGCCAACCGAATCCCCGAGGACCCCGACCAACTGCTGGGAGAAATGGACAAGCGGAAACTCAAAGCCCTTGAAGGGGATACCCTGAAGTTTGCGATCTGTCCACCTGACAAACTCCCGGTCTCCATCCGGAAATTGGATGAGTCCCAGGCCAATCTCCCGGATTTCTTCATCCTGATAATGTCGGAGGATAAGTCTGCCAATCGTAAGACGGCTCGCGCCATCAGCAAGAGTGTGTCAGGAGGGAAAGCGCAGTCACTGTCCTGATTCCTGGGGAACCAAAGTGGGGGCGCATCATCGCGCTCCCACACCTTGGAATTGTGCCAAATCTGGATGACAGAATTTGATAAAGGCAGTTTGGGAAATTGACTAGACAAAGAAATGAAAAGCGAGCGTATTGATCCCCATATCTTCTACTCTACTCAGGATCTCAACCGGATGCTCGCCGGGCATGTCAAAGTCCGGACTCTCAAGGAGTTCGGATTGGTCGGGCTTGCTTCGGGGTACTGGGGACAAAACGTGATTGACGCCCTCAACCGGTATTGTAGCATCCTTTCCGAACGGATGGGTGCCTGCCGGGAAACGGAGGCACACCATGCAGCGATCTTTGAAAAACGAGTTGACGGTTCAAGTCGGAAACTATCTTGCAACCCGGAAGGGCAATGCCTTCTCGATCATGGGTTGCACACCGGTGACGAGGGAACGGAGGTTCACGCTGGTTCTCCTGAAAAGAGGAAGGTTTCGACTCAGCGGGAAGAGTTTTTCCGGCGAACGGCTACGCAATTGGATCAAGGCCCTCAGCGTCGACGAGGCAATCGCCGAAGCTGAGGCTCTCCTGTTCGGCAATAGGTCGGAACTTGTGGTTCCTGATCTCTCCGTGTCGACCGTGTGCGCCCGGTGGTTGGAGGCGCAAACCTGTTCGAAGG
This sequence comes from uncultured bacterium, assembly GCA_964481775.1. Taxonomy (GTDB): domain Bacteria; phylum Hinthialibacterota; class Hinthialibacteria; order OLB16; family OLB16; genus OLB16. Next base: position 1,095 of record CAYZUX010000158.1, on the reverse strand, counting down.
AGTCCCTGCGCCACTACCGGCAGTTCCTGGGATACTTCATGGCATGGCTGGACACGAAGTGCTTAGTCCAGTTCACGGATATCCGTCCCGAGCATTTCCAGCATTACGCCAAGGAACTGACCGAACGTGGAGTGAAGCCCAAGACGGTCAAGCATTACTGCCACCCCGTGCGGGCTGTCGCAAGGTGGGCGTCTCGGAACTGGGGTCAAGTCAGAGATTTTTCTGCGGGATTCCGGCTGTCCACGAGGAAACGGGAAATCCAGTATGAGGAGAAAGCCCTCCAATCTTTCCTCCCTCTATCGGAAACACTCGACTTCCTGGATTGGCTGCGCCAGCATGAAAACGGCTGGCGCATCTTGCCGGGGGTGGTCCTACAAATACTGGGTAGTCTGCGAATCCGAGAAGCGCTCCGGCTGAACTGGGCCAAGGTGGACCTGGATCGTGGAACCATCATTGTCGATGGGATAGTCAAGAACGTCTATTCCGTTCGCAAAATCCCCATCCCCGAGGTGGCTCTCGCCGTCCTGGCTCAAGTGCCCAGGTATTCAGATCGAGTTGTCCATCAATATGACGACTCACACGCGTACGGAAAAGCAGTTACTCGCGCTCTTAAAGGCTGGCGACCCGACTTTCGACTTGAACCCAAAGGGTTTCGCAGGACCATTCCCACCGAAGCTAACACCAGAGGATGGAACCGGTATGTATTGGAGCGGTTCATCGGCCATTCTCCGGATGGCATCACCGAGCGGCATTACATCGGCGGTTCGGTGGAGATGATGGAGGACCTTTTTCGGAAAGAGATCGTCCAGAAGGTGAATGAAATCCTCGCTTGCCGGTTGGACGAATGGCAACAAGAAGGCAAGAAGGGGACTGGTTTCTTTCGAAAAAAAGCCTGTGAAACCAACGTAATTCTGTTGCCATTTTCAGCTTAGTGCGCTGGTTCAAATCCAGTCGCCCCGACCATCTTAAGTTCAACAAAAGCCAACAAAACCAACCATAAACCTTAGACTTACAAGATAAAGTAACCTTCTTTCTGTAAAAGTTGAAAGGTCAGAAGGGGAGGTCGATGTCGGTCTCCTTGATGTTGAGATAGAT
>CAYZUX010000157.1:0-14923 GCA_964481775.1 uncultured bacterium | reverse complement strand
GGCTTTACCCTGATCGAGCTCCTCATCGTGATTGCGATCATCCTGATCCTGATCTCGATCGCCCTTCCCAACTTTATCGAGGCCCAGATCCGGGCCAAAGTCACACGGAACCTGAGCGAATTCAAAAGCATCAACTCAGCCCTGGAGATGTATGTGGGAGATTACAGGCAATATCCCGGAAACACTGCAAAAACACGGGGAAGTAAGGATGAACTCCTCTCACGATACACCGAAATGACCACCCCTGTTGCCTATATGAAAACCATCCCGGTCGATCCTTTCGGGCCGGAAGAATGGGTCTATCCGATCAAACATGGGTCCTACATATACACCGATGGCTGGTGGCAGTCTGTGGCGGGCGGAGGTGGCCTGAGATTCATGGGACGCTGGACGCTGGTGGGAAAAGGTCCGGACCTGGAGGATGGGAATGGAGAGTGGGCTTCGGTCCGGAGCATCCCTGAAGACCTCCGTCTCAGCTTCATCTACTCCCCCACGAATGGCACAGTCAGCGTCGGAGACATCGTCCGCTGGGGCCCCTAAAAAAGGCACAATTTCTGGCTTGACACTCCTGCCCAGTGGTGTGATAGAGTAGAGAACAGTTAAGTGAGTCAGTCAACAGTATCGAGAGAGTTGTGTATTCTCTTGGGAGTCAGAAGGGGAGCGTGGGCCTCTTCTTTCTTCTCGCGAGTTCCTTTGCCCCCGCCAGATTGTGGAATGGACGACCCCTTGTGCTGGACATGAGAACCACACCGGGGCGGAACCAGTCGGATGAAGGAGGTCTCAAGGTGATGAAAGGCATGGTTGGCGTACTCATCGTAGTGTGTCTATTTTATTCGTCCTTGACGGTTGCGGAGACACAAGTTTTTGATGTGGTCAAATTCTCTATAGACGACCCCAATGGGAACCCGCACAACACCTATCCTTATGATTTCTGGGTCAAGGAACCTGATGCGAGCGCATTCAATGGCAGCTTTCTGTGGGCTCCCTCTCTAAATTCAGCGATGCACCTGTGGGGGACAGGAACGGGTCTCGGCCTTCGTGTCGTTCAACAAGGCAACACCAAGCAGATCGGCTGGCGGATCGATGGCGGTGCGGGTGGCGCGGGTGTCATCAACACCAACATTGACACGGGGGATATTCCCGGCGTCCGTTATGCCACCCATGTGCTGGCCGCGACCGGGACTCTCGCAGCGGGCTTCCATATCCTGGAGGTCACCACCAACAACAGTCTCGGCGCAGGAGAAACGATCACACTGGATGCGATTGAGGTATATGGAGCAATACCGGTAACCTTGATTGATCAGGTGGAATGGACCTATGAGCCGGGTTGGGGATCCACAAATGACTCGTCACTGGAATCGAACAACTATGCCACAGGAGGATCTGTGGCATGGGTTACCGGCGCGGGAGCCACATGCTCACAAAGTTTCGATGGTAGCGGGGTTGCACTTCTTATCTCAGCTCGTTGGGATTGGGATACCAAGATTGATTGGAACATTGATGGAACCCTTTCCAGCGGTACACTGGTGGGACCCTATCCGTTGGATAATGGCTCCACTAATTTCCGGATGCCTGTTGTTCTTGATGATAGTCTGCCTAATGGAACACATACACTCACGTTGACCGACGGCGGTGGCGGTACCGGTTGGGATCTGATCATTCTTGATGGCCTGGAGGTGCTCGGGGGTGGAGCATCGTCAGTGAACCACTGGTCCTTGTATTAAGATTCTTTCTTCCTGCGGCGCCGCCTGAGGTACATCCCAGGGGCGCCGCAGGAGAACAAACGAGCGGAGTGGCGAATTCATTCGCCTTTTTGTTGAAGGGTGATATAGCGTCCAGATGGTTAACACGAGGCGAATGAATTCACTACTCCGTTTTTTCATCGGTTGCCAGAGATCCATTCTCCCGGCACTTTTCCTCCTCCTCTTTCTACTATTTCCCGCTTTCTCCGCCGACCAAGAGCTCTTTCCTTTGCTGGGTGCGAACTGGGCGGGCGATGCCTCGACCGAAGGAGGGATCGACAGCGGGCTAGAGGGTGATAGTGATGCTCTGGTCGCATCCGCTGATGGTTATCTGGGTTATCCTGCACAAGCTTCTCTGGCAATCCAGTTGACTGAGGATTACTCACGCGCGCCTTATGTGGAAATGGAGGTTGGGTACCGTACAAACAACTCCCAGGCTCCCATCGGGATTGTGCTCTGGGATGGGCAGGAGGTCTTGGCTTGCCACCCCAACCAGCCCACGGAAGCCCTGCTCACCAAGACAGTCCGGCTCAGTCCCTCTGCCTTTTCTTTCTCCAAGGGAACTCACCTGCTCGAAATCAAGGCGCTGGGGGATCCATCCAGCTCCATGGATTTCTTCGAAGTCGATGCGATTCGTATCCAGCGAATCGGTCTTTACCACACAAGACAGGAGACCACCCAATCCCTGATCCTTGTTACGGGCGAAAGCACCACTACCCCAGAATGGGAAAATATCGTCAGGCTTAAAAATGACCTGGCGGCCATGGTGAATGGCGAGGTCAAACTGGTTCCAGCCGATGAACTGACCTCTGATCAAAAAACCTCATCCGATTTGATCATTGTTGGGAGATACACCGCCAACAGCCTGTTGAGAACCATTCTCGATGGACACGGTTCTTCGGCCCCCTTCGCCTCAGAACCCGGTTTTGTTCAGGAGCAGGGGTACCTGGCAGCTGTCTACCCCAGTCTGTTTGCTCCCGGAAAAAAAGTCTGGCTTTCCTCGGGCTGGGGTGAACTGGGAACGATCTTTGGTGTCTCCCACCTGCGCACCCATTTCCAGTCCACAGAGGGACTGCTTTACCTGGATGTGGAAGGTTCCCCGGGCAATACAGGTGAAGTTGAGAATCTCTACCGCCCTGATATTCCTGAAAGGGCCGTTTATTACAACATCGCCTATGGGATCAGCTTTGGCTCCCTGACTCCTGATAACTGGACCGATGCTGAGTGGGAACAATGCGTGGACCGCCTGGTCTGTTCGCAGTTGACCCATCTCTATTTCTTCCTGTGGGGTGATTCGGAGGTTTACTTTCAACCCTCGGCCGTGTGTAACACAGATAGAAACCGCATCCTTCATGAGCGGTTACAGCGGATGATCCAATATGCCCACCGGCGTGGGATGAAAGTCACTTACCTCTTCAGTGCCACCATTGTTCCCTCGGATATTTTCGCGGCCAACAAGAACCTGATCAAAGCTACGATTGTCTATGTGAACCATGGTTTCCCGGTTGTCTGCCAATCCGTTCCGGATACCTTCTCGTTCGGCCAGTTCAGTTGGAACGGAGTGAAGGACTTCATGGTGGACATCTATGAGAATGAACTCGAGTGGTTCAAAGAAGCGGATGAATATCAGATTTGGTTCTATGACCCCGGCGGCTGCTTCTGTGGTCCTGATCACTATGACTGCAAAGGCCATCAGGCTGAACGGATGATGGAGCAGGTGACCACCTTCGAGGAAATCATCCTGGCCAGGAATCCCACCGCCAAAATCGCGGTCTCTCTCTGGCCGGTGTGGGCGCTGGAATCCGAGTATGGTGTCAGCTACAGGAACACCTTCCTCGATTCCCTGAAGTACCACTTCGCCTCCCGGATGGACCGGATCAGCGTGGTGGACTCGGTAGATCATGGGGACTCCGCTCTCATTCAAGCCAAGGCGCGCGGTTTCCGTTTGAATGGGTTTGTCTTCCAGACCAACGTGGAGACTGGCTACCCCTTCCTCCTGCCCCTGCTGAAGTACCTCAAGAATGAAGCCTCCATCGGTGCGAGCCGGGGGGTGAGTGCTCTCTACTGCATGAGGATCGAGGAGGGCAGCAAGTTCCCCAACACTTACTTCGCCTCACGTTTCTTCTGGAACCGGAACACCACTGAAAGCCGTGTGGTCCGTGAATATGCCCAATGGGCCGCAAACACCCATAAACAGGCCGCTGATGAGCTTTTTCAGGCATTGACCCTGCTCGATACTTTCACGACAGATGGTTCCTCTACTCAGGACATGGAATCCAAGGGCACACAGATTCGTCAACACACCGAGACCGCGCTGGCTTTGCTTCCTTTTGCCAAACGAACCGAACTGGAGTGGCTGCTGACCACAGCGAAAGCCATGGAGATTCTGGGTAAGGCTGCCGAACACAGGAATGATACAGCCTTGCAGAATGAACTGCGGACCCAGTTCGTTTCATTGATGGTCAATTCTCCTTCCTTCAATAAATTTTCTCCCTGGGCTTCCAGCAAGTTCTCCACCTTTGTCCAGTGGCTGAGTTCAGGATGGTGGTCCGCGAGGTTCTGATGTGCTGGAAATCTGATTTCTGTTGGTTGGCTTTCCTGGGGCTGATGTTGATCCATGTTCACTGCGCTTTGGCTCAAGAGACAATGTGGCAGGGGGCAATCCCGGTCACCGCCTCTGGTGAGGAGGGGCTCTCTCCAGATGTCATCCCTTTGGGCGATTCCACTGTCTGTGTTCTCTGGTCCCAGTACGCCGGCGAAAGATACCGGTTGTTTTCACGCCGTTGGGTGGATGGATCCTGGGAACCCGTGGTCTTTATTGAAAGCAATGTGGGGGACGCCTTGTATCCATCGGCATCCTTCTCAAGTGGCATCCTCCATGTGACCTGGGTGGAAACATTCGGGTTCCAGCTGGGGAGGGTGTGGGTAGCACGGAGTCTGGATGGTGGCGCCAGTTGGGAGAGTCCCCAAGTGGTTTCTCAAGGATATTCGGGAGTGAGCCGTGGGACGATCTCCGCCTCCGGACTGGCGGTTCATCTGGTGTGGGCGGAACCCCAATCGGTTGCATCGAGTATTGTTTATTCCAGGTCTTTGGATGGAGGGGTGTCCTGGTCCGATCCAGGCCCACTGGCATCTTCCAGCATCGAATGCAGAAATCCCTGGATCTGTGTGAATGGTGTGAATGTTTCTGTCATCTGGGAGGATTGGAGAAATGGTGGCCCGGAGGTGTATTTCCGGCGCAGCATGGATTCCGGGGCTACCTGGACCAAAGAGTTTACATTGAGCCTGGTGGACAAATTCGCTTCGGAAGGACCACGTATCGCGGTAACCGGGGCCGTGCTTCAGGCTGTCTGGAGCGAAGACACTCCTGATGGAGCAGCCGTGATATTCGCCAGGAGCCTTGATAACGGAAGCAGCTGGACTCGAAAGCGGCTCACCACACCCCAGGGCTTCCATCCAGAGCCTGCCCTAGCGGTCAGCGGTAAGAACACACTGGTCGCTTATCAAAGAGTAGAGGAAGGAGTTGGAGAGATCCTCGCCACCGAAAGCCATGATACGGGAGTCACTTGGACAGCCCCGGTTCATGCAACCGCTGTGGATGGTTTCAGGTCGATGTTGCCTTCACTGTCCCTGCGAACCGATTCCGCCTTCTTCGGGTGGATGGATCTGCTTCCATCAGGGCCCCAGGTGTGGTTAGCACGGAATCCTCCCTTACCGGGGGCATTGATTCCTTCCTGGCAAGACTACTGAGCCGGTTGCCTGATCCGGTAGACCAATTCATGCTCGATCCGCCTGGTACCATCGGCCACGGTGATCTCCCGGTCGCCCACATACACAAAGCCGATCTTCTGATAGAGATGAAAACCCGCATGATTCTGGGGATTGGTGGTCAACTCAATCGCATCCTTTCCGGCGAAATGCCCCGCTGCGACAAGCAGGGTCATAAAGAGATTGCCCAGCTTTTTCCCATGGAAATCATCTGCCACCGCGATTCCGAGATCTGCAACTGGTCTGGACATATTAGCCAGGAAGAAATGCCCGATGATGTGTCCCTCGTGCCAGGCGTGGTAGATCAGGAAGGTCTTGTTTGAACTTTCAGCAATCAAACAATCAAGGACGGAATCCAAATCTCCTTTATAGGGATATGGGGCGAACAGAAAACGGCTGTGATCGCTCAATCCCTCAAGTAGGAACTTCTTGAGGGCGGGGACATCATCAGGGACAGCATTCCTGATATCGACCTGTCCTATCCCCTGCCAATCGATCCTCAGGTCCAGATCCCAAAGGTCATTGGCGGATAGATCAATCCGTCCGGCTTGCCTGCAGATGACCTCATTCCTGTCGAAAAAACCGAGTAAGGTGGTGGCGAACACTTTCCAGGCCTCCTTGCGTCATGGAACCATCAAGATTACTCTATCGATACAGTCTACGACCTGCACCGGAACAGCTCATCCAAGCTGTTGGAAGCGATATCACGGAAAGGCCTGGAGAAACAGATGGAAAGCCTGCGTACCGGATATTCCCGCCGCAAGATCACCCCTCCGCTGGGCGCTGCCACAGCCGGGTATTTTGAGCCTCACAGTGCCACCGAAATAGTCAATGACCTCTATGCAGAAGCATTGGTTTTCGAGGTGAATGGAACCCTGGCAGCGGTGGTGGACTGCGATGTGATCGGCCTTTGTGATGACACTGTGGGCCGTATCCGTGAAAAAATCGCCGCAATCACACCCGTGCCAGGAGAAAATGTCCTTGTTTCCGCCACCCACACCCACACAGGCCCGTACACACTGGATCTTTTTGGTGGAAATGCGGATCAGGAGTATCTCTCCTTCCTCGAGGAGGAAGCTGCTTGTGCGGTTCGGGAGGCGGTTCATCGGCTCCAATCCTCCATCCTGAAGGTGGGCGGCACCAGTGTCGAGGGGCTCAGCTGCAACCGTCGCGTGGTTCTCAAAGATGGGACTGTCCATACCCACATCACCGAGGCTGATCTGCCGGATGTGATGGGTAGAGAAGGCCCAGCCGACAACGAGCTGGGTGTGCTGGAGGCGTGCGGCAGGGATGGAACTCGTATCGGTTTGTGGATCAACTTTGCACTCCATCCGACCAATGTCCGTGGTGAAAGGATCTGCACTGATTATCCCGGTTACCTGTCGGAGTTCACCCGTTCCAGGCTGGGCGGGAATCCAGGTGCTCTGTTTGCAAATGGACCTTGCGGCAATATCGATTCGAAAACTCCCCAGTTGGATTCGATCCCCTATGGCCCGGAAAGAGCACGCTGGATCGCACGGCAACTCGCCCAGACAGCCCTTTGTGCAATGGATAGTGCTTTGCCCCTGAACGCGTACCCCCTGGCTGTCGACCGGGAAATCATCCGGGTCCCAAGGAAAACTGTGGCCCCAGAATGGCTTCAGCGAGCCAGGATGGTTCTCCGGGAAGCAGAACCAGGCGAGCTCTTTTTTACTCAAGGCACACGCCGTCCCAGTGCCCACAAGGAAAAAGTATATGCCAACGAAGCGGTGCTCTTGGCGGATCTGGCCGCGCGTGAACCTTTCGCAAGGCTAGAAGTTCAGGCTATCCGCCTGGGCGATTTCATTGCGGTTGGCTTTCCTGTCGAGCTCTTCTGTGAGTTTGGCCTCGAGGTAAAAATACTCGCCCGTCATTGGTTCAAGCATGTCTTTCTGGTGGAATTGGCCAATGGTTGTTTCGGTTATGTTCCCACACGCAAGTCCTTTGAAGGGGGCGGCTATGAAACCCGCCTGGCGCGTTCCAGCCAACTGGCCCCAGAGGCAGGCGAGATGCTTGTGGAAGCTGCCGGAAGGGTGTTGGAGAGGATGGCTGCAATGTAAGGTTTTACTCACCAAGAGTAGCCTCCTTTTGTGATCTGTGCTAATCGTATGCTCTCTGACAACTTGGCGGGGGCTCTGACTTGGCCGATAACTACCGGGGACCCAAATACATCTGGATCAAAAACACGATTGCTGACCGGATCCGGGCTGAACGTCTTGCGCCCGGAGAACAGGTTCCCTCCATCTCGGAGATCATGGAACAGTTCAATGTCAGCAAGGTCACAGCAGTGCGTGCCCTGGCTGAACTCGAGGCGGAAGGGGTAGTTCAACGGAAGCATGGGCGGGGGACTTTTGTCTCCGGTCTCACTCCCAAGACCAGGCAGACCCGTCACCGTCCCAGCGTGTTTATTATTGTTCCCGATATGACCAATCCCTTTTACAGCGAGGTGGTCGGGAATATTGAGAAACATGTGCGGGATGAGGGCATTGCGGTTGAACTTGCCGGGACCAACTATCAACCGGAAGTAGAGCAACGTCTGCTGGCAACCATTCTCGCCGAAGAACGTGTGGCTGGGATTGTTTTGATTTCCACACCGGGGCCACACCAGTTCAGCGAAATTCCCTCCGATGTGCCTCTGGTCACAGTCGACCATTGCCCGCCTGAGCTCGAAGGCAAATGTGTCTCCATCACTTGTGATAACTTCGCTGGTGGTCATAGCGCGGCAGTTCACCTGGCTTCACTGGGACATGAACGCGTGGGTTATATCAATGTTCCTTATGGTTCTCCTCATCGCCTGGAGGGTTTCCGTAAAGGATTCGAAGAGCATGGGGTGGAATTGGGGGCGGAGTGGGTGATGACCCTGGAATCGGCCTGGCACATCGAGGCGGAGGTCCTGGAATTCGTTTCACGATTGGATCTCACTGCCCTGGCCAGTGTCAATGATATGATCGCCATGCAGGCCATGAAGGCCCTTCGCTCCCATGGATATAAGGTCCCGGAGGAAATCTCTCTGGTGGGCTATGATAATGTGCCCGCGGCCCGGTACCTGGATGTTCCTTTGACTACAATCGAGCAGTATGAAGAACAGATGGGCCGTAAAGCGGCGGAATGCCTGATCGAGGGCATTCGTGCCAAGGGGCATCGCCTACGGCCCCGTGAGATTGTGATTGTTCCCAACCTGGTGGTACGTGCATCCACCGCGGCGTGTAGATCAACCGCCACAAGATAACCTCTTTGCTCAATGAGAGAGGGGACAAAGGGATGGGTTTTCAATCCACCATCTTCAGCAATACCTTGTGAACCGGCTCACTGGGTTTGTCCAATAAACCAAATGCTTTCCCCGCTTCTTCCAATGGAAAAGTATGACTGACCAGTGATTTGAGGTCATACTTTCCCACTGCCGCACAGGCCAGCAGATCTTCCCAGACACCTGGACTGGAGTGACTGCCTATAACGGTCACTTCTTTTTCAGAAAGGTCATCGGCATCGATTTCCGAGAGCAAGCCTCCACTCAATCCTACCACCGAGATGATCCCCAGCGGAGCGATTGTCTTCAGTGCCATTCCCAGGGTTTCAGCGGTCCCGGCGCTGGCAACCACAATCCTGTCCAGTCCCGAACCTCCCGTGGCAGATTTGACCGCTTCGACAGGATTCTCTTTTGCAGGGTTAACTCCAGCAGTGGCTCCGAGCCGGACCGCCAGTTCCAAACGGGCCTCCATCAGATCGAAGAGAAACACCTTTGCGGCTCCGAGGAGCAAAAAGGTCTCAAGGGCCCCCATGCCAATCGAGCCCCCCCCGATCACACCGACTGATTTCCCAAAAACCTGTCCACATTTGAGTGCTGCACTGGCCCCAACCGCGACTGGTTCGATCAAGGCCCCTTCCGCGAGAGACAGGCTATCAGGAAGACGCAGTAATGCTTTGGCGGGAACTGTCTGATAGTCCGCCATGGCTCCATTCGAGGTCTTCAGCCGGTTCCGGCACAGGCTGTAGTTTCCCGCCTTGCACCATTTGCACACTCCGCATCCAATGGTGCACTCCGGGATGACCCGGTCGCCGGTCGACAGCCCCGTAACTCCCTCTCCCAGGGCTGCCACCACTCCCGAGTTCTCATGTCCGGGGAACTTGGGGAAGGTGTTCCTTCCCCAGACAGAGAGACCCCGGTAGTTCATGAGGTCGGTTCCACAGATACCGCAGTAATGGATACGGATCAGCACCTCGCCGGGACCTGGTTCAGGCTGCGGAACCTGACGGATCTCCAACTCACGCGGTGCTGTTTGGACCAACAGTCTCATGATATCGTCTCATTCCTTCCGGCCCGTTTCGTCATTCCCGCGAAGGCGGGAATCCAGGGGGTCACCCTGACTCAGTCATGGTTATACATACCCAAACTGCTTCTCGGTCTCCGCTAATGCCTCTTCAAAGATATCCAGCGCCTTCATGGCGACACTTTCAGGCATGCACAAAGGCGGGGCCATGCGCAGATTGGCCTTGGGTGTGATGGTCAGAACACCTTTATTGAGCATCTTCAGGAAGACTGTTTTTCCCTCTTCATCAGCCACCTGTTTAGTCGCACGGTCCTTGACCAGTTCCACAGTGATCAGGAAGCCTTTACCGCGCACATCGCCAATCAGGGGATGGCTGGATTTCATCCCCTCGAAACGTTTCAAAAGCTTTTCACCCACAATGGCGGCGTGTTCTATGTATCCCTCTTCTTCGAGCACTTCGATATTGGCCAGAGCCGCCGCGCAGGCCATTGGATTCCCGCCGAAACTACTGGATCCACCGCTGGAATTCGCGAAAGGCTTGCTCTTGATGATTTCATCGGTGGAGATGAGTGCCCCTACCGGGTACCCACAGCCCATGCCTTTGCCCATCAGCATGATGTCCGGCTCCACTCCGAAGTGTTCAATGGCCCACCATTTCCCGGTCCGTCCGAAACCTGTCAGGATCTCATCGATAATCAGCAGGCAGCCGATCTTTTCACACAGCGCCTTGAGCTTTTTGAAGAAGTCAGCGGGGGGGATCACTGTGCCCCCGGCGCCTTGGATCGGTTCTGCGATGATAACCGCGGGCTTGCCCACCGTGACCGTCTTGATGGCCTGTTCGATGAAGCTGATATAGCGCTCGGTACAGAGCGGGCCGGTGCATTTCGCGCAGGGTCCCTTGGCTGCCACCTCGCCATGACCGGCCTGGGCGCAGACCTCGCCTCCGATCAGCGGACGGTAAGGGTTGGGATAGGGAAGACGATGAAATCCCGGGGCCAGGGGACCGAAACCTTTACTGAAACCAGTGCCATCCAGGCCGAGTGAACCCAGGGTCTTCCCATGAAATCCATTCCAGAAAGAGAACACCTCGGTCCCACCCGTGTAGGACTTGGCCAGACGGATCGCCGCCTCGACTGTCTCGGTTCCGCCCGAGTAGAGCTGGGTTCTTCTCAAAGCGCCTGGTGTGATCTCCGCAAGCTTTTTGCATAGCTCCCAACGAATCGGTACCGCATGGTCATGGACATTCATGAGCCGTGAGGTCTGTTTGTTGATTGCTTCAACCACCTTCGGATGGCAATGGCCCGGATTGGTCATCACCACTCCAGAGCTGAAATCGATGTAGACATTCCCATCCACATCCCTCAGGTAGGATCCGAATCCCTCTTCCAGGACCAGGCGGCTGGTGCTGGTGGATCCCGAAAGGCCTGGTGAAATGTATTCCACTTCTTTTTCCCAGATTTCCAGAGATTTGGGACCGGGGGACTCGGTGAGCATGATGGGAGCTTCGCCCTCCCGGATGGTTTTCAGGTCGATCATTTCTTGAACCGCATTCGCCATTGCTTTTCAACTCCTTTGGTGGTTTGTGTGTCTTCTTTTCAAAGATTCCTGGATCCCAGTTCGGAATTCACGCTTCAGCGTACAGATGCAACCTAAAGGTTGAACTCCGAGCCCGTACCCGCGTCGGCGGGAACCTGCTCCAGATGATTCGATCCGTAAAGCCGTGAGCCCCACATTTCGTAACGAGAGTATAAACGAAGATACTCCGCATGATTCTCCAGGGAAAAGTCTTGCGAACCACTGGAGGCGACCATGGCCTGAACCCCTTGACCGGCATCGGAGAAGATTCCGGAACCCACTCCAGCCAGGACAGCTGCCCCGAGCGCCCCCACTTCGAGTTCCCTGAGACAGATCTGGGGTTTTCCCAAGGCATCTCCGATGATGCTTCTCCACAGACTACTCTTTGCTCCACCTCCCGCGATGCGCAGTGAATCGATCTGAATCCCCAGGCTCTCAGCCACTTCGATGTTGGCGCGGATCTCCATCGCGGTTCCCTCGAGGATTGCACGGATGAAGTGGGGAGCCTTATGTGAGAGGGAAAGACCGATAAAAGCTCCACGGCGGTTGTGATCCCACCAGGGTGCTCCACCCCCGCTGAAATGGGGGAAGACCAGCAACCCATCAGCCCCAATCGGAACTCGCGCACCAAGTTCGTCCATTTCCCTGTATGGGTGGTTTGTGTAAGCGCGGAAAAACTGGTCTCTCCACCATCGTAAAAGCGCCCCGGTTGTCATGATGGGAGCCTGGAGAGTCCAGGCCTGTGGCAGGACATGACAGGAAGTGGTCAGTCTCCGTTCGGGATCCACAAGAGGATCCAGTGAGGTCACCACCAGCATGGTCGCGGTACCCAGCGAGATCATCAACGTGTCAGGGGAGATAGCTCCAGCTCCCAGAGCTGCACACATCTGGTCGAAACCACCCAGCATGACGGGGGTACCCTGAAGCAGTCCGGTGACCTGCGCACTCTCAGCCGAAACACACCCGGCCCGTTGTCCCGACCCTCCCAGGTCTGGCATCTGGTCCTGTCTGACTCCGGTGGAGGACAGGATGCCCTCTGACCAGCGCTGTTGACGGACATCGAACAACCGTGTTCTGCTGGCGGAGGAGTAATCGGTGACCAGCGCTTGTGATAAACGGTAAATGAGATAATCGCCAACCAGCAGGAATTTTTGGGTTTGCCTTACTGTCTCCGGCTCATGAAGGGCCAGCCAGTGAAGAATGGGACCTGTCCAGGCCGGGCTGAATCTCAGCCCGGTCACTGAAAAAAGCTCTTCCTCCTCCCATTCCTCATCGCGGGGAAGGTCCGAAGCGCGCTTGTCGAGCCAGGAAATGGCAGGACGTAAGAGCCGGCCTTCCGGTCCCATTGCCACGACGGTGCTTCCTTGCGAGGAGATGCTGATTCCAGCTACTCGTGTGGGGGAGATTTGTCCCCGGACAAGGATTTCCTGGAGAGTTCCGACCAGTGCCTCCCACCATTCTTCTGGATCCTGTTCGGCCCAGTCGGGACGGGGATGGCGAAGGGGATACTCACGGTAAGCCTTGGCAATAAGGTTGCCATCAAGGTCAAAGGCCAGACTTTTCAAGCCTGTGGTTCCGGCATCCACCCCAATCAGATAATCCCGCTCCCGGGGCACTCTTCGGCTCCTTCATCCAACCACAATTACGAAGCGGCTGAGCAAGCCTCCTGTCCATACCCAACGAATTGTCACTGGGAGACTAGCGCCTCAGCACAACTGTATCGATAGAGTTGAATGTATCGATTTCTTGGGTTCCTGTCAAGCAGAAACCAAGGGCTTTCTTTCCATGATCAAACTGAACAAGGGAGGCGTGCCTCCAGGAAAATGGTCAGTAGGATTAAATCCATTTCGAAACGATTTCATGAATTTATGGCCAGCTGGGCGAACAATAAGTTATGGTAATAGGCATGTACTTTATCGGGGGAACTTCCGTTGGTTGAGAAGTTCCCATTTTGCTCCAAGAGATTGCACGAATCGTATGACCTATACAGAGTGTTTGATATTCCACTGGCTCAGGTGGAATCCACTAATCCGTTCCTCTCTCCAGAACCCAACGACAAGCCCCATGGTCTTGCATCCATAGAAGGATTCGCTAGCCTCACAAGCGAACCGTTTTTTTACGGTTCTATCTCCAATAGGATGATTCGTACAACTCCCATGTGTTCCGCCAAAATAAACTCTTTCTACACCAAACGCTGTTTTTATCCAGGCCTGCTGTTTTCACTGCTCGCTCTCATGCTTGCCGGTTGTGGGGGTGAGGAAACCCCCGAGGTGAAGCAGGTTGCTGCCCTGCCACCCACCGTTACTCCGGCCCCCCCAGCGGTGACTCAACCCCCAACCCCAAGCGCCACACCCGATGTCTCCCCCACACCCACTGACACCGAGGTGCCTCCCACAGTGACACCCACGCCCATCCCGCCCACTCCAACCCTGACTCCCACCCCGGTGGAAATGATTGAGGTGGATATTGCCGCATTGAAGCAGTTCCCCGATCTCAAATTCACCTTCTCTGGAACCATCCCGTCCCAGGGCACTCCAGAGGCGGTTTTGATGGATGGAGCTCCTCTTGTCGAGGGCGCCACAGGAACGAATGAAATCTGGGTGGCGAATGCTC
This sequence comes from uncultured bacterium, assembly GCA_964481775.1. Classification (GTDB taxonomy): domain Bacteria; phylum Hinthialibacterota; class Hinthialibacteria; order OLB16; family OLB16; genus OLB16. Next base: position 939 of record CAYZUX010000157.1, on the reverse strand, counting down.
CCGCGCGTTTTGAGGTAATTGTTCCCAACCTGGGAAACGCTTTTCAGATAACCCGTGTCGAGATTACCGGTCCGGGCAAAGACCAGTCCCTGCCCGAGTTTATCGTCTCCATCCAAACACCCGGTAATCCCGAATGGCAACGCCTCTCCGGAACCATGGGGCTGCGGATGCAACAGGGACCCGGCATGAAACAGGATGAAGAGAAATCGATCTGTGCTTTTTCACGAATCCAGGCCTCCGCTGTCCGGATTGATTTCCCCACAGGCGGGGAAGGATCACCCGGTCAGGTGTTTGTCACTGATATCGATGTGATCGGGACTGCTCCCAAGGGCTCGCTGCCCTGAGAGACACTGGTGAGCGGAATCGAGGAAACCCATCCGGGTTCACCAGGCCTCATCAGCGTGGTGATACCCACTTACAACGAGGCGGAGAATATCACTGCCTTGCTGCAGCGTATTCTGTCGTTTGACCTCCCCCTGGAGGTTATTGTCGTGGATGATGATTCCCCCGATGGTACCGCTGCTCGTGCGGAGGCTCTCGGTGACCCGCGAGTACGGGTGTTGAAAAGAGTGGGGATTCGAGGGTATGGTAGCGCTGTTTTGACGGGATTCCATGTTGCGCTACGGTCCCTGCCCAGTCTGATCATCGGAATGGACTCCGATTTCTCTCACAATCCTGACATGATTCCCGTGCTGGTTCGAGAAGCGGAGCAGGCGGATGTGGTGATTGGTTCCCGTTATTGCCCGGGCGGAGGGACAGAGAACTGGCCTGTCCACCGGCGCTGGCTCAGCTGGATTGCCAACCGGTATGTCCGAATGATTTTGGGGATGCCGGTGGGTGATAACACCTCTGGTTTCCGCTGTTATCGCAGGGAAATCATCGAGGGGATGGATCTCGATGCGATCCGTTCCGAGGGATATTCGTGTCTTGTGGAGGTTC
>CAYZUX010000156.1:0-14928 GCA_964481775.1 uncultured bacterium | reverse complement strand
ATGGTCTGAACAGATTCAAGGACTTCGTAGGGGTTTTCCAATTGGGTCAGGTCGTCGTCCACGAATAGACACCAATCTTTGGTGACCTGGTGCATTCCAAGGGGTGCTTTCACGAAATTGCCATAGCCGTTTGGGGGGATCTGGTCCTGTTTTGGGAAGACCTCGTGGTCAGCAGTGAGGGCTTGGCCAAGGGCTCTTGCGACACGATTCGGTGACGGTTGGTCAAAGAAGACCCAGAGATGGAATCCCTTGTTCCCTGAAAACTCGGTCAAGTAGGGAATCCCGCAACCGTCAATACTAGGGCCACGCCTTCGCGCTACTCCGGAGAGCCGAGTCTTTTCTCATGGATCATGTCCCCATCGCCGGGCGTGTAGTGTCGGGGAAGATGATCCGCGAGGACCAACCCTGGTATCCGCCCCGCGCCACCCGTGAAGCCTTGGCCAATGCCTTGTGCCACCGCGACTACACGATTCCTGGCGGGGCCGTAGCGGTCGCGATGTATGATGACCATCTTGAGATCACCAATCCGGGCGCGCTCCAGTTCGGCATCACCCCCGAGAAGTTGGCCCAACCTCACGAGTCCCGCCCCTGGAACCCGATCATCGCCAACGTTTTCTACCGGGCGGGCATCCTCGAACGTTGGGGCAGCGGCACCCTGAACATCATCGACTGGTGCACCGAGAACGGAAATCCGAAACCCGCCTGGAGCGAGCAGGCCGGATCGGTGTACGTCACCTTCCTCCCGGCCGCTTTGCCCGCGACTCCGAAAGTGACGGGCCAAGTCACCGATCAAGTGACCGACCAAGTCACCGACCAAGTTGAAAAAATGTTGAACCTGCTTCGGAAGGACACGCTGGATGCGGCAGACATGATGGCAAGACTCGGTCTATCACACCGTCCAACATTCCGGGAAAACTACCTCCATCCTGCCCTTGAGGCGGGGCTGATCGAAATGACAATCCCGGACAAGCCGAGGAGCAGTAAGCAGCGCTACCGAATCACCGAGAAGGGCCGACAGTATCTTAAGGGGCGAAAGGAGACCAAGACATGAGCAAAGGAAGAGATCGGACCATTTCCCGGCGTCCTGATCGGACGTGGGAGAATAAGCGCAATAACGCCGAGAAGGCATCGAGTTTGCACCTCACGCAGGGAGAGGCGGAAAAGCAGGCAAAGGAGATGTTGCGGAACCAGGGCGGCGGAGAGCTGACCATCAAAGGGTTGGATGGGAAGATACGCAGCAAGGACACCATTGCACCTGGAAGGGACCCGAATCCGCCGAAGGACAAGGAACACTGAAAACTTGGCAGGGTAAAGCGTCAATTGACAGAGGATTCTCTTGAATCGAGGTCGGGAGATGATTGAGAGATTCATCAACATCAAGAACATTGGGCGGTTCACCGCCGCCGTTTTCCTCGCTGCTGGCGCCCGAACTTGATGCGGAAATCAGGAAAGTCTTGGCGGATAGGGAGTTCTCCAGCCTGGAAGAGCCGAATCGCGTGGTGGGTTCCATTGTGGACCTGTACAACCGGAAATCCCAAGCCGATTTAGGCGGACTTTCTCCGGTTCAGGTGACCCAACTGATTTACTCGGATTGGACATCCCCGGACAGCGCGATCCGCCTCAATCCAAACCTCACCCTTGAAGAACTTGAGGGAGCCAGGATCTTGGTCAATGCACGGTTGTTCCTCTCTCGTGCGTTAGAGAAAGGTGGAATCAAGGCGACTGTAACAGCGAGCCTCACCAGAAAATTCGTGGAGGCGATGCTGGATCGAATGGCCCTTCCGGAGGGACACGCGGCGTCAGTCCGCGCGGTCAATAAAGTCATCAACGAAGAAGACCTGTTCACCCTTCACGTCCTTCGGATTCTGCTCGTGATGACGGGACTCGTGCGAAGGACCAAGGGGGTTTTCCGAGTCACCAAAATGGGAAAGGAACTCCTGTCGGAATCGAAGGCAGGAGACCTCTATGCGCAGCTTTTCTTCACCAAGTTCCGAAGGTTCAATCTGGCCTACATGTCCTGGGGACCGGAACAAGGTGGTGTCCAGGAAACCGCCGCCTTCGCCCTGTACCAGATCTCAAGGTTGGCGAACGTGTGGCAGGACCCGGAGACTCTCGCGCAAAACCTTTTCCTCCCAACGGTAATCGAGCGCCTCGAACCGGCCGGTTACCCGGCGCACCTACCGCGACCGGTTCACAGCGTCTCCTTCTTCAGCGCCTTTTTCGCAATGCGCCCCACGAGAACCGCGACGAGAATGGTCGCAAACAGGCCCACGACGAAGAGGATCTGTTGACCGATCGTCCTCGATTCCTGGCCGGTCAAAGCATGCCCGATTGCGCCAAGGTACACGTACATAACGGTCCCTGGAAGCATTCCAATCCAACTTGCGAGGACATATTGAGTAACCGGAATCTTCGTGAGGCCCAATGCGTAATTCAACAGATTGAAGGGAAAGATCGGACTCAACCGGATCAGGAAAACGATCTTCCAACCCGAAACCCCAATAGCTTCATCGATGGCTCGAAAAGATTTGTTTCCTTCCACCCTTCTGGCTATTGCGTCGCGGAAAAATGTGCGAGCCAAGAAGAATGCGACCGTGGCACCTAAGGTACTGCCCACGGACACAACGATGGAGCCTATCAAGACCCCATAAACGACACCCGCGCCAACTGTAAAAATCCAACCTGGAAGGAAAGAGACTGCGGCAATGGCATAAACAACCGCATAGACGATGGCGCCGAATACTCCAGCCTGTTCGGTCCAACCTTGGAAGGCTTGGATGGCCTCAATGACCGGATCTTTGTGTAAGGAGACAAGGCTGATCAACGCCGCAATTGCGATTCCGGCAATGATAAGTCTTGCGTTCTCTTTCTTCGGAGATGCGGTTTTTGCATTCGGATCGGTCATCTGATAAGCATCTCGTTTTTCATTCTGATCGAAAACCGGTGTTGCCTCGTTTGGTAGCGCTTTCAAGGTTCACCTCCATTTTAATCGAGCGAATGAATTAGGAAAACGAACTCGGAATTTGATTCCGTTTGGAGGGGCCCTCCCCATGGTGGGTAAGGAGGGCCGCACGCCTATCCATCGGCACTACTCCTAAGAGAGATTTCCTCCTTCCATCCGCTAGCGGCTTCCGCTTCCGCCGGGGCCTCGGTTGGGGTTGGCGCTTCTCAGGGGCGGGACCGAGGGGTAGATGGGTTTGGTGAAAGACCTCGATTGATTGGGTTTGGCGTCTCTCTTTGAGGAACCCGGTGGGGAAATCTCGCCACCTTTCGGTACCATTCCGGGTACGAGGGCTGGAAGATACTTTGAAGGGTTTTCCTGGAACTTCTTCGCTTGGCTGTCATCCACGAATAGGTACGACTTCCCGTCGACGACGAGCGAGTGCTTTGCGCTTCCAAGGACGTTCTTGTTCATGTCCACTTTGCAAACAAGGCACTGGCCATCGGCGGCGGGGATGTATTTCTCCTGGTTCTGGAGAAACGTGTCCCTGAATTCTTGAGTTGGGAACCGGTATTCGACGCCATCATAGGTCGCTGTAATTTCGGGCTTCCCTGGAACCATCTTGCCATCGGCCAGACAGACCGGACAAAGACCATCGAGCCCTAAGGTTACCCCCGCATATTTCGCGGGATTATGGTCGAACATCTTTTTCTGGTCGGCGGTGGCAAAGAGGAACAATTTTCCCTCATGAACGGTAAAATGTTCCGGCGATCCAGGAACCAATTCGCCCATTTCGACCTGGCAGACCGAGCAGTACCCGTGGAAGGCGGGAATGTATTTCTCCGGATTTCTCTCGAACATCTCCTTTCGTTCAGGGCCAGGGAAGAAGTACGTTCTTCGGTCACGAGTACTCTGGTATTGGGAGTTTCCCTGGATCACCTTCCCCATTTCGACCAGACAAACCGGGCAGACGCCGCCCAGCGCCAGAGCGGGTTTACCTTGCGATTGAGACATAGGAACGCCTCCTCTTGTTTGGGATTGTCGAGCTCCGTCGCTCCCTCTGGTTTGGGACTGCGCCACGGCGGTGCCCACGATACTCAGGGCCATCCAGGCGGCCCCAATCAACAGAAGATAAAAGACGGCCCGGACCCCGAATAACGAGGGGCTCTTCAGGTATACCATAATGGATTTCAAGTTTTTCATATTCCCACTCCTTGATTTCGATTTTCGATTTGAAGGCTGCCCACCGGCGATTAAAACCTTGACCTGATATCCCTTAGGCAGTCGGCCTCGACCCCTTCAAACGGCTGACCTCAATGGATGTATCAACCCGCTGATGTGAATCGTCCTGCCGCGTTCAGCCGAATCTCCCACTGACCGCCAAATGTTTCCGGCGTTGCAGCCTTTTATGTTTTGTTACACAACCAATTCCTTGGACGTTCAATCGAAAAGAAACGGAGGTGTGACAATGATTGAAGAACAGTGTGTATCTCAGTTTGGTGAAATTCCATCGATCCGCCGGTTTAAAAACATCCAGATCCTGATACTCTCTACGCTTCTCCCCACCGCTATCGGTTTGTACGTCTACCAATGGAGCTCCATTCGCCGATATCTCGAACCTCCCACGACGAATCTGGCCTCCGGATCGGGGACCGCCCGCGTGGTGGCTTTCGATTTGTCCCAATGCATCGTTCCCACTGAGACCCTGATGAGCGGAGGTCCCCCCAAGGACGGAATCCCGGCTCTGACCAACCCGAAAAGAATCAGATCGAATCGCGCCAAGTACCTCGAACCCAACGACCGAGTTATTGGGGTCATGATCGGAAATGAGGCGGTAGCCTATCCGATCCGGATCCTAAACTACCACGAATGTGTCAACGATGTGGTCGGCGGACGCGCCATCGCCGTAACCTATTGCCCTCTTTGCGACTCGGCGTTCGTCTTCGACCGCGAGGTCGGAGGATCGGTTTTGGAGTTCGGCATCAGCGGTCTTTTGCTCAACTCCAATGTTCTACTGTACGACCGCCAACGGCAAACCAAGGATGAGAGCCTTTGGAGCCAAGTTGGAATGCGGGCGATCTGTGGTCCAGCTGCCGCCAGACAGGATCGACTCGATCTGGTTCCGAGCGAGATGGTGACTTGGCGCGACTGGAAAAGGCGGCGACCCGGGACCGAAGTCCTTTCCCCGGATACGGGATACACCCGGGATTACGCTCGATCCCCTTACGACTCTTACTTCCTGAACGACCGACTCATGTTTCCAATTCGAGAATTTTCAAGTGTCCCGCCAGGAATCCCCTATTCGTATCGAAACAAGGAGCCGGTGATCGTGGTCAAAAGCGGAAACAGGACGAAGGTTTATCCCTATGAAGAACTCGCGGCGATGGCCGATCCAACAGGGATCGTCCGAGACCAGATTAACTCTCTGCCGATTTCTTTGAACCTCGAAAAGGAGGCCGGGACCATCCGCGTTCAAACGGCGGACGGGGAGGATGCTTCCCTTTCGTCCGCATACACCTTCTGGTTCGCGTGGCGTTCCCTCCAGGACGACTACGAAGTATTTCAAGCGGAATGAAACCGAGTGCCACGATTTGGAGCAACCTTGTCGAAATCGCCGCAGAAGCCAGAAAAACACCGTTTGCTGTTTGTTACAAGCCATCCCCACAACCGTTCTATCGACCATTACTCACTTCTCCTGTTGGAACGAATTGAACCTGAAACCAATAGATGGAAAGGAGACCTCATCGTGAATCAAAACTTCGTAACATCGGAAAATGTGTCCCGGCGCAACTTCTCGGCGTTTGCGGCTGCGGCCGTCGGCGGACTCCTGGCGAGTCGTCGTTCGGCCTGGGCGGCGGAAGAGAAAAAGCCCGAAATCTTTGTCGACCCCTCGCTGCTCATGACCAGCGAGAAGAACGTTTGCCGGGGGTTGAACGCCTGCAAGGGCCACGGCAAGGGAAACCACGAATGCGCTGGCTTTGGCTCTTGCGCGACGGTCGATGCGCATACCTGCGCGGGATCGAACGAGTGCAAGGGCCAAGGCGGGTGCGGAGGTTACCCCGGTCAAAACACCTGCAAGGAAAAGGGACACTGCGCGGTTCCCTTGAAAGACGACACTTGGGAGATCGCGCGCAAACAATTCGAACACCTGATGAAGGACACGGGCAAGAATGTCGGCAAAGCGCCAGATCCATCAGCTCCTCGCGGATCGGGGAACATGAGAGATGAAAAACGCCGGTAAGAAGGTCAGCGCAGCACTGAAGAAATAAACTACAGAGCGCAGTCCTCGCCCCGCGCCATTCCGAACCTTACATCCTGTCTGGGAGGTCCAAGGGGCGGACGCATCGACTCGGTCTGAGGCGGAGCGGGAAGGAGCCGACCCAATCCGCCTCGGACTGCGCATAGTGATGAAGGAATCTTTTGAAAGGAAATTAGCCCGACGATGGTGCCCCCTGGACTTGGAAACGAAAATCTGGGCCTCGGCGTAGGACTTAGGAGCGTCCACTTTCCTTTCATTCTCGAACATTGGCCCAAAGTCGACTGGTTAGAAATCATCAGTGAAAACTTTATGGATTCGCGGGGACGCCCGCGTTATGTACTGGAACAAATCGCGGAGCGCTATCCGATCGTCATGCATGGGGTCTCCCTCTCGATCGGCTCGACGGATTCTCTCAATACCGATTATCTGCGCCGTCTCAAGGCGCTGGCGCGGGACATCCAACCGGCCTGGATTTCCGATCACATCTGTTGGACTGGAGTGGCCGGGCGAAATACACACGATTTGTTGCCCGTCCCCTTCACCGAGGAGATGCTTCGGCACATCACCCAGCGTGTCCGGATAGTGCAAGACTACCTGGAACGACCCTTCGTGTTGGAGAATCCCAGCTCCTACGTCCAATTCCGGAGTTCGACCATGAGCGAATGGGAATTTATCACGCGCCTGGCCGAAGACGCGGACTGCGGTCTCTTACTCGATGTCAACAATGTCTATGTCTCGACTTTCAATCATGATATGGATCCGGTTGAATTCATCTGCTCCATTCCCCACGAGCGCGTCGTGCAAATCCACCTGGCAGGTCATACGAACTACGTCACGCATCTCATCGACACCCACGACCATCATGTGATCGACCCCGTTTGGGAGCTCTACCGTATGGCCCATCACATGACTGGCGGAGTTTCGACGTTGTTGGAATGGGATGCCGATATTCCCCCTTTTCCCGTTGTTCACAACGAGATCCTCAAAGCCAAACAGTTCATGTCAGAACATCTTGCAGGAGACAGTAGTGAAGGGGACGCCCGGGAGGAAACGTTCGCTCCGACTGCGGATCGAGTGGTGGCCCCTCATCCTCTTCATCATGTGGTAGCCGAGGTGGAGGTCGAACGGGAAGGTGTCGGCGCGTAAATGAAACCCCTCAATGTGGTTCAACAATGGTTCAGCGCCGTTGTTACTCATCCAAACGGTGTGAACGAAGGGATCGAATCTGACGACGCCCAATTCTTGGTGCCCATAAGCCGGAACGAGTTGGAACGAATGGTTACCCGCTCGCAAAGAATGTCCGCGCGCGACCGGCTTTCAATCTACGCTCACGCTTATTACGCCCGGTTGATTGAGTGCCTGGGAGAATCGTTTCCCGTTCTCAAACGGATACTTGGTGAAGAAGTTTTCAACGGCTTTGCGTTTGGGTATCTGCAACGCTATCCATCACGGTCGTATACATTAGGTCGGCTGGGGGAAAACTTTGCGAAGTATCTCGACGAGACCAGACCGGATAGGAACGAGTCGGTCGCAGATGACGAGGATCGCCTGGCCGGTTGGCCTGATTTTCTCGTCGATCTCGCGACCCTTGAATGGTCAATCGAGCAGGTGTTCGACGGTCTGGGTATCGAGGGCCAACCAACACTTGATCCGGGAGAATTTCTGGAAATCTCTTCGAAGCGCTGGGAGGACATCCGTCTTCGCCCGGTTCCCTGTTTGCGCCTCTTGCGATTTCGATTTCCTGTTCTGGGTTATTACACTGCCATTCGAAGTTCGGCCGAAGAGGTCCAAGTCGATCCTCCTCGACCTTCCGATTCCTTTGTGGCGGTCACCCGCCGCGATTGGGTCGTTCGCTTGCACGATTTGTCGGCTCCTCAATACGAATTGCTTTCCTGTCTGATTCGGGGAGAACCACTTGGTCAGGCGATAGGCTGGGCTTTCGACGCCTGCGAATCGGGAGAAGGGATATCCACCGACGACCTGCGGAAATGGTTCGCCGAATGGGCCCGGCTTCGGTTCTTCAAGGGCATCGACCTAGCCCTGGAGAAACCAGAATGACCGGAGAGTTCCTGGGTTTGCCGCGAAGGAACAGCAACTCCTTCGTCACGATTCTCGTGCTCCTACTGATCGCTGGAATAGCCTTTGGAATCAATCTTTATGTTCATCCCGAATTTTGGGAGGCTTGCGTTCGCTTCGCCGAAGATCCTCCCACTTCTCTCGCTGAGGCCCGGTTCGCTTACGAAGCTGCAAGCGATTCGAGGGTGATCCGCAAGAACGACAAGCGGTTTCTTTACGGAGGGGAGAAGGAGAGCGACCACTTCGATATCACCGAGTTTCGGCTCAATCCCCTCCAACTGAACTACGGCATTGGCCGGGAAGCCTTTCCCGCGTTGATCAAACCCGAGTTTCAAAGCGCGGAGGACGCGAACACATGGCTGAATGAAGAAGCGCCAGTTCTGGCCGTGAAGATCGGGGACGAGGTCAAGGTTTATCCTGTCGATCTGCTAACTCGCCACGAAGTCGTGAATGACGTGGTGGGAGGACGACCGATATTCGCCGCCTACTGTATCCTCGCCGACCTAGGGGCCGTGTACGACCGGCTCATCGACGACCACACCCATACCTTTGCCTTGAGCGGATACACGTATCGGGACCCGGAAGTATGGTACGGTCGCAACGCTTTCGTCATGTGGGATCGCGAAACGGAAAGCCTCTGGTGGCCTCCGATCGGCAGGGGCGTCTCTGGCCCCATGATCGACACCCCCATGAAGGTCTTGGATGAAGATTTGTGGGCGCAAACCACTTGGCGAGAAGTCCGGGGTCAATACCCGAACGCGATGGTTCTCGCTCCGGGCCAGGACTTCGAAAGGCCAACGGAGTGGGAAAGGGTTGATGTGGTGTCTGGAGGCGAACGGGTTGATGCGCCGTCCTCAGAAGTTGCGATCGCTCCTCACTGGGGGGAGAATACAACCATTGTGGCGCACCCACTCCTCCACGATGGAGAGTGAAAGTCGTCCGGCCCCGACGCTCTGTTACATCGCTACTGGCTCCACGTTTTGCATGTCCAAGATTGTGATGAGCGGACCGTTCACATGGCGCCCCGTCCCAGTCTTTCGATCAAATTTGGTTCAAGGGAGACCTCTTTTTGTTCACATCCTTGGAAATGAATGGTCGCGCCACCTACGTTGTCATCGGAATCCTCATCTTGGGGGGGGCTCCAGCCTACCAAAGGCAAGCGACTGGTTCGCCAAAACCGATTCGGCCAATTCCCCGCAAATTGCCGCCTGAAGTGACAGCTCTCCCGACGTGGCAGATAATAGCTTCTCGAATGCCTATCGGACGAGTTCCGTTGAGGGCATTTCGATTGGCGCCGGGTCGGATTTACCTCTGTTCGTATCCCCATCCCTGGTCGCAGGTCCACGCCTGGTCGCAATCCCCCAAACCGATTCGAACATACTGTGTGAGTTTGCTTCCAACCTTTGTGGTCATCGACCAAGTCGGCAATATCCTATATCGGGGGAACAGCGTGTCTGCCGTCTCGGAAAAGGTGGCGGAGCTGGTGTCTTCGCCATCCATTCCGGCCAACAATGGGAGCGGGTATGTAACTGTTCAACGGTAAAATCAATCTGTTCAGCCATGAACAGAAATTATGAAATGTTAATAGAGGATTAACAGCAATTGGAACAAAGGAGTAGAACAATGAATAAAGGTTTAAGGTTCCTAATGACCGCTCTGCTTCTCCCAACTATGGTTTCTTTCTCTGTCGGGGAAGGCGAGGACGCTGCTGACAAGGTCGCCCAAATCCTGCAGAGAATGAAAGATCACGATTTCAGCAAGAATAGCGGTTACCTGGGAGTTGGAGACATGACTGATGAGGCTTGGAAAGTCCGCCTCCTGGCGATTCGTGATCTGGTGCGACTCGGAGAGAGCGGTGTCTCCTCCATTAGAGAAAACCTTGCCAATTCGAAATGGGATTCATCGAACGTGCGCCACGTTTGCGTGATGGCCCTGGGAATTCTCGGGGCCAAGGACGCTGCGCCGGACCTGGTCCGGATCCTCGAAAACGACGATCACCCGGTCGTGCGTGGCCAGGCGGCCCAAGCGCTGGGAGAGATCGGATACACTGAAGGGAAGGAACTATTGACGAGGATTTCTCAAGAAGACGCGAGCAAGCACGTGCGCCATCGCGCCGAACTGGCCCTGGGCCGCCTCGAACAGAGGGCTTTCGCCGACAAGGAGCTGGCCAAGAAATGGGCGAGTCTCGACGAAAAGACCTTCAACCAGGTGGAAGTGGGAAAACCGGCCCCCGATTTCGAACTCCGGGATACAGATGGAAAGACCTGGCGGTTATCGGATTTCAAAAACGAGAAGGGGGTCCTCCTTATTTGGATCTTCGCCGACTGGTGCCCGGTGTGCCAGGTCGAGTTCGCGCATCTGCTGGATAGCAAAGAACGCTTCGCCAAGAACAACGTTCAGGTTTTCACCATCGAGTGTCACGATAAATACCGGTGTGGCCGAATGTCGGGAGGGCGCGACGTCGGGATTTGGTGGCCCCATCTGGTCGATGCAACGGGTTCCGTGGCTGCGATGTACAATGTCGCTCCCATGGAGTTCATCGTCCACGACGAATGGATCAACCGTCCCTCCACGATCTATGTTGATAAAGAGGGCGTCGTACGTTTCGCCTACTACGGCACGTACTGGGGTGACCGTCCGACCATCGAACAAACATTAGAGATGCTCGAAACCGACACTTTCAGTTTCGTCCACCCGGAGAGGAGAAAGCCCTGATTCAATTATGTCGTCTAGCAAAGATGGTATCGAAAACAAGATCTGGAGAATGGGAGATTTGCCCAGTGTGGCGCCTTGGGACTCACACAACCAGCGCTGGGTAAAGCATGTCCACCCCCCGGATTGGTCGAATCCGGAACCCAAGGAGAAGTATGACTTACTTGTTATCGGCGCGGGACCCGCCGGGTTGGTCGCCGCGATCGGGGCCGCCGGACTGGGCGCGCGAGTCGCCCTGGTGGAAAAGCATCTGCTGGGAGGGGATTGTTTAAATGTCGGATGTGTCCCCTCCAAAGCGGTATTGCGGGCCGGAAGAGCCTTTTCCTCCGTACGCGAGATCAGCCACTTCGGGATCGAGATAGAGGGCCGAATCGAGGTTCGGTTTGATCGTGTAATGGAAAGAGTCCGCCGTATTCGTGCGGATATCAGCCATCACGATTCGGCACACCGGCTTTCGGGGCTCGGAATCGACGTGTTTATCGGTTCCGGGCAGTTTGGCAGTCCGGACCGATTCGAGATTGATGGGAAGACGATTCGCTTCAAGAAAGCCTGTGTCGCAACGGGGGCGCGCGCGGCGGCGCCTCCCATCGAGGGGCTGGACCAGGTTGAATACCTCACGAATGAAACGGTATTCACATTGACCGAGCTTCCGGAAAGGTTGGGAATCATCGGCGCGGGTCCGATCGGTTGCGAACTCGGGCAAGCGTTCGTCCGTTTCGGAAGCGCCGTCCATCTGATCGAAACCGCGCACGGCATCCTTCCCCGCGACGACCGCGAGGCGGCTTCCATCGTCGAGTCCTCCCTGAAGCGCGACGGGGTCAAACTTCTCTGTTGCGGGAAAAATCTCAAAGTGGCGCAAGGCGAAAACGGGATCCGGCTTTGGGTTAAATCTCACGAAATCCCCTACAATCTTGAAGTGGACCGGCTCATCGTAGCCGTTGGTCGCGCTCCCAACGTAGAGGGTCTCGGCCTTGAAGCCGCTGGAGTCGAATTCACCAACAAGGGCATTCGGGTGGACGACCGGCTGCGAACAACAAACAAGCGAATCTTCGCTGCGGGCGACGTGGCTTCGAAGTATCAGTTTACCCACGCTGCCGATTTCCTCGCGCGCAACGTCATCCGGAACGCGCTGTTTTTCGGCCGGGCCAAGGCGAGTTCGCTGGTCATTCCCTGGTGCACCTACACCGAACCCGAACTGGCCCATATCGGAAAGACCTCCGATGAACTTGAGAAGGAGGGCGTCTCCTACCAAACATTCACAGTCTCTCTGAACGATGTCGATCGTGCTCTCCTCGATGGGGAGGAGAATGGTTTCGTCCGTGTCCATGCCGACAAAAGGGGTCGGATTCTAGGGGCGACCATTGTGGCGTCTCACGCAGGAGACATGATGGGAGCCGTTTCTGTGGCCATGACCAATGGAGTTAGTCTCGCAAGAATCGCCTCTTCGATCCACCCGTACCCCACCCAGATGGAAGCGTTTCGGAAAGTCGGCGACGCTTACAACAAGACCCGTTTGACTCCGTTCGGGAAGAGAATCCTGGGATTCCTCCTTGCCCTTCACAGGTGACCGGGTTGTTACACCTCAAGCATACGCTCGTTTTAGGTAACGCTGAACCGAACCAAGCCGGACTATCGAAAGGAGACCGTCGATCATGGGAAAACTGCTTTCATTCGAGGAATCCACGGGCAGGACCAGGGAGGTTTATGAGGAGATCGAATCGGCTTTCGGAATAGTGCCGAACTTCTTCAAGGCGCAGGCGGCGGTCGACCCGGAGTGGATGGAACAAAACTGGGACCGAGCTAAAAGAATCATGCTCTCGGAAAGAGGCCTCGACCGTAAAACGAAGGAATTGTTGGCTCTGGTCATTTCTCTTGGAAATCATTGCGAGTATTGCTCATTGGCGCACGAAGCCGCCGCCCAAAGAGCGGGGGCGACCAAGGATGAAATCAACGAGGCGAAGGAGGTTCTTGAACTCTTCGCCAGTTTCAACGCCATCGCTGATTCTCTCCGCATCCCGTGTGACATCCTGCCGCAGTAAGTCTGGGAAATCTTGTGGTCCAGCCTGGAAGTGTTGGATCGGGCAGGATGTTTCGGTTCGGATGACCTTCGACTATGTTCCTGAGGCCGGTCACTTTGTCCTGGACGAAAAACCTCTGGAAATCATCAAACGGATCGAACGATTCCTGCTCGAACCACCTTTCTCCTCCAACAGACACCACCTGAACAAATAGGTCGCAAACGTCGGTTGACTCTGTACTATGGTACCGGGTTTAAACTGTGAGAAAGGAGAAAGTCCGGCCATGCTGACCATCGGACGACTTGCGCGGAACGCCGGAGTAAAAGTCGAAACCGTTCGATTCTACGAGAGGAAACGGCTTCTCCCCGAACCGCCGCGTTCCCGCTCGGGATACCGGCTGTATCCGCCCGAAGCCGTTGCCCGAATCCGTTTCATCCGAAGAGCGCAATCTCTCGGTTTCTCCCTTGCCGAAATCGGGGATCTTCTGTCGCTTCGGGTGGACCGAGGGACCACGTGCGCCGATGTGAAACGAAAGGCCGAACTGAAAACCGAGGAGATCGACTGGAAGATCCGCGACCTTCGAAAGATGAGAAAAGCCCTTTCGCAATTGGCATCGAAGTGCATGGGAAGAGGACCATCAGAGGAATGTCCCATTCTCGAATACCTCGAACTGGAGGACCAGACAAAACGATGAGCGCCGAGAATCGTTCCGGAGAATCGGCTCGCGGCCACTGCCCGACCTGTGGGACCAGTGGAAGAGCAGTCAAACCGATTACCCTCCAATCCCTGTTGAAACCGGATCTACGCCAAACGGTGAGCGTGGGCCCGTACCGCTTCTGCGCAAACCCGGCCTGCGAGACGGTTTACTTTCCCGAGGGTGAAGGCGAATCGTTCGGCAAATCCGATCTTACGGTTCGCGTCGGACTCAAGGAAACCGAGCCGCCCAGAACCGTTTGTTACTGTTTCGGTCACACAGTCGAAGAGATCGAGCATGATGTCGCGGAGACGGGAAGTTCACCGGTACCGGACAGCATAGCCGAGAAATGCCGCGCGGGTCTCGACCGGTGCGAGGAAACCAACCCCAAAGGTTCGTGCTGCCTTGGGGATGTCCTGCGGATCATCAAGGAAGCGCAGAGAAACTCTGAGGGATCTGCCAGTGCGATTGGCGCGAGTGCGGGGGATGGGGACGAATCGTCACCGGACTGCAATGTGGCGGAACCGGAGTTGGACAATCCCGCCAGACATCGCGCGTCGAGTGCTGGTCGCTGGACGATCGCAGGAACTTTCCTTGCTGCTGTTCTTTCCTCCGCTTGCTGCTGGCTGCCTCTGCTTTTGATTTCGCTTGGGATATCAGGGGTCGCGGTTTCATCGACACTGGAACAGTACCGCCCTCTGTTCATTGCCCTAACCTTCGCCTTTCTCGGTGCTGCGTTCTGCATTACCTATCGTCCGAATCTTCGCGGTCTTGTGGATGCGAGGAACTCAAAAACCGATGCCTGTTGCGGCGAGGCACCCCAAGACGATGCCTGTTGTTCCAGCAAGAATGGCGGCAAGCGATTGTCGGTGCGGAATCTCAATAAGATTATGCTTTGGATTGTTACTGTCTTCGCGATGGCCTTCGTGTTCTTCCCAAACTATGTCGGCGCGGTTCTTGGGGGCGCCGGTTCGGTCTCTCAGAATCACGACACTCATAGAGTCATCTTCCGAATCGAAGGCATGAGCTGCGAGGGTTGCGCGGTGACGGTCAGGAAGGCGATCGAAAGCGTTCCCGATGTGCGTGAAGTCGTGGTCAATCACGGAACAGGACAAGCGGTTGTCGGAATACCGAAGGGGACCTCAATTGAGACCGACCTGATCTCGAAGGTGGTGGAGGAGGCGGGTTACAAAGCGACGTATGTTGGTCCTGAACTGGACGAAAGAAA
>CAYZUX010000155.1:0-14942 GCA_964481775.1 uncultured bacterium | reverse complement strand
CTGGTGGGAAACACCCAGACCGAGGCGGTGGCATTGATGCTCAACATGGGGTTGTGGCTCAGTTCCGCCCTGGCGGCGGTGCTGACCCTGCTCACTTCGGTCAGGGCGATCAGTAAGGAGCTGGAAACACGCAGTATCTATCCCCTGCTGGCCAAACCAGTCCATCGTGGTGAGATCGTCCTCGGCAAGTTTCTCGCAGGGGTTTCGGCGGGTTGCGCGGCTTTCGCTATCTTCATTTTCCTCACCGCCCTGACCTGGACCGCCAGGTTTCCACTGCCGGGACAAGACCCCTGGATGCTTCTGCAAGCATTAATTCTGCAACTACTCGCATTCGGCCTGCTGGCGTCATTTTCCCTGGCCCTGTCGCTGGTGACTCCCACTTCGGTGGCTATCCTGATTTCCGGCTTCCTCTACTTCGCGGGAACTCCCGCGTTGAACCTTGTTCACACCCTGCTCCGTGATTCCACCATCGTGGCTCCGGTCAAGTGGGTACTGGCTTATATTCCCTCTTTTTCCCACCTCTGTCTGTTGCAGCGTTTCACCGATGGCGCACCCGCCCTGCCGTTGACCGAGTGGCTGGCCTTGCTGGCTTATGGTGTGATTTTCACGCTCGGTTTCCTGGTGATCGCCACCAAACTCTTCGAGCGTAGGGCGCTTTGAGATGAATCGGATGAGCTCCTCGACAGCCCCGCTGACATGGTTATTGAATCACCCCCTGGGGCAAGGCCTCATCCTCTTTCTTTGTCTGCTCATGCCGTTGCTGGTGAAGGGGATCGATCCGAATGATTACGATCCGGTGATCGGTTATTCCTCCGAAGCCCAGAGTACCCGTAACACCAGTGCGATTGGACGGCTATTCGGGGAGTTGCGCACCTCGATGAGCGATATTCTTTTCATCAAGACCGAACGGTATATCCATAGTGGGATCGGTTATGCCAAGACCATGGATGAAGAGGCCGATGCCAAGGGACCGATCGGAACCCTGATCCGTACTCCCGAGGAAGACTGGCGCGGTTTTATTGGTACTCTCGAACGAAATGTGAAGCCCTGGATGGACCCCAAGACCCATGCCCAGCACACCACCTCGGTCGAGCTGCTTCCCTGGTTCCGTCTGATGACCCTGGTCAATCCCCACCGTATCCGGGGTTACCGGATCGGAGCCTTCATCCTGATGACTTCCGGGTTGCCTGACTCCATGAAACAGGCCCGCGAGTACATCGAGGAGGGGATCAAAAACAATCCGCGCAGCCATGAGCTCCAGTTCATGCTGATCCGCATCATCCAGCACCAGCTGATGGAACTGCAACGCGCCAAAACGGATTTGACCCTTGAAGACAAGCGTCCCCTGCTTGAGGAGGCCCTCCATCATGCCCGCCAAGGGGTGACATTCGCCGCCGAGATACGTCCTCCAGGCGGCTGGAAAGGAAAAGGACGTCCCGCCGAGATGGAGGATGCCCTGGCAGCTTGTACGCATTACGAGGTTTTCTGCCTCAGGAATCTGGGGCGGCCTCAAGAGGCACTCTCCCGGGCGGAAGAATATCTTTCCCGCTTTGGTCACGATCTGGTTCTTGAGAATGAAGTTAAGGAACTCAGGACTGAACTGAATCCTTAAAAGCTTCATCATAAATGAAGATTATGATGTCACCATGGACTTCTATCTTCATGAAAAAAATCACCTCAAAAACGAGACATACGATAAGATCCTGGTCTATGATAGCCAACAAATGGCGTTGTGATTCCGCCAAAGGGCAATATCATTCCTGCCTCGTTTGGGGGGATCTTCCTGTTGTAACCAGAATCATCCGGTCATTTCCTCGCCGGTTCTCAGTGATGTTTTGGAGAAGGAGATTGAGATGCGATCTGCTTTGTTCGTAGTAGTCCTCATCCTTATAGACTTTCAACCAGCAATGGGCGATACCATCGAGGGAACGGAATCCCTCGAAAGTCTTTTGATCTACCAGGTGCAGGGGTGGGGCAGCCTGGGAGTCAACACCGCTGTGGTTCCGTTCGATGGCCGTCAACCCATGCCGCTCAAAATAGGGGAGAAGTCCTACGAGAAGGGACTCGGGACTCATGCTCCCGGCGAAATGGTGTTCTCGCTCGATGGCCGCTATTCGACCTTCGAAGCCGAGGTGGGGATCCAGGACCAGGGGAACACTGAGGGAAGCGTTGTCTTCCAGGTTTTTGTCGATGATGTCCAGTGCTTTGACAGCGGCATCCTGCGGGGAGGCGATGCCCCCAAGCCCGTCTCTGTAAAGACCGAGGGAGCACAAATACTCCGCCTAGTGGTGACTGATGCGGGTGATGGCATCAGCTGTGACTGTGCGAACTGGGCTAATTGCCGGCTCACTCACACCCCGGGAGCAATGGGTCCTTCCGCTGATTCAACCAAGGCCACCCAGGTCGATCTCGCACCCTTTGCGCGGGTGGTCACCTCGGATCCGGAGCGGATGGATGGCGCACGCTCGAACCGGGTGCAGGAGTTTGCCCCCGAGGATGTCTTTCTCGATTCACCGGTGCCTGTCGAAAATGGAACCTATCTGGTGCCGGCCTGGAAGGGGCAAACCGGCTGCATCGGTCTGCAGTGGGCGGAACGGCGGCTTCTGAAACGGGTGAGCCTCTCCTTTGAGGGGAATGAACCTCCCGCCCCAGTCGACCAGGTCCGTCTTCAATACTGGACCGGTGAGTCACCCTGGCAGGGGGAATGGCAGACTGTGCAAGGGAAGATCGAAGCCAGTGGCCCGGTCTGGACCTGCTCCTTTGGTGGAGGAAATCCCCTCCTTCCGGGAACTGGTACCGAGAAGATCCGTTGGATCTGGCCGCAGACCACGCAGAGTGTACGAGTGAAGGGACTGGAAGCCTTTGGCTTCGGTGCCTGGGGAGAGGTGGATCTCCGGGTTGAGACCGAACCCGGCTCGGATGAGGAAGTGGGCCGGATCGAGGCTTATAACGGCCAGTTCCTCACTCCTGATCGGACCACTGCTTTGTCTTTTCCATGGGACCTCCACACAGACCTTGCCCTCAAGGTCCGCTACACACGCGCTCTGCCCTGGAAGACCGACAGGACTATTCTCTCGTTTCAGACTCCACGGGGTGGATTTGGGGTCTCGGTTGAGGATGTTCTCAAGAACAAGGGAGTGTATGTCCGCGACTATGGTGTCTATGTGACCCTGGCCTCGGAGAAGCCCACCCTTGCGGAGTATAAGGCTTCGATTGAAGGCAAGAAAAAGGTGCTCACACAGGTCCGTGAGATGCCCGACCAGACTTTCCAGGCGGCCATCGAACATGTCCACAACCCCATCCAGGATGATGGCCCAATGATGATTTCCCTGTCCTGCGATAACTGGAAGTTCGCGGTGCAGCGTGAGGGGAAGATCCAGTTCGATATCAAGCCGGATGATCCCCACCAGAGCTGGGGAGCCTGGCAACCGGCTTGGAGCATGACTCCTCAATATGGGAAAGGCGGACAAAAAGCGACAACCCGGAAGATCATCAACGGATGGTATCCGATCCATTCCAGCAAATGGTCTGAGGAAGATGGTGTGGAGTACAGTCAAATGGCCTTTGTAGCTCCTTGGGTTAGTCCGGCTACCGCATCACTATCCCGGGAAGTTAAACCGCTCTGTATCATCAGCATCAGGATCAGGAACACCTCTGAAAAGACAGCAAAAGCTTCGATTTCTTTAGGATTTGAGGGCAATGAGGCGTTTGAGGTCACTCTTGATGCATCCGATCTCAATTACGTAGTCAAGGTGGGTGATCGTCCCATCGCAGGAATCAGGTCCTTAATGGAACCCGTTTTAGCATCAACCAGATCGGAGAAAGGTATCCGTTGGACAGGTGAGGTGCCAGCACACGAGGAAGGGAGTATCACCGTTGCGATTCCAGGTTGGGTTGCCCAGCCTGGAGAAAATCTCATGGTTGAAAGGGTTTCCGAGCTGATTTCAAGGACCAAGAAATATTGGGAGGAAGCTCTCTTCTCTGCGATTCAAGTGGAGACACCAGATCCACTCCTGAATAATGTGATCAGAGCGTCTCAAGTCCACTGTCTCCTCGCCGCGCGTAATGATCCCTCCGATGGGACAGTCGCCGCCTGGATCTCCTCGGACCGTTATGGCCCACTCGAAAGCGAGGCTCACTCGGTCATCCTGGGCATGGCTCGCATGGGGCAGACTGATTTCGCACGCCGGTCTCTTGACTACTTCATCAAGCAGTACAACCCGCAGGGCTTCCTCACGACCGGCTACACCCTGATGGGAACCGGCTGGCACCTGTGGACTCTTGCTGAATGTTTCCATCTTGCACAGGACAAGGTCTGGTTGGAAAAACATGCCTCGGAAATCGAACGGGTCTGCAAGTGGATCGTTGCCCAAACAGAGAAGACACAGCGGAAAGGGTTTGATGGCAACTCACTGCCTGAGTATGGTCTGATCCCACCGGGAGTCGCGGCGGATTGGAATCGCTTTGCCTACCGCTTCGCGCTACAAGGGCATTTCCTCGCGGGGTTGCGGGATGCGGCTGCGGCTCTCCAGGAGATTCACTATCCCGGGTCTGAAGAGCTTGTCAAAGCGGCGGAAGTCTATAAAGAGAATCTCTTCCGTGCTTACCGCTGGAACCAGGCGAGAACGCCTGTGGTAGGTCTCCAGGATGGGGCCTTTATTCCCGCTCCTCCCTCGATCCTGTATGCCTTTGGACCCTTGGGTGACATCTTCCCCGGCGAGGATGGCAACCGTAGCTGGTGTTATGATGTCGAGCTGGGCGCGAATCACTTGGCGGCCATGGAGGTGATGGATCCCAAGTGCCAGGAAGCCGGCTGGATTCTCGACCACCTCGAGGATGTCCAATTCCTCGAGGGTGGGATGGGGGATTACCCAACCGAAAAGAGCAAAGCGGACTGGTTCAACCTGGGAGGTTTTTCCAAGGTCCAGCCCTACTACACCCGCGCGATCGATGTTTATGCCCAGCGTGATGAGGTCAAGCCCTTCATTCGCTCCTACTTCAATGCCATCCCGAGTCTCCTCAGCCTGGAGAATCTTTCCTTCTGGGAGCACTTCCACAACACCGGTGGATGGAACAAAACGCATGAGACCGGCTGGTTCCTCTCCCAGACACGCACAATGTTCCTGATGGAACGCGGGGATGAACTCTGGCTGGCTCCCTTTGTCACCAACAACTGGCTCAAGCAGGGGATGAAAGTGTCCGTGGCCAATGCCCCAACCCATTTCGGGCCTACAGGCTATGAGATTCTTTCCTCGGCAGATCAGGGATTCATCGAAGCCACTGTTCAATGCCCCAACCGAAACCCGCCCAGGGAGATCGTCCTGCGCATCCGTCACCCGGAGGGGAAACAGATGAAGTCGGTCCAGGTGGATGGTATCCCGCACAAAAAATTCGTTCCTGACCGTGAGATCATCCAGCTGACTCCCACGGGAGGGACCATCGGAGTCCGGGCCATTTATTAAGAGATCTGACCGGAAAAGCGGAGGAAACAGAAAAGATGGCTCTCGACCTGACCCTGGTTCTGGACCTGGTTCGCAATATCGCTCTGTTGGTCACACTGGCTGTTGGACTTCGAATGCTGGCACGGCGGACAGAGGGGCGTCCAGTTCTTTATGGAATAGTCACCGGACTCCTCTTCGGCGCTGTCGGCATCATCGGGATGATGACCCCCATGCATTTCGCACCGGGGGTGATTTATGACGGACGCTCGATTGTCCTCAGCCTGGCCGGACTCTTTGGGAGTCCCATCGCGGCGGTGATCGCGGCGGTGATGTGTTGTGTCTACCGAGTTCACCTCGGTGGAGTAGGTGTTGTCCCCGGGGTGGCTACAATAGTCGAGGCGGCCATTCTCGGAACGATCCTTTATTACCTGCGACGGCGAAGCGAGGCCTGGGTGAAACCACTCAGCCTCTGGGCCTTTGCGATTCTGGTCCATATTCTCATGATGCTGTTACAATTACTCATTCCAGGAAAAGGATTGGAAATTTTTTATCGTGTGGGTCCTATCGTCCTGTTATTCTACCCGGTCGCCTTTCTACTGATCGCGCAGGTCTTCCTGGATGGAGAACACCGGCGGAAAAGCGAAGCGGCCCTGCGGGCGAGTGAGCGCAAGTACCGGGAACTTGTGGAGAATGCCAACAGCATTATTCTCCGCATGGATACAAGTGGGACAATCACGTATTTTAATGAGTATGCCTCGCGTTTCCTCGGTTTTCCGCGCGAGGAAATCCTTGGCCGTAATGTCCTCGAAACCATCATTCCCCCCGTGGACTCCAACGGGAGAGATCTGATAAGCATGGTGCGTTCCATCACGGCCCATCCGGAGCACTACAAGCTCAACGAGAACGAAAATATCTGCAAGGATGGGACGCGCGTATGGGTTGCCTGGACCAATACACCGATCCTGGATGACACAGGAAAATGTGTTGAAATTCTGTGTGTGGGTAATGATATCACTGAACGGCGCCGGGCTGAGGAGGCCCTCAAGGAAAGCGAATCGCGTTGGCAGTTTGCTCTGGAGGGGGCTGGAGATGGTGTGTGGGATTGGAATTTGCAGACTAACAAGGTCTTTTTCTCACGCCGCTGGAAAGAGATGCTTGGATATGCGGATGAGGAAATCGGGGATTCTCTGAGTGAATGGGAACGCCGTGTGTACCCTGATGACCTGGTGCTTTGTTACTCGGAATTGAACCGGCATCTGGGAGGTGAAACCCCTGTTTATCAGGCTGAATACCGGATGCTCTGCAGGGATGGGACCTACAAATGGGTTCTTGATCGAGGGAAGGTGATTGAAAGGTCCGCGGATGGAAAGCCACTGCGGGTCATCGGAACACATGCCGATGTGACTGAACGCAAACGGGCTGAGGCAGAGCGGGAGAAACTCGAGGCGCAGTTGCTGCAATCCCAGAAGATGGAAGCTGTTGGCCAACTGGCTGGGGGTGTGGCGCATGATTTTAACAACCTGTTGCAGATCATCCTGGGAAATGTGGATCTCCTTCAAAGTGAGCTGGGACAGCTCACCCCGAATGGCGGTCCGCTGGATGAAGTGCGCAAGGCCGCGGAACGCGCCGCGGATCTGACACGCCAGTTACTGGCTTTCAGCCGCCGTCAGGTGATCCAGCCAGTCATGCTGAACCTCAACGATCTGGTACAGAGCTTGCTCAAGATGATCCGGAGACTGATTGGCGAGCACATTAACCTTGTTTTCCTGCCTGGTGAGAGCCCGGGGTTGATCCGTGCTGATAAAGGACAGATTGAGCAGATTGTCATGAACCTGTGTGTCAATGCACGTGATGCCATGCCCAAGGGAGGGACTCTGACTATCGAGACAAGAAATGTGGTCATCGATAAGGCTTATTGCATTGACCACCCCTGGGCGGTGGAGGGACGTTATCTCTTGTTGAATGTCACAGACACCGGGGCTGGAATGGATGAAGCGACACGGTCACGTATTTTTGAGCCCTTTTTCACGACCAAAGGATTGGGGCATGGAACCGGGTTGGGGCTGGCGACAGTCTACGGCATTGTGAAACACCATAATGGATTGATTCATGTCTATAGTGAGCTGGGCCGTGGAACTTCGTTCAAGGTGTATCTGCCCCAGGCGGAGGGAGTTGCTGAGAAGGTATTTGTCAGAAGTGAGGCACCAGCGGCAGGGGGTTCTGAAACCATTCTTGTTGCCGAGGATGAGGGAATGGTGCGCGACCTGGTGGTACGCCTGTTGGAATCCGCTGGATACAAAGTCTTGGCTGCCATCGATGGAGAGGATGCCCTGCGGGTATTCCACGAACACTCCGGATCCATCGACATGGCCCTGCTTGATGTCATCATGCCCAAACTGGGTGGGCGGGAAGTCATGGAACGGATTCAGGCGGAGAACCCGCGCATACGTTTCCTTTTCAGCAGCGGCTACAGCGCCAATGCCATTCATACAGATTTCGTTATTAAGGAAGGGCTGCGACTGATAGCCAAACCCTACCTCAGAGAGGACCTTCTGCGAGCCGTACGCGAGACACTGGATGCACCCACGCTTGCTTGAACCAGAGAATTTCTGTCTTTTTTGTATTCTGCCAGGAACTGGATCCATGGGTGGAGGAACACACTTCCAGCGCAGAGTGGATCGGAGTTGGGGTAAGAGTGAATGGATACAAAAAAGAATCACGCTGGAACGATAAGTTTTTCCCGTTCCAGCGTGACTCAACCTTCTCAACAGATGCGGCGATTTCACCACATCGGATTAACGCCAGTTCAGGACACAGAACACCCCCTCACGCTGTTTGATCCGTTCGGGAATGGCGGCCAGGTATTCACGATACACACTCAGCAACAGACCGAGGATGAAAAGGGTTCCGCCCACTGCTGTGATGAACAGAGCAACTGTGTTCATACGGCTCCAGGGGACAAAAAGCAGGAGGGTGAGGAAATACAGCAGGGTCAATGCTCCCCCGGTAAGGGTGGTGGACTTGATCCGGAACACAAAACCGCTGGTCACCAGCAGCACCGCTGTCGCCAGGAATCCAAGCTCATTCAGGAGGATGAAATGATCCTGGCTCCGGTCACACAATGCCGCAATCGCTAAGGGTACTCCGGTCATCAGACTCCCCAGGAACAGACTGAGACTGACCAGATCGTTCTCGCGATCCTGTTCACGATACCATCCCAGGTGCCCTTCGGCCAACAAAAGAAAGCCAACCGTGACACTGAAGAGCTCCAGTTTCTGCCAGGTACTCAGGACACTCAACACGGAGACTCCAAAGAAAGTGAGTGCCAGCTGGCTGATGGCCATCACAACATACCAGCGCCGCCAGCCCATGTGCTGGACAAGAGCCACCGCGGCCAGACTGAAGACAGCCAGGAGGGCGAACAGACCTACCAGCCCCCACTGAATCTGCTGAGTGGCCAGACGGCTCAATCCCAGGAAGATGGCCGCTACGAAGGACAGGGACAGTAAAGTGTTGGCGCTCTGGAAAGCTGCATCCGCCATGGGTCCAGCAGAGAAATGTCCCACCAAAGAGAAACGGTAGATCACCAGCAGCACCAGGCCCGTCAAGGCGAATGTCAGTGTGTAGAACTCGATTGCCATGCCAAAGTAGGTCAGGACTTGCCAGACTGTGCCGCAGGCCATCGCCGCGAAAAGATGGATGGTCCAGACCTGTTTGTAGAATATCGCCGCAAGGGCATAAAAAACCGCTGCCTCGGCACAGAACAGTGCCAGAACCAGGTTGAGTGGCTGTTGCTGGATGGGAGCGAACCCCTCGAGCGCCGAGGCCAGGCTCGAAAGGAGCATAAAGGCAGTGGCGGTGTGGCTCACCCAGACGAGCGCGGTTTCCTCGGGCTTGCCACGATAAAGGCGGGCTGCCAGGAGATACAGCGTCGGAAGCAGCATCAACCAGGGAGCATGTTCACGCCAGGTATCCAATCCCAGAGCTGCGAGAAGGGCGGTCACTCCGGTCAATGTCGCGGCTGCTGTTGCGAAGAAATACACAACCGCCAAACGTGGTTGACTGTTCCTGTAAAGATATGCGCCTAAACGGCAGGAGAGGGCGGTCAGCGCCATGGCGCCCACATAAGACCAGGCGGGAGGCGCCACCTGCCAGATACTCTTCAGATCCGAGCTGAGGGCCCGGAAGTACACCTGCACTCCAAGTGCCACTGCCAACAGTGGAAGCAGCACCCCGAACACCGGGAACGCTTGGGTGTAACGGCTGTCACGGAGCGCGGTGGCCTGGGCGGCATTTGCCACCAGTGATGTGACTGCCAGAACCGAGATCATGGCATCCATCCCCAGGGGGATCTCCAGCACCTGCAGTCCGAGCACCAGGGCCCACAGGAGGGTTCCCGCGGCAATGTGGACATAGACTCCGATGTGACGTACTACCACATCGGAGTAGATGTAGGCATAGGTGCCGGTGAGGACCAACGCCAAGGCCAGCCAGCGCAACTCACCGGTAATGGGCGAGGGTGTGGCTTTCAACTGGAGGTAAAACGGCTCGAACACAGGTTTGTAGAGCCAGTCTCCCGCTACCTCGGCTCCGAGTACCAGCAGCAGTCCAGCCGCCAGAAGGGCATGTCCGGACCAGAAAAAGGCCAGCCCGAAACGTCGCCTTCCAAAGGGTCCATCCTGTTCTGGAAATGCTCTTTCGACATGAATGGCCAGCACTCCGAGCGTCACCAGCAAAGTAGCCGGGAAGGCGATCTCCCAGAACTTCTGCGGCGAGGGAGGGAGATCGGCAAGCACAAGCAATCCGGTCAGGGTCACTGCGGCGGTGAAGACATAGACAAACAGTTCATCACGCAGCACCAACGCAGAGGCCGCATAAAGAGCGCTGATCACCAGAGCCGCTGCCCAAAGATGACCATCCAGGGTGATCAGATGGTTGACATGGTAGTACCACAAATTGAGCGGCATGATCAGGCAGGCGATCAGCGTGAGGGCTCTTCCGGCGAGTTGATATCGAGTTTCCCGCAGGACAAACCAGCCCAGCAGGAGGAGTGTGGTGTTGACTGTACCGAGGCTGACCGCGACCACCGGGGGGCTGAAGAACTTGTTGATCCATAGAAAGATGACCAATCCCGCCACCATGAGGGTCGCCCCGAATCCGAGCAGGAGCTGGATGCTGCGTGGATCGAGCAGGATTTCCATCAGGTTCCGCCGGGGTTCCTTGATCACCTCTGTGGAGGCAGGGGGAGTTTCACCAATCGATTCTGCACTGGGGTTCACGGTTCCCTCTTTCGGTGTCGTTTGAGGAGGGTCATTCCACTGTTCATCGGGCGAAAGACTTTCTGGGCACATGGGAACTCCTTTCGAAGATGGATTTGAGCAAAGCTGAGAATTGCAGATGCTATGCCGCAAGGAATGACGACGGTGGATTCAGTGGAACTTCAATACATTCAGGTGGTTACGAAGTACCATGGCTTTTCTGAAAAGACCATGTCCATACATGTTATGTCCAGTGGCAGTGCATATCCTGTAGCATGGTGAGGTCTTGCAGGATTGCCGTAGAACAAGAGGAAGGGAGTGAGTGTGATTACAGCCTTTTGAGCAGGGCACTCACCTTGTCCACATCTTCCTTAAAGAAGAGCGATCCCGGAACAACGGCATCAGCACCTGCTGCAGCCAACAATGGCACGGTCTCCCAACGGATCGCCCCATCCGCCTGGATCTGGTAATGAAACCTTTGTGCCGCTCGCAAGCGGTGGAGCTGGCGGATCTTCTCATAGGCGGCTGGTGCGGGGGCTAAGACACCCTTACTGCCTGATTCGGTTCCCATGATCGTAACCAGGTCCAGGGAGGGGAGATATTCCTCGATCATCGAAACCGGCTGATCCAATGAGAGCGACAACCCCACTCCCAGGTGGAGGTCCTTGATCCGGTGGATCAGCCCCGCCGGATCAGAGGTGGCATCCGGGTAGAAAATAAAAATGTCTGCGCCTGCCTCCAGGAAAGGATCGATCCACATCTCCGGATCGCGGGTGATCAGGTGAACCTCGAAAGGTTTTTTGGTTAGTGGACGAAGCGCCGCCACCAGGTCGGGGAAGAACAGCAGGTTGGGGGCATATCGTCCATCGCAAACATCCAGATGGTAGGAGTCGGCATAAGGATCGACACGGGCGATCTCCGTGGCGAACTGGCTCATATCCGCGGACCAGAGTGAGACGGATGCCAGCAGGTTCATACGAATACCTCCTCCTTGAGGAAATTGAGGAAATGCCGTTGGAACTCAGCCCGGTGAGCCTCCATCCGGGTCTTGGGTGGGATGACCGCCAAACGTCCTTGTGGAACTCGTTTTGCCCATTCCTCGGCCATTTTCATGGGATGGGTGGAATCAGGTTCATTTCCAATCACCAGGGTGGGGATGATAAGTGCTTCCACCTCTTTCCAGGAATGGATCGGTTGAGACCTGGTGACCATCTCGAGCCGTGCACGCCGCTCATAAGCCTTGGGCTTGACAAGTTGGGACTCCAGACCTTCGACCAAATCCGGGGCCAGACTCCTGAGGGGTTCATATTCCGGGAGTCTGCGGTATTCCTGGAGCGTGGTATCAGAGCGTCCGGCTTCGAGCAGATGCCTGAGTTGAATCAGGTGTTGCAGATTGACTGGGGCGGGCCGATCCTCCCAGGCGGGACGGACCAGAACCAGGCCACGGACTCGCTCCGGCCAACGTACCGCGAAAGCCGCTGAGATCCCGGCACCCATTGAAATGCCGCCCATAATGACGTCAGTCATCCCCACATGTTCGAGTAAAGCATGCAGATCCTGTGCAAAGGTCTCAAAATTCAACTTGTCCTCAGGACCAACTGGTTCGGTAATGCCATGTCCCCGCACATCCCAGAGGAGGACTCGATAGCCAATCATCTCTCCCAGCAGATCTTTGGGCTGGCTGAGATCACCGCCCAGACCATGCGTGAAGACAATCGCGGGGCCATCACCGTTGACCTCGTAGTTGAATTGGATTCCATCATAGTCAAAGAAAGGCATTTTTTTCACCTCGCCAGGAGTCCACGGATATAAGCCGTGCTTTGGACAACTTCATTCTCGGATAAATTATGCAACACGACAGGTCCATCAAATCCACTCATCCGAACAAGCTCAAGATAAAAAGGAAAATCGATGGTTCCCTGCCCTGCTGCCTGACTCTGGTTCTCGTGGGCTGGAAAATCCTTGGCGTGAACCATAAAGATGTCAGGACCGAGCAGATCGACAGCTTCAGTGAGAATTTCCCGCTGGCGGGCGACCGTCCCAAGGCTCAACAGATTCGCCCCATCCAGAATGATCTTCAGGTGTGGCGATTTGAGCTCATCCAGCAGTTGCCGGGCACGCCTGGCTGAATGAATCACATTGGCCATTTCGGGTTCAATACCCAGATCCACACCCTCCTCTTCAGCACTCTCCAGAAGGATGGCCAATGTCGCGATAAGGTCCTGCCAGGCCTCGGGAGAGGAATTCTCCGGATGGGCATGCCACATGTTGTCAGGATCGCGTGTCCCTGTGCAAAGGGAGACCGCCCCGGTTCCCAACCGGGAGCAGCATCGTATAAGCTGGACACACCGTTGAGTCTCCAGAGTGCGTTTTGAGAGGTCGGGATGAATCGTATTGAAAGTTCCGGAGACCGCACACATCTCAAGATCGCAGGATCGAAAAGCGCTGTGGATTCGCTCCAGGAGCTGTTCCTCAATTTGCTCCGGTAAGGTGGGAAGTCCCGCCGAAGAAAGGTTGAACTGAACTGTCTCGAACCCATGCATCCGAATGGATGCCAGGACCTCCTCGAGTGTGGGACGGACAAAAGTACGGGCGAAGATTCCCAACTTCATTTCGATCTCTGGATGCTTGGAATGACAATCCTCTGCCCTGTGAGAACGGATTTTTCCACAGATTCAAGTAACCGGACCACGGCCAGGCCATCATAAACATCCGGGCTGGGGGCAAGATCATCGAGAATTACCCTGGCAAAAGCCTCGAGCTGGTTTTTGAAGGGATTACTGGACTCACCGAGTGGTGTTGTGAACAGTGTGTTGTGGGCATTGAAAGCGCGCACCTCGCTGGTCCGGTAATAAAAGGGCAGAAAGGTGTTCACCTGGATGCTGCCACCCTCACCGTGGAGGGTGTATCCCTCCGACCAGTTTTCGTTCACCTTGACGGTGAGCTCAAAATGCCCCGCCGCTCCCTCCCTGGTTTCGATCAATCCATGCCAGGAGAATCGCTCCCCGCTGATGGCCAGCCGGGCCGTGACAGATTCGATGGAACCTCCCAGGAAAAGCAGGTTATCGAAAAGGTGTGCCCCATGAGTCCAGAGGCTATATTTCTGCTTGTCGTTTTTTGGATTCACCAGGGGTTGGGTGGACCTGGCGCTGGTCAGGAGAGGTGGCAGCAGACTTTCCTGCATCGCGGGACGGAAGGAGGAATCGAAATAGCGTCCACTCACTGAGAAAACATGCCCCAGGTTTTCACGAATAAATCGCTGCGCAAATGCGATGCCTGGATCATAACGTTTCATGCAACCGACTTGCAGCTTGAGGCCGGTCTCCTCCACTGTTCTTGCAAGCCTTTCGCATTCCCCGGACTTGTCTCCCAATGGCTTTTCGACCAGGACATGCTTCCCCGCACGCAGGGCCTGTTCAGCAAGCATGACATGGAAGGGATCCGGGACTGCAATGAGAACCGCATCGATACTGGAATCCCCGAACAATTCCTCAGGATGGGTGTAAAGGCGCTCGACTCCATAACGATGTCCAAGGATTTTCAGAATGTCTTCGGCGGTGTCGCAAAGCGCGGCCAAGGAAACTCCTTTGGCCTTGATCAACGCCGGGAGATGAGCAAATTGGGAGATGGCCCCACAGCCAAGGAGACCTATACGCAGGTCGATGTCAGTCATGAGGAATGCAAGAGCTCCAGATTTCTATTCTTCCTGACAGGGGGATAGGCCCTGAAGGTTCCCACAACCAGGCAGCCGAATAATGTGTAGACTACCGCAAAGATCCATGCCGGTGCTTCATAGAAAAGCAATCGGCTCATCCAATATCCGATGAAGCTGTAGTCTTCGTATCCGTTCATTCCGGCACGGCTCCGCAGCTCATTTTCGAGAACAGTCAGCGGACAAATGATCCCGAACCAGCTCTGCACGACTACCACCCCGATCGCTCCCAGGTGCAAGTACCTAAAGAGACGATTCCTTGGCCATTGCCAGTTCATCAGCCACCCCAACACAATCAGCAACTGCCCCACCACTACAAAGAGAACATAGTAGATGTGCAAGGCGAGGATCAAATCAGCAAGCAGGCTGTACATTCCCAATGACACCTGGATTCTGTGAGAGATTTCCGGAACAGAGAGTACCTTTTCGTGCTCTCACCGGCAATGACCACCGGTGGGTATTTCCGGGGAGTGGTCCCTTGTGAGGATTGTGACAGAACTGTCCGGAACAGAGCAGGACCCCACATCAGTT
>CAYZUX010000154.1:3646-15003 GCA_964481775.1 uncultured bacterium | reverse complement strand
TATGATCGGCTAAGGAGGATTTTCTTTTGCTTTTCTTTATTTCAGGGGCATTGCCCCTAAATCCCCTCTCCCGCGGGGCGAGGGGACTTGTGGCTCCCCCTTCGCCCTATGGGAGAAGGGGGGTGGGGGGATGAGGTCTGAAACGTTGCACAACCAAATCAACGAAGCACTGGCGATGCGGCTGGCGTGAGAGAAAGCTTCAGCAAATCCTCGGCAACTGCTCCCCGCTGAGCATATCCAGAATCCGGCTCATCCCGAAGGGTGTTTTGAGCGTCACCAACACAGGTTGATCCGCATTTACCTGACCAATACAACTGGCATTCTGACCAAGTGGATGGGCACGCATCCTTTTCAGGCAGCGTTCTGTTTCCCTCTCAGGAACAAAGGCCACCAGGCGTCCCTCGTTGGCCACATACAGCGGGTCCAATCCAAGGATCTCGCAGGCGCCACGAACCTCCTCACACACGGGAACAGATGCTTCCTCAATTTGAATTGAGAGACCCGAGCTCATGGAAATTTCATTGAGCCCGCTGGCCAAACCACCACGAGTCAGATCCCGCAGGCAGTGAACCTCGATCCCAGCGTTGAGCAGATCTCCCACCAGACCGGAGAGGTCTGCCGAATCGCTCTCGAGGGTGGTCTCGAAAGCCAGACCTTCGCGCACCGCCATCACTGCCATGCCATGACGTCCCAAGTCGCCGCTAACCAGAATCGCATCGCCCTCGCAAACCTTGTGCGGACCGATTTCCAATCCCTCTGGTACCAGTCCCACTCCAGCCATACTGATGAAAAGGCCATCGGCCTTGCCATGTTCCACCACCTTGGTGTCGCCGGTAACGATATGGACACCCGCTTTCCTGGCTGCAGCGCTCATGGACTCAACCACACGGGTGAGGATTTCGATGGGTAACCCCTCTTCCAGGATGAACGCGGCGCTCAGGTAGAGCGGTTTGGCTCCGCACATGGCCAGATCGTTCAACGTTCCATGGACCGCCAACGAGCCGATATCCCCGCCGGGAAAGAAGAGCGGGTGGACCACATAAGAGTCGGTCGTGAAAGCCAGACGTGTTCCCGCGATCTCCATCACAGCACCATCATGACGGGCCTCCAGAAGGGGATTACGGAAGGCATCGAGAAAAACTTTCTCGATCAGGTCGTTCATCAAACGTCCCCCGCCCCCATGGGCCAGGAGAACCTGGGAGTGATCAACGATAGGAACAGGGCAACTCATTTGCATAGGATTGAACTTCCTTCATGTCCGCCTGTAACGGTAGTAGGCGGCGCAGGCTCCCTCGGAGGAGACCATGGTCGCACCCAGAGGATGTTCGGGGGTACAAGATGCTCCAAAAGCGGGGCAATCGCATGGCTTCTTTATTCCCTGGAGAATAAGTCCGCTGATACATTCGGCGGATTCATCGAAGATCTGGTCCGCAACTCCGAAACGAGACTCCGCATCAAACTCCTTGTATTCCGGCTTGAGACCCAGACCGCTCCTCGGAATGACTCCAATTCCCCGCCATTTGCGGTCGATCACCTGGAAAACTTCCTGAATAACCCGCTTTGCATGGGGATTGCCACCGGAACTTACCACACGGGCATACCGGTTTGAGACCCTATGACAGCCGTTCTCCAACGACAGAATACAGTCATGGATCCCCAGCAGGATATCAAGTGGTTCAAAACCGGTCACAACAATGGGTACACTGAATTCACGTGCCAACGGTTCATACTCCTCGATCCCCATCACCGCACAGACATGCCCGGCAGCGAGAAAACCCTGGACCACATTGTGAGGCGCAGCCAGGATGGCTTGGATCGCGGGAGGGACAAGCACATGCGAAACGAGAACCGTGAAGTTTCGCAAACCGGCCTGCCTGGCTTGAAGCACCGCCATGCCATTCGCGGGAGCGGTGGTCTCAAACCCCACGGCGAAAAAGACCACCTCTTTGTCAGGATTTTCCTTTGCAATTTTCAACGCATCAAGCGGAGAATATACAATGCGGACATCGCTTCCCTGCGCTTTCACTGAAAGCAGGTCCCTGCTCTGCCCCGGAACACGCAGCATGTCTCCAAAGGAGCAGAAGATCACCTCTGGCCGTGATGCGATCGTGATGGCTTTCTCGATCAGCTCAAGGGGTGTCACACAGACCGGGCAGCCTGGGCCATGTACCAAGGTGATGCCCTCCGGCAGGAGTCCATCCAATCCGAACTTAACAATCGAGTGAGTCTGCCCGCCGCACACCTCCATCAGGGTCCAGGGATGACGGGTGATGCATGCGATTTGCTCCGCACACTTACGGACAGGAGCGGCTTGCCGGAATTCATCCACGTAGCGCACGGGTGGATTCCTTATCTCCGGTCTGAGATGCTTTCTGCAACTCCTCTATCTCACCGATTTCACGCAGGTATTCAAAGGTTTTGGCGGCTTCAGCCTCATCAAGGACAGAAAGAGCGAAACCGGCATGAACGATAACATAGTCTCCCACCTGGGCCTCTGGGACATAGGCCAAATTCACATCTTTCAGAATCCCCCCGAAACTCACTCTCCCTGAACGGGTCAGGGGGTCTTCGTGCAGAATGGTTTCAATCCGTCCGGGGACTGCAAGACACATCAGGGGCTCCTTATTATATTCATTAAATCCAATATTTATGACAAATCCAGCTTAGGCCCTTGAAATAAGTTCGAAAACCGGACAGAATAATCCCATGCGACGAAGCTTGCAGGGCTATCTTGTTCTGTTACTGGCAGTTGGTCCGCTGCTGCTCCACCCATGGATTCACCCCACAGGCGATTTCGCACATCCCGATCCCCTCACACCCCATGCTCACGATACTTGTGGGCATTCTCATGATTCCTGCCCCACCTCTCATGGCCACGATCCAAGCCATGATGATGAAGGGGATTCGGAACAAGATTGTGACCACTATTGTAGCCTGTGTGCGGCTCGTTGCGAACCAATTCCGCTGGATTTCACCACACGGTTTCTCGCGGGATGGCTCGATTCTCTCTCCGAGGATCTCTTTACCGTTCACCAAGAGCCACTTCTTCAGTGGCTTGATTGGCCACAACCTCTTTCCCGCCGCGGGCCCCCCGGCCGCCTTTCCTAGAGCGCCTGTCTGTCCGGTGTAGGGATCTTTTTCCCCCCACCCCAACCCTTCCCCCACAAGGGGGGAGAGTAGATACACTCAAAAGTGTGAACTCCAAGCAGGGGGGGAATGGGTCACAGTTACCACCTAACAGAGAACGCTCTGAATCCGGACCGGGAAGATGACCTTGTTCCAGTCTGGAAAGGGCATCTCCCGTTTGCATCAACCCGGGAGGTGGAACCTTACCATGGTTTGTTTCAATCTCTCCGGAGGAATCCGGACAGCAGTACTATGCGCTTTGGCTGTCTGGATCCTTTCCGGTGTATCAATCTCCGCTCAATCCGCCGATTACCTTTTGGCGATTTCCCATCAGAACGATGTCAACAAAAAGGTCACGATTTACAACCCCGATGGACAACAGATATTCAACCATGTCCCCAGCGGAAGTTATGACGAGAATATACCGACCTGGATGATCGCTGCTCCTGCAGTGAAACGTCTGTTTGTCTCCTGTACAGCCGATGAAGAGCACCATCATGAGAAAAGCAACAAGGCTGAGAAGGAAGGTCTTGTCGAGGTCTTCGATTACTCTGGATATCCCGATTCCCCGATCACGCATGTGGGCTCAGTCGAGGCAGGCAATGTTCCTTTTCACAATTACCTGGCCCCGGATGGCCGCGTGGTTGTCTCCAACGATGAGGATGGAACCCTCAGTTTTATCGAACCGGCCTCGCTCATTGTAGAGACAGTCACCGGCGGATATCACCATGGTACCGTGGTATTCGTGGGAGATGCCTCTGGTTATGAAACCTATGTGGGGCGGTTCCTGGGGGAAACGGAGGCTGGTGGCATCGACATCATCGGGAATGATGGGACTGTACGGAAGACACTCACTCTGAGCCTTCCCAATCCCCACTCGGGGGTTTACTCGCCATTGACCAGACGGGTGTATTTCGCCTGCATTGGAGGGCTGGAAGTCATCGGAACCGAGGGAACTGAGAAAGACAAACTTCTCGAAACGGTTCCACTTCCCGGGGAAGGTGTCGAAGCCCAGCTCAAGATTTCGCCCGATGGACGCCAGATCATCGGCAACATCTTTTATGAAGACCCTGTCGATCAGCAGGGTGCATTTTATTCCTATGACACGGTAACCGGCGCGCTCTCATCCGTGGAAAGTGTCAATTGCACCGACTTTGGATACAGCCCGGATGGGAAATGGCTGGTGGCGGGAGATCTGGTGCTTACCGGAACATCGACTGTCCACCAGGTTCATGTGATCAACACGGATCCCAGCTCCGTCAACTTCATGAAGGTGGTCAAGGCGATCCCGCTGGATGAACCGGTTCCCAGCCGGGTGGGCTTCAGCGGAGTGCAATTCTCTCCCGATGGAACGAAGGCCTATGTGGCTCTGACTGAACGTGACCAGTTGCTGGTGATCAACATGGAGGATTTATCCGAGACCACGCTTCCCGTGGAGGCAGCTCCCTGGTTCCTCTTCGCTTTCTCAACGGAAGAGATCCCCTCCGGGATCAAGTCCTGGCAGTTGTACGAATAGGGTTCACCTCGTGTATCGAACCGCCTGGGTGGGAGATTCCTTCCCGCCCAGGCCTGTCCGGAAGAAAAGGAGTTCCGCCCATGAAAAAGAACAACACCGCATTCACCCTGATCGAGCTCTTGGTGGTGATCGCGATCATTCTCATTCTGCTCAGCATTGCTCTTCCCAATTACCTGGAGTCAGTCACACGCTCGCGTGTCGCCAAGGCGCGGAGTGAGTTACGCATGTTGGATCAAATGCTCGTGGCATACCGTGCAACCAGCAACAAGCTGCCCGATCCTCTGCCATTCGATGTCGAGGCCACCAACCTGTCGGCGCGGTTCCGTCCCCTTACTTCACCAGTGAAATTAATCGGGACCATCCCGGAGGATCCCTTCGGGCACCGTTGGAACAATGGAGCCTCCTGGATCCGTTTCGACCAGGAGCCGGGCGGACATGGATATTGCTATGGACGCGCTGACAAGGCCGGTCCACGCGGGACGCTCAACCTGGGGGACACCCATCTGATGCTGGCCAGTGCAGGGCCGGATGGGGATTTCAACCAGCTTCACTATTATCCCCCCTCGGTGGAAGTCGGAGGAATCGTGGTCTGTCCGGTTTGCGACTCGGCGACCGCCGGGAAATTACGGATTACGATCTACAGCCCGACCAATGGGACCAGCAGCCGGGGAGACATTTATCGTTGGAATGCGGTGGGCTTACCGCCGGGGATGATGTAGAGGGGTTACTATGGAGTGGGAAGGTCCGAGGTGGTGTTGAGGATGAGCCACGAAAGGGCAAAACAACATTTTCAGTCACCTTTCAGGCCGCGAATCGCACCACCTCAAGTTCCGAAGCCATATCCACTTTCTCAAGAATTTCCTCCACCCGCTCCATAATGGGGTCCTCAATCAGAAACTCCCGGCAATTTCCACACTGGAGCACCGGAAGATCTTTGAGGATCACAATTGTCTTGTCACTCACCTTGAAGGGGAGATCCGTGCAGATTGGGTTCATTTCCCCACCGCAAACGTGACACTTCATTGTTTTCTCCTTCTGAAATCCTCACTCCACTCTGATGGATCGGGCCAATACGCTGTGACAACGCGTACATTATCCCCTTTGACATCCGCCGCGGATTTAATGTTGGCAAGATCGAGAATATGTGGAGACTGGCACATCTGAACCTCCCCTCAAAAGTGGAGAGCGATTTCAAACCCAGTAAACAGAAAGGCTGGTGGAAAGGATTCTCTCCACCAGCCTTTTCAAGTCATATCCGAAAACTTACGCGTGTGCGTGCGCCATCTCCTCTGCATTCTCCTTGGCCATTTCGATGCTGCCCATCATATAAAAGGCCTGTTCGGGAAGGTCATCCAGATCACCGGAGAGGATCTCCTTGAAGCCCGCGACGGTCTGTTCACGGCGCACATACTGCCCCGCGCGTCCGCTGAACTGCTCGGCCACGAAGAAGGGCTGGGAAAGGAACCGCTGGATCTTGCGGGCGCGGGCCACGGTGAGCTTGTCATCATCGGAAAGTTCATCCATGCCAAGGATGGCGATGATGTCCTGGAGATCCTTGTAGGTCTGCAAGACCTTTTGAGTCTGGCGAGCTACCTGGTAGTGTTCGAGGCCGAGGACATCCGGTTTGAGGATGCGCGAGGTGGAATCGAGCGGATCGACCGCCGGGTAGATGGCCAGCTCGGCAATCTGGCGGGAAAGCACGGTGGTGGCATCGAGGTGCGCAAAAGCAGTGGCGGGAGCCGGATCAGTCAAGTCATCGGCGGGGACATAAATGGCCTGGACCGAGGTTACGGAGCCCTTCTTGGTGGAGGTGATGCGCTCTTGCAAACCGGCCATCTCGGTGGACAGGTTGGGTTGATAACCCACCGCCGAGGGCATACGTCCCAAAAGAGCCGAAACCTCGGAGCCGGCCTGGGTGAAACGGAAGATGTTATCGATGAAGAGGAGCACATCCTGCCCTTCCTCATCGCGGAAATACTCTGCCATGGTCAGCGCGGTGAGTCCCACACGAAGACGCGCCCCGGGCGGTTCATTCATCTGGCCATAGACCAGAGCGGTCTTGCTGATAACGCCCGACTCCTTCATTTCCAGCCATAGGTCATTGCCCTCGCGGGTGCGTTCGCCCACGCCGGCAAAAACCGAGGTGCCACCATGCTCCTGACCAATGTTACGGATCAACTCCATGATGAGCACGGTTTTGCCGACACCCGCACCCCCGAAGAGACCGATTTTGCCGCCCTTGACATAGGGGCAAAGGAGGTCGACTACCTTGATACCAGTTTCAAGTATCTCAGTTGTGGTACTCTGATCCACCAGGGGAGGTGGCTCCTTGTGGATGGGAGAATGGGTCTTGATGTCCGGTGCGGGAAGACGATCCACCGGCTCTCCGAGAACATTGAATATGCGTCCCAAAGTTTTGGGGCCTACCGGCACCGAGATCGGGGCCCCACTGTCCAGCACCTTCTGTCCCCGTGAGATCCCATCTGAACTCGACATGGCCACGGCGCGTACGATGTTGTTCCCCAGGTGTTGAGCCACCTCGACGATCACATCACGCTCCATCACCCCGCCATCCTTCGGGATCACAAGGGCATTGAACAGATCCGGTAAATTCCCGGACTCGAACTCCACATCCACCACAGGACCGATGACCTGAACCACCTTCCCATCCGCCATCTGAATCTTGACTCCTCTGTTAAATTGGAACTTCGGTTATCTCGCCGCCACAGCGAGCCGGGAATCCTTGTAACCCTGGACCGCTTTTTTCATCCGCTCGCGCAGTTCATCGGAGATCGCCTTCTTGGCGGAGATCTCCTGTAAAATGCCCTGGTGCGAAACCCGCATGTGCTCCAGCAAGTCATCGCTCATCTCCACAACCTCGCTCGCGGGGACATCATCCCAGAAACCTTCCGTAGCGGCGAAGATCTGCATGATCTGTTCTTCAACCGGCAGCGGAACATACTGGTTCTGCTTGAGTACCTCGACCAGACGCTCACCACGGCGCAACTGCTTCTGGGTGGCGGCATCCAGATCGGAGCCGAACTTGGCGAAAGCTGCCAGCTCGCGGTATTGTGCGAGGTCAAGCCGTAATCTTCCCGCCACCTGCTTCATCGCCTTGATCTGGGCATTACCGCCTACGCGGGAGACCGAGATGCCGACATTTATGGCGGGACGCACACCCGCATAGAAGAGGTCAGTCTCGAGGAAGATCTGACCATCCGTGATCGAGATCACATTGGTCGGGATGTAAGCGGAAACATCGCCCGCCTGGGTTTCAATGATCGGCAATGCGGTCAGCGATCCACCGCCCAGATCGTTGCTCAGCTTGGAGGCGCGTTCAAGCAGACGGCTGTGGAGGTAGAA
The DNA here is from genome assembly GCA_964481775.1 of uncultured bacterium. GTDB lineage: Bacteria > Hinthialibacterota > Hinthialibacteria > OLB16 > OLB16 > OLB16. Next base: position 6,998 of record CAYZUX010000154.1, on the reverse strand, counting down.
TACATCACCCGGATAAGCCTCACGTCCGGGTGGACGGCGCAAGAGGAGCGAAAGCTGGCGGTATGCCACCGCTTGCTTGGAAAGATCATCATAGACACAAAGCACATGCTTGCCCTTGAACATGAAATACTCGCCCATCGCGCAGCCCGAGTATGGGGCGATATACTGAAGCGGAGCAGGCTCGGAGGCGGGGGCCGCCACTACCGTGGTGTAAGCCATGGCGCCGTTGTCCTCCAACGATTTCACTACCTGGGCAATACTGGACTCTTTCTGGCCGATGGCGACATAGATGCAGTAAACCGGTGAATCTGTTTGATGCGTTCCTTTCTGGTTGATGATCGCATCAATAGCGACTGCGGTCTTTCCAGTCTGACGGTCGCCGATGATCAACTCACGCTGGCCACGCCCGATGGGAGTCATCGAATCAATGGCCTTGAGACCAGTCTGGAGTGGTTCCTTGACCGGCTGACGGTCGACAATGCCGCGCGCCACCATTTCGATCTTGCGGTATTCTTCAGGTGCGGGAGTAAACGGTCCCTTGCCATCCACCGGTTCACCAAGCGGATTGACTACCCTCCCCAGCAGACCCTCGCCGCAAGGGACTACAGCGACCTGGCCGGTACAACGGACTGTCTCTCCCTCGCGAATCCCACGCTCCCGTCCGAGGAGTACGATACCGACATTGTCCTCTTCGAGGTTGAGCACCATACCTCTGACACCATCCGAAAACTCCACGAGTTCACCGGCCATGGCGCGATCGAGGCCATACACACGGGCAATTCCATCGCCCACCTCGATGACGGTTCCAATCTCCTCGGTTTGAGCTTCCGTGTCAAAACCACGGATTCTTTGCTCAATCAAGGCGCTGATTTCATCCGGTCTGATCTGTTGCGACATCTCCGCAGTATCCGCTCCCGTCTAGTTTAATTCGCCAAATGAGCTGCTCGATGGGTCGGTCAATTTTTCGCGCAGCCTCTCGAGCTTGGTTTTGATGCTGGCATCCAACACCGTGTTTCCCATCAGGATCTTGATTCCGCCGATGATCGAAGGGTCGCGCCGGACCGCGAGTTCCGGTTTCTTGCCGGTGATCCGTGAGACCACGCTCTCCAAGCGTCCCCGCATGGCCGTATCGACTTCCTCCGCTACAAGGACCTCCGCGCGGATGATCCCCAGCTCGGCACGGTAACGGTCATCATAAGCATGGACGATTTCGGGAAGATGCTGGATACGGCGTTTCTGGATGAGGAGCCGTAAAAAGTTTGCAGTCTCGTTGGACAATCCCATTGGTCCAACTAAGCCATCGACATGCTCACGTCTGGTTCTGGCGTTGTAAGCGGGGTTGAGCATGACTTCCCGTAAATCACTCCCCGATTCGAAGAGTTCGAGAAACGCATGAAGCTCCTGTCCCACCTGTTCAAAACGGCCAGTTGCCCGGACCACACGGAGCAGCCCCTCGGCATATCGATTTGCCAGTACGCTGGTATATGCCATTCTATCTTCCTGATTCCTTGTGCAGGGCTTCCGGCTGGATCGCTCCCATGGAAAGCCGGATGCCATAAACCATGATGACCACAAGGGAACTGATCGCATAGGCCAACACGGCCACTTTCACATGGATCCTTCCCCAGCCCAGTCCAACCACCAGGAAACCTCCCACCACAAGCATCCGCAACAGCGAGGAGATCTGGACGGTTATCGAGTTGGGCTTGCCAGCGGTTACCCGCCGTCTCTCAATCGTCCGCCTGAGGAGGAGATAATGGACCCCTGAAGCCGCTAAGCCCCAGCCTATGCCCAAGAGAATCGGCAGGATCATGATGCGATTTTTTCCTCGATCCCGGAACAGGCGAATTGTGGGAAGTGTACATTCCCTGTCAACCCCCTGCAACGCGGTACCATTTCAAAAAAAACCTCACCCCCCTGCCCCCCTCTCCCGCAAGGAGAGGGGGGAGAGTTCCCTCTCGCCCAGTGGGAGAGGGGGGCAGGGGGGTGAGGTCTGAAACTCTAATCAACCCGGAATACTATTTTTTCTCTCTCTTCTCCAGGATCGCTGGTGAGGTGTTCTTGGTGTGATCGATCTTGGCCCAGAACTCCTCAAATTTGAATTCCTTGTGGAAATCATTGAGTGGGTCGGCCTTGTGGCACTCCATACAAGTCTGGGCAATTTCTTCGGGTTTCTTGTTCTTCAGGTCAGCCATCCCCAGTTTGACCGCAGCCTCGTAACCCTCTTTCTCGTGGGGGCCTTTGTAGGCTTCAGCGGCACCATGGCAGGCTTCACAGGAGACACCTTCATCGGGGGTGGGAGACCCTTTGGTGGTGTGGCAGGCCAGGCATTTCTCATCCTTGGAGGGGTCCTCGATGCCATGCTTTTTGGCGGATTCCTTGGCTTTATCGGTCAACAAGGTCTGAAAGGCCTTTGCATGGGCACTTTCCATCCAAGCCTTGAAATGGGTTCCCGCTTTCTTGTCGGTGCTATGGCAGATCTTGCACTGCTTGGCACCAATCACCTTGTGATCCTTCTTTTCCGCATCCTGGCCGAACACCGGGGAGGCCAGCATCACCGCCATCAGAACTGCTAAACAACGCATCACCATCATCAAACCTCCTTGAATACTCTTTACAGGCCCGTTTCGGCCTTATCTGCTTGGTGAACCATTCCACCTGGATTGGACGGGCGGATCCAACCCTCTATTCATAATGCGTATTTTCGGCCAAAGGAAGGTGAAGATCAACTGGGTTAGCTGGAAATCACCGGAGCGGCGGTTTTCCGGCAGTATTCCACGACCCACTTAAGCCTCCTGATGCCTTCCTCGTCCGCCGCCATGGGAAGTTCATCCGAGATCCCCAACACGAGGCGTGGCGCGAACAGTTCCACGATCCGTTCCACACAGGCCTGAACATCCTCCAGGGTGAAGGGGGGCAGGAACAGGACCGCCGGGATCCCATCCAATAGGACCTTTCCTCCCATGTGCTCACTGAGCTCCTCCAGGGTTACATCGCCCATCGGACGGGGAGTCAGGGCCTCCAGTCCATCGAAGGGGAGATCTTCAAGAAATGGAAGCAGCGTTTTCAGACTCCCATCCAGGTGCACGTGGGTAAAGATCCCGGCCTGGCGCAATGGGGTCGAACGCTTGTGGTAATAGGCCAAATGGTACTTTTCGAAAAAGCGCGGTGAGAGGAGCTGACAGTCCACATTCTCACCAAAGTTGATGATGGTGGGGCCATTGGCATTGGCGAGTTGCTCGAACAGATCATCATAGGAGTCATCGATGGCCTGCATGACTGGCTCGAACTGCTGGGGAGAATCCATGAGTGCCATGACAAAGGTTTCGAACTTCATCCAATCCAGCGCGAG
>CAYZUX010000154.1:0-3546 GCA_964481775.1 uncultured bacterium | reverse complement strand
GAGAATCCATGAGTGCCATGACAAAGGTTTCGAACTTCATCCAATCCAGCGCGAGAGCCTGATAAGGGCTGCGTGGAACCCAGAATTGGGGTTGGCCCCGATCACCGAAGAAATCGGAACCGAGCTGGAAGTTCTCCGGACTGTAGGAATAGCGGGTGTTCTCATAGACCCAGCGCATCTTTCGCAGGTCATCCGGGCCCTGGACAGGGAAATCCACAATCCGGCAACCGGCATCTCCCGCGAACTGGTAGCGTGTGACCAGATCTCCATAGGGGGTTTCGATGACATTCACAATTCCACTTGAGGTCGACTCGGAACGGAGTTTAACCGCAGGACTGAAGGTCCGTTGGACCGGATCGGGTTGGCCAGTGAAGTATTGTGAGTAACGCATGGAAATATCGAGACTGTCATAGAGTCCCCGGACATCCAGTCCAACAAACTCCCGGGGGAGAGTTCCACGGCGCTGGTTCAATTCGAACCAGGGCTCGATGCGCGGCTGAAAGAAGACATGCGGAACCGGTTTTCCCTGGAAGATCCGGAGGTTCATCTCGCGTTTGGTCACTATATCACCCTCGCCATCAGGTCAGCGGAGAAGCGAGGTATGTTGCCGTAAGGAGTCGGGCAAGGATAGCTCTTCACCACTCATCAGGTTATCATGACGATGTATAAACAGATGGAAATCGAAAAGACAGAGACAATAAGCCACGCTTGACGTCCACAGGTTGTTTTGTGACTATCCCACTCCACATTCAGATGCAATCAGACACAACGAGCCCAATTTTAGAAGCTACCTCACCCCCCTGGATGACACCATGAGGAATGCTGAACCTCCAGATATATGCGAACTGCAAGCCGCCATGCCGCTTCATCATGGGCCACGGCGGTATGAGTACGCCCGATGTCTGTATCGTCTTGTGAATGAGTATCCCGATTCAACTTCTGTCCTCGGAGCGCTTGCATGGCATTGCGTGACCATGCGGCGATACCAGGAAGCCTTGGGTTATTATCAAAGGATTCTGAATCTATCGCCTGATTATCTGCCCTGGGTAAAAGATCCCCTCGCGCGCTGCCAAAAGGCGCTTGCGGATTGGGATTACCTTTCGAAATCTCTTCGTGTCCCTGGAAAGGAACTCCCTGAAATCCTCAACCGGGTCCGGGATCTCCTTGTGATTGATGACTCCATGCCACCCCATGAGGCAATGGAGAGATGGGAGGTTACCGAACATTTCCTGCGAGCAGCAGGTCTTGTTTGCCTGGAGAAAGGATTCATGGGTGAGGGGATTCGCCTGATCGAACAAGCTGAGCAGGGAATCGCCCCCCTGTCGGAGTGGGAAAGGAAGTTCATCACGTGGATCCGGAGAGTAGGCCGACTACCCATTCCGCGCTTCATCAGGAGGAACCTGTCCCGGATCTTGGTTTTCAAAGCGGCTGAGCATTATCGAAAATTCCCCATTCATCGACGCCCTCCCTGGGGGCTGCTTGTCATCACCCTATTCGCAAGGGATATCCCGGAAATATTGGTCAAGATCGGCTCCAAGTTCCGTCAATTACGCAGCCCGGCCTACCCATTCCTGGCATTGGAGCGTGCTCTCTATGAGCAGGCATTACGCTGCCAGCCGAAAGATGAACATGCTCTGCAAGGCCTGTTTCTTGTGGCCTCCGAGGAAGAGAACTCTCCACGCGCGGAGAGGATCGCCATGGAGCTGGTTGAGACCTATCCAGAAAACCGTTGGAGCTGGCTGGCACTGGGTTATGTCCGCAACGGGATGGAGAACTGGAAAGGCGTAGTCGAAGCGTGTGAAGCGGGACTCAGAAAACACCCCGGGGATACTGAGCTCCTGGTGAATCTGGCTGCGGTCCTAGCTGAACAAGGTGAGACTCGTCTGGCCTTCGAAGCCATTCAGAATGCTCCTGAACATGTTTCCCACAATGACCTTGGACTGCTTGCTCCATTCCTGAGAAACACTCTGGAACAACCCCCACCGGAAGATTTACAGAAGGCTTCCCGGTTGCTTGAGGAATCATTCGCTTCCCTGGGGGGGAATACACTCCTGGAGACAGGAGGAATCGAACCTGCCCCTCTCCCACCCGATGCGGTTTGCCCCTGGTGTGGCGGGACTCACCTGCGTACCGTTACCCGCTCCATCAACACCCAACAGAACATTGCCTGGTGTGGAGACTGCGACTACTACCACGTGAATCCTCAACCGTCCCTGGAGGACGCGATGAAGAGTTATTCCTCTGATTATCTCAAAGGAGCCTATAGCCACAGTGTTGAATGGATACGTACCACTGAGGGAACCAGCGAAGGCCTCTATGGCATTCACCGCGACCTGTTTGAGTGGCTGGAGAATGAACCCGGAGTTCGCTTCAACCAGCTACCCAAAGGCCGGGCACTCGATATCGGTTGCGCGGTCGGGGTGATGCTCACCATCCTGGAACGGCGTGGCTGGAGTACGATTGGTGTGGAACCCTCGCAACAACTGGCCGATCTTGGACGTTCCAATGGACGAGATATCCGGCCAGGATTCCTGGAGGATCAGGGATTTGAGGAGGGAACCTTCGATCTGGTCGCAGCGATGCATGTCCTTGAGCATGTGACTCGACCTTTTGCGTTTCTGAAGGAGGTCGCGCGCGTGACACGTCCCGGAGGTTTTCTGCTTCTCAGCCTGCCCGTGGCCAAATGCCTGAGACATTATCTTGAGGGGCCGACCTTTTTCGATCAGCCCGACCACCTGTCTTTTTTTTCATTGGGTAATGTAGGGAAAATACTTTCTGACACCGGATACGAAACCATTGCTTTCAATACCCCCATGCACCGGATTTATGCCTTCGAGGCCCGAAGATACTGGAGGATTCCCATGTTTCCGGCGCTGGAACGGCGGATGGCAGCCTGGAGAGGAGAATCAATCGTCGATGTGTTTGCAAGAAAGGTGAAATAATCCCGAAAGACAAAAAAAGGAACTTTGATAACTTATTGAAATACGAGCCTGAATGCTATTGTTTTCTTCCCAGGATCCCGCCATTTGGAAGGTCTCCCGCAAGGTACTCATAGGAAGCGATTACACGAAAGTCAAAACGCTCGAAATACTTCCTTAAAGTACTTGACGTGAAGAAATGGGAATGCTCGCTGCTGCCATATCCATGTGTGGAATGACGTTTGAGACTGGGGCATACCCGGCTCAGGTCAGGGACTGGGGTCTCAATAAAGAAATAGCCTCCAGAACGCAATAGGCTCAGGGCCTTCTCGAAAAGGATCGATGGGTGTTCGAGGTGTTCGATGACATGATACGAGAGGACATAATCGTACGGCTCTTCAGGAACAGCCAGGGACTCGAGCGTTGTACATAAGACTGGAAGACCGTACTTGGACCTTGCCAACTCCGTAAAAGACGCTGAGGCATCGATTCCGGCCACCTGCATCCCGCAATCCCTGAAATGAGCGAGTAATTGTCCTCCCCCACAACCGATTTCAAAAAGACGTCCTCCTGCATTTGGAAAACGGATTCCTGCTACCATGAAAACCGCTTTCAGCCATCCCATATG
>CAYZUX010000153.1:0-15003 GCA_964481775.1 uncultured bacterium | reverse complement strand
TCCGCATCTGGGACATATCATTGGAATCCAGGTTGATGGTCTCCAGTTGACCATTGGGACCAAGCCCCAGGAGAGTGTAGTTGATGCCATTTCTTTTCATCGCCTCGGCGGTACCGATTTGGCCATCAAACCGGAGCGACTGTTGAGACCAATAGAGATAGGTGAATCCATGGGCTCGATCGGCCGGATGCAACGGCATCATCCGCCCTGTAGTGCCATTCCAAATGGGTTCACCGTTCTGGGGAGCGAAGAGATCGAGGGGGACCCTTTTGAGATACGCCATAGGGGTAGTCAGCTGCATGAGAGACCAGCAATTATTGGTGAGACCGGGCATGGTTGGATTGAACTGAGTCTTCTCATAGGCCGCTTGAGGTGGATACCTTGGCCAATCATTGCGATAGGTCTCCAAAGCCTGAGCCAGCCCCCGCATTTCCCCATCCGATTTGACCACTTTGGCACGGATTTGTGCTTCCAGAAAATTGGGCAGTGCGATCGAGATAAGGATCAGAATGATTGCGATGACAATCAAAAGCTCGATCAGGGTAAAAGCCTTGTTCCAAGGGGGCAGGAATCCCATCCCACACACGGTTGAACGAGTCGGCTTAAGCGTTTCAGAACATGAATCAGATTTGTTAAGCATGGTTAGACCTACACTCCTTGATGATCAAGCGGCCAACAAAACTTTACCAAGAAAGCCAACAGACTGACATCCCCGATTGAGATGATGCCACTTTTCCTTTGAAGGAAACAACTTTTTCTCCAAAAAATTCTTCCTGTTATTCACTTCTCCCCTTCCCCTTCCCCACCATGGGTGATAAACCGAAGTGATCAGGATTCATCGCTCCCGGCATGGAGATTAACATGCATAACCCATCGAAAATACGAGTGACTTTTGCCTGCCTGATTGGAATGGTTCTCCCCATCCTCACTCTCAGCCCATCCGGTTATGGCCAGATCCTCATTGACCATACCTGCTGCGACATTTCCAAAGTTCCTACCCTCTGGATTCAAGAGGCAAAAACCCGCTTCCGTGTCTGGTATGGGCACACTTCGCATGGAAGCCAGATCACCAGTGGAATGGAGGTCATGAATTCCGATCCATTCAACTTCAGCTGGGATGGAGATGGTGGCTCACTCTCCTATCAAGAGACGGATGGAGATCTTGGGCATAATGGGGATTTGGCATGGGAAGTGGCCACACGGGACCAACTCGATAACGAAGGGAATGACCGGAACCTGGTCATGTGGTCCTGGTGCGGTGGAGTTTCCGACAACACGGAATCGGGGATCAACATCTATCTGAATGCAATGAACCAGCTGGAGGGAGATTATCCCGGGGTCCGTTTCATCTATATGACAGGCCATCTCGATGGCAGCGGTGTCGAGGGCGATCTGAACAGATATAACAACCAGATCCGAAGCTACTGCCTTGCCCACCAGAAAGTCCTTTTCGATTTTGCTGACATTGAAAGTTACGATCCAGACGGGAATGCCTTTCTGGCCCTGTATGCGAATGATAACTGTGATTACATCAGTGCCACGGGCGGGGGGAACTGGGCGATTGAATGGTGTGCGGCTCATCCCGGTCAATGCAGTTCCTGCGATTGTGCCCATTCCCAGTCACTCAACTGTGACCGCAAGGGACGGGCTTTCTGGTGGATGTTGGCACGGATGGCGGGATGGAGTGGGAACAATCAGGTGCCGACACCCACTCCGCCTCCCTCAGGCATCGGCGCATGGAGAGTCTACTGAGTCTACCAGTACGATGCCCCTGAGGGGGATCAGGGATTCACACCAACCAAGCACAGATATTTTTGCATCTATGGGCTTCTCAGTCTGAGAGGTGTCTCATACATTGTTGGCTTATCTCGACTGGGGCTCCGATATGACCCATGTTCCCAAAGATTGCCAGACACTGTCACAATCTCTTTATAAACAGCTGGTTTATGAGATTGGAGCAGGGATCCGTAAGCCAGGCGAACCTATCCGTGAGGTAACCCTTTCAAAGACCCATGGCATTAGCCGGACTCCGGTAAGATTGGCCTTGGACCGTCTGGTGGAGGGAGGATATGCCTTCAGAATCCCCAACCTCGGAGTCAGAGTGACTGACTCGCCACGCCCCATCAATACCAACGAGATTCCAAGCACACCTCCCGAAGTGGTTCACTCCACCATCCGTGAAAGAACCTATGAAAAAATCCTGGAATGGATCACCACTGGACGCCTCAAACCGGGGGAGCGTCTCATCGCCAGTCACCTTTCCAGAGAGCTCAATGTGGGTGAGACACCTGTCATCCTTGCCCTGCAAATGCTCGGTCAAGGAGGGATGGTTCAGAAGCTGCCACGCCGGGGGTACTACGTTCAAAACATGGACCTTCATCAGGTCGAACAGATCTATGATATTCGTGAATACCTGGAAGGCGCGGCGGCAGCCCTGGCCGCGCGGAACCTGAGTGAAGAAGGGAGAAGAATCCTGCAACGTTTTTATGACCAGACAATGGACCGGCGAGCCCTGGTGGATGCCGATACTCGCTTTCACCAGGTCATCATGGAGAACAGCGGAAACAACCTCTTAAAAAAACACCTGAAAGAGTTGCTGGGCAGTATCCGCCTGTTCCATGTACTTGGGCTGAGGGTCAGCGAGGCCCGTTTGCAGGAGGTAGTCGATGAACATCGGGCAATCATTACCAGCGTCCTCAGTGGTGATGTCACCTCCGCCGAACACCATATGAGAGAACACATGCGTCAATCCAGGATCCATACCCTTCAGGAACTGGTGGAGTTTGGGCTTGCAAGCGGGCCGGGAACCCTGTAAACCCTATAACCGGTTGGGTGAAGACCTGTTCTTCCACTACCGACCGTTGATTTCTCCCTCCTCTGGCTTTACCTTTGAGCTTATCTGGTAGGATTTTCTGGTTGTTCGCCACTACCTGCCACACATACAGTTGGGATCTTCCTCTTGTAAGGAGCAAATCATGCCGGTTTCGCAGATGACCAGACGGGATTTCCTCAAAACCGCGACCACAGGGGCAGCCGCTTTATCCTTGAATGCCATTCTCCACACCCGTGCCCACGGTGCCAATGACCGTATTCGTCTCGGCTTGATTGGTTGCGGGGACCGTGGACGCAATGCACACATGGAAGGTATTCACCCCTATGACAAGGACCAGAATGTGGAGTTTGTGGCAGTCTGCGACCCCTGGAAAGTAAAACGAGAGGAAGCAGCCGCGAAAGCCAGAGAGTGGTATGGGAGAGAACCCAAACAGTTCACCCACTATGGAGACCTGCTCGAAAAGGGCGAGGTGGACGCGGTCATGATCGCCAGCTGTGACCACCTGCATATGACTCACCTGCTGGCGGCCGCCAAGGCTAAGAAAGACACCTACTGCGAGAAGCCCATGTCCATGAACCAGGAGGAACTCTTCAGGGCCTATGACGCAGTTAAAGAAAGCGGGATCGTGGTTCAGATCGGAACTCAGCTGAGGAGCTTTCCAAGTTTTACCGGAGTACGAGAGTTTATCAAAACAGGAGCCTTGGGACGGATCAGCCGGATCGAACAGCGAAGGAACTCCACGAAGCCCTATTGGTACCACTACATCAAGGAGGTCAAGGAAGAGGATGTGGACTGGAAGGAGTTTCTCATGGACCGTCCCTTCCGTCCTTTCGACCCGGTCCAATACTCTGGCTGGTATGGGTACCGTGACTTCTCGGATGGCCCGGTTCCAGGATTCGGATCGCATTATCTTGACCTGGTTCATTACATCACCGGAGCAAGGTATCCCTCCAGTGCGGTCTGCCTGGGCGGCATTATCACCTGGAAAGATGAATACAAATTCACCTGTCCTGATCACGTGCAGGCGGAATGGCTCTATCCGGAGGGCTTTTTGGTCTCCTACACCACCAATTTCGGAAATGGCGGCGGGAACACTTTCCGGATCTTCGGGGAAAATGGCTCGGTCGATATGCTCGATTGGAACAAGCCCTATTTTACTACGGATGGGGCTTTGAAAGGGGGAGAAAAAGAGGAGCAGACCCCCATCGCAGATGTTCCCCGCCCCGATCACTTCCTGGATTGGCTGCAATGCCTGAGGAGCCGTGCAGTCCCCAATGCCTCGATCGATGAGGGGATGCTGCATGGAGTGGGGTGCCTCATGGCGGTGCGAGCCTTCGATACCGGCCAACGCCAGGTCTATGATGCTGAGAAGCGCGAGATCCGCGCGGGGTGAGACGGAAACAGGAAAGCGCTGGTACCCCGTGGATTCCCGCTTTCGCGGGAATGACGAAACCGACAGGATTCGGAGGACATCTGATGACATTCTTCACAAATCATTCCCGGCGGCGATTCCTCAAACAGACCACCTTGGCTGCGGCGGGGGGGGTCCTGGCATCCTCTCTCCGTCCACCCGGCACAGCGACAGCGGCAGGAGAGTCCCCTTGGCAGATTGGTTGCTTCACCCGCCCTTGGGATCAGCATGACTACAGAGTGGCCCTGGATGCCATCGCCGAAGCGGGCTACAAGCATGTGGGGTTGATGACCACTGCGACAGGAAATCACCTGGTCATCTCTGTTGAAACCAGTCAGGAGCAAGCCCTGAAGATTGGAGAGGAATGCAAACAACGCGGTCTGAGGGTGGTCTCTGTGTATGGCGGCGACATCCCGGTGGCTGAATCAACCGCCAAGGGGGTTGAGGGACTCAGGAAGCTGATCGATGCCTGCGCGGCGGTCAAGGCCGACAACCTGATGATGGGTGGTGTGGGTGATCCCGCTTTATATGATCCCTATTTCGAGGCTATCGCCCAGTGTTGTGATTATGCGGCAGAGAAAGGGATCGGGATCAGTATGAAGCCCCATGGCGGTCTTAACTCGACCGGTCCGGAATGCCGTAAGGCGGTGGAGAAGGTCGGCCATAAGAACTTCAGGATCTGGTACGATCCTGGCAATATCTTTTACTACTCCGATGCCAAGCTGGACCCCATCGATGATGCGCCCACAGTGAATGGGTTGGTGATCGGGATGTCTGTCAAAGACTATCGTCACCCCAAAGAGGTGCTCCTTACTCCGGGAACCGGGCAAGTGAACTTCCCACGAGTGATGGAGCTGCTCAAAGCGGGAGGATTCACCTCGGGTGCTTTGGTTGTGGAATGCCTGAAGGTGGGAGATCTCCCCCAACTGTTGACCGAAGCGAAAAAGGCCCGGGCTTTTGTTGAGGGGCTTGTGGGTTGAATCCGGAGTCCCCTCTACTTGGGTTGTCTGGCCAAGGCTTCCAGCAAGCTTAATATCTCCTTGGTGATCTTTGTGGAAGCTTCCACTTCCAGATAGCTCGATTTGGCTCGCCAGGTCTCATATCCACCCAAACGGTGCTGTTCGGGGGTGGGGAGATATCCATTGTAACCATTCGCCAGTTCCATGGTGAACGTGGGCTTGAGCGGACTTTCAGCCTTAATCTGAAGTCCAGTCTCGACAAAGACCTCGCAGGGGATTGCCGCGATCCCAAGTTCTCCGATCCTGAAGGCTTGCAGGATCAGGGGAACCTGTTCGGGGTACTCCGCAAGCGCGAGGGTCTCACCCGCATAAATCTGAGGAAACGACATCAGCTGTTGCCCAACAGGAACCTCCTGAACAACCGCTTTAGCCAGAGTGACTTCTTCCGGGGTGGGCTTACGGACACCGAGGCTGATTTCTGTCTGGCGCGATGCCAGGGAAACCCAGTCACGGTATGAGATCCCGGCCAGGACCTTCATCACTTCCTGAGCGAGGGTTCCGGCTACTTTGCGGATCTGTTCATAAGGGGGTTGTTCTTCGCCCGGTCTGGTGAAATCGATGTTGTTGATGTTCCCACTGGTTCCATTGGAGAGGATGGCCACAAAGGGGGGATCCTGACGCTGGGCCCCAAGCGAATCTTCGATTATTTCCGCAAAAGCCCCGAAATAATCCGCTGAAACATCTCCTGGCCCGACACCACCGACATAATGCAGTGAGTAATTGGCAAGCACAGCGAGTGGTCTGCCAGAGACAGATTGAATCGAAACAACCACGACCTCCGGATCAGTTGGTCCCGAAGGACGATCCAGCAAGACATCAGCACGAGGGGGATTCATCCGGACCTGGTCCGTCGATCTTCCAAAGGGATCAGGTGGAATCCCACCTTCCTTCATTCTCCACCGGCGGTTGAAGACCAGACTCGGCTCCTGCCCTGTACCCCAGCCGATACGGGCAGGTTCCAGGTTGTGTACCGCACGGTGAACCCCATCCACGATACGCCGAACCATGAAGTCCAGATAGCTCTGATCGGGACTGCTCTGAAAGGCTCGTGTTGCAGCCGGGGCCGAGTGAGTATGTGTAGCAGCCATGAGCACATTTTCCGGGGGAATCCCCAGCTCCGATTGAATGAGCGCCTTGGCTTTATCAAAGATCTCACGGGGAACGAGGCAACTGTCCACAGTCAAGACGACCAGCCGGAGAGTCCCATCATCAAGGACCAGGCATCTGGCATGGAGCTCATCATGGATGTGGGTTCCCTTGAATTCATGCATCGCCCCGGCAATGGAAAGACCCAAGGGAGGGGTGATGTTGCTGGTGGCCGCTCCGGCTTTGAAAACGGGATTGGCGGAAATGGTTTGTGAAATCAGTGCGAACATTGCGGTTGCCCAGACTGACCGGGATTGTATTGGCATCGGTTTTCCTCCTGGAAGCGGTCTGGCTTTCGGAGTGTCTCTCTAAAAAAGGATACTAGAGGGATTTCCAGGACTTTGACAATCGGCGGATAGGAACAGTCCCCACCTTTCAGTTCCGGTAATCATCCAGATGGAATGTCTCCGGCCCCCCTACATGAAAAATGATTCTGCCCTGTATCGTGGCCTCTTCGCCCGGGGAGAGGTCTTTGAACCTGGGGTCCGCGTGCATACAGGGATGCCCTGGGTTTGAGACCATCGACAGTGTGTCTTCAAACCAAGTCATAGCCACCAAACGTTTGGCTGAATTGGAAAGGCAGAGCATCACAGGAAGATCCGACACTGCTTTGCCCTTTGTTCGCCATCCAACGCGATAGGGGCCTTGTCCTTCAGGGAGAGCGGTGGCCTGTTGCATGGGGATCCATCCCCCATCTGGAACATGGACCAGCTTGTTGTCCCTTGTGTAATCACCGAACTCTTTGATACCCCGCAAAAAGGCACAGGTCTGAAGAGTGATGTTCTCAAGGGCGGTTTGAGTTCCATTCCGCAGGTGAAGCACCAGGTCTACAGTACTCCCCTTTCCTTTCCGGACACTCCCGCCAAAGGATACCCCATTGGGCAATAATCTCTCGAACTCTATCCCATCGGGCAGCTTCCGCCATGGAACGGCAGGAAGCTCCTGAAAAACGGTCGGGATGGGAGGATTGATATGACTCAAATAGAGAAGCCCCTGGCTGGTGAAGATGGCCTCGGGGAAATCAAGCCAGAGGTAGTCCTGGCTGGGCCAGGAGGGACTGATCCATGCAATGTGTTCCCACGAATAGTGGGGACGCCAAAGGCCCGGCAGGATTCGAATCCCTTTTGCCTGGGTTTCATAGGTCTCCTGAGTTTCAACCGTTATCGATTGAGCGGAGCCTCCCTGGGTTTCCGCACCCAAGGCCTTCGAGCCGGCTGTAGCCGTGATCATTGCCCCTATGGTTCCAAGGAATTTCCTGCGGGATGACATGGTTTCCTCCCCATCCTGTATCTTCTCCGGAATAAGTGTGGAAAGATCATAATCCACATTCAGCCGAACGGCACCTCTTTCTTTTCAAAATCACCATGCCATTCATCCACTCAAACAAATACCTTTCACTCACAAGAGACAAACCTTCTCCGAGACCGGGGACTGAAGTACGCTCCCCCAGAGATCGGGTTCCACTATTCAGGTCTGGAAACTATGAAGAAGAAAGGATGTACTGCCATGTCACAGTCTTTGAACAGGATGGATGCACCCCTCCTGAATCCAGACCATCAAGCGAAAGAATCTCTGATTGGGAGAACCGGTTCTCTGCACAGACGTGACTTCCTTGCGGGAGCGATCGCCGGATTGGGAGTCATCGCAACCAATGCGGTCCAGGCCCAATCATCTTCCGGGCAATCCCTGGCCCAAGCCGTCACCAAGCTCCAAGTTGGGATTTCCACCATGGGTTTCCCCGATCTCACCAACGAGAAAATGGCTCAGGAAGCAGCTGGAGCAGGCCTGAAGGTGGTACAGCTTTTCCTGAGCCAGAGCGATTCCCGTTACTGGAATTACAATGGTCGTTCAGATGTCTCCAGTATGACCGCCGATCGCTCCAAAGCCATTGCTGAAGCCTATCGCGCGGCGGGAGTTTCCATCCATAGTATCGGTGTCTACACCAACCTGATCCATCCGGATAAGTCCGAGGTCGAAGCAAATCTGGCCTACTTCGACGCGATGATGAAGATCGGGAGCGATATGGGGGTCCACACCTTCATCACCGAGGCTGGGCACTATCATGACAAAACCACCTGTCCGGATGTCCCGCTTCATTTCCTGGATGAAGTCTGGGTGCGCATGGTAATGACCTTCAAAAGGCTGGCTGACATGGCGGCGAACCATAACGCCAAAATTCTCGTTGAGCCCTATTTCCAGAGTTTCTTCTCTTCTGCCAAAAGGACACGTGTATTTCTTGAGGAGGTCGGTTCAGATTCGATTCGGGCATTGCTCGATCCGGCCAATATCCTGGAACTCAACGATCTCGAGGAGATGTTTTCCCAGCTGGGTCCCTGGATCGATTGCATCCATGCCAAGGACCGTAAGCTGCACACTCAGATGGGGGTTCCCGCAGGTCAAGGGGATGTGGACTATGTGAAGATGGTGAGTCTGGCAGCCCGGCTGACGCCTCATGCACCCTTGATACTCGAGTATGTCGGCCCCCATGATTACCATCAGGCCCTTGAGAAGGTGCAAACCGCTATCAAGGAAGTCCACGGGGGAGAACCCTAAAAAACACCGCGTAACGGTTGGGAGCTACTTCCTCAGCTCGTCGTAATCACGCAGGAGCTTTTTGAGGTCACGTTCATTGAACTCCTGGGCACGTTCATGGCGCTGCATTTCCTTGTAGAGATAATAGGCCCGCAACTGGAGGGAGTGGAGTTTGCGGCGTAATGTTGAAGTATTGACGTCTTTTTCCTCGGCACGCTTGATGAAGGAGGTAAAATCGGAGATAAGCTCTGTCAGGGCTTGCAGTTGTTCGGCAGAATCCCCCTTACGGTCCAGGATGATTTTCATCCGCGCGGTTGATTGATCGAGGCTGCTGAGATCCACCAACTGCTGTTGCCGTTTCAGGAAAATGGCTTCACGCGTGTTATTCCGTTTCTCACGCCAGATGCGCCGGGCTTCCGCCTCTTCTTCCATGCGGCGAGTGACGTCTGGATTAAATAAGCTGTACGACATCTTCTCTCACCACCAATCCATATGAAGAACTTCGCTATCATCATTCTCCCTGGGTCTGAAAGATTTGGCAACAGAAAGGTTTCAATTCATAAAAAAATTATCACATAAACACCAAAAGACAAATATATGCTATTTATCCCATATATACTGCGGAAGGAGCCGGTGCAGACTGCCCTTTTACAAATTTTTTTTCCGATGGGGCCGGAAAACAGATACCTGAAGAAGCAGACAAAATCCCACCAGCATTCCACAAGTGATGTAGGGACCCATGCTTCCGAAGCACTTCACCGCCCCTCCGCCAAGATATGCGGCAAGGACCATGGCCGCTCCGATAATCGATTCATTGATTCCAGAGTTTTTCCCTTTGTCTTCCTCTCCGAAAAGGCCATAAAAAGCACTGTTGACAAAGGCAATACCGGCCATGGATCCAGTCAGGATAAGAGCCGGCAGGGCCAGGATAATCCCCCTTGAGGCATTTTCGGCGGGATTCGACGACAGGAAAAAAATGCCTCCCAGTCCAAACGCAAATAAACCAATCATTCCCAGGGTTTGTCCGGATAACAGATACAAGGAACGAAAATGCCAGCAGTGAGTTCTTGAGAGGATGAAAAAGGTAAGGCATTGACTGATACCAAGGATCATCATCACAGTTCCGATTTGAGACTTGGGAAGGTTCCAATCGATACAGACCATGGGAAGAAAGTTTCGCATTGTCACAATGGCATAAACCGCCATCAGGTTGGCGATCCTGGCTCCGCGCAGGAATCGCCGCCGGACCTCTATGGGATGGATTTCATCAGCCTCTTGTGTGGGGTGCACCTCATGACGTGGGAGTTCGGGGCGGATGAACTGGAAGAAACAAAAAAGTGCCGAGGAAATCAGACAACAAGCGGCGAATGGCAAACGGCCTGAGTACTCCATCAGGTCGCCGCCCAGCTTCGGCCCCACCACGCTCAAACCGATAGACCAACCTATCGAGAAGATCCCGATCCGGCGAGCGATCTCACGGCGATCGACATCCTGAGCGAGCCAGGCTTGCAGAGCTGGCCAGAAAAAAGCGTGACCGAGTGGACTTCCCATGGCACAAAGGATGAAAACGGGCAGTGAGTTGCTGAAACAAAAAGCCAGGCTATCCACGAATATGATCAAGGTCCCGATTCGAAGAGCAAAGGTGGCACCGAAACGGTCCGCGATTAGCCCGGTGAAAAGTGGAGAGACCATATAAACCAGAGTACTGGTTCCAATGATTAAACCTGCCCTGTCATCCGATAGGCCAAATTCAGCCTTCAAGCTTAATGGCAGGGCCATGCCAACCAGACCGGCACACACATCCATGAAAAGCGCAACTGTGAAGAGAGTTGGGCCTGTACGAACACGCAAAATTTTTGTCTTTCTGCTTCAGGGGGAAACACAATTCCTACTTCAGGCGATTCCTTCGGTGGGAACAGGGATACATATCATGACCCAAGGGCCTCTGGGTAGTCCCATCCGGAGACCTCCATTTAGAAAAACTCCAGCTTCCCATCTCTGAGGACAGAGAATAAAATGTGTTGCGATTTAGTTAAGGACAACAGAAAATTGATTGGGGAATCTGTTCCCCACCAGAAACGTTTACGCCTCTTGTGGAAAACCTGGAAGGAATGGACTCACCATCAGCCAGAGTGAGTCAGGGGGATCAGGCTAATGACAACAAACGGTATTATCCGTGGCGTTGAATGGAGAATCCCGGACGACAAGTGTTCGGTTCTCTGCCGGACCCATGATGATTTCCAAGGAGGAGTTTCAGTTGAGGAGATGGTGGGTGTCCTCAAGGATGCTGGTGTGGTTGTTGAGATCGATACTTCCTGTTTGGAAATGATTCTCTCCAAACCTGAACGTGAGTGGACAATCATCGCCTCTGGACAACCACCCATCCCCCCTATTCATGGACGCCTGGAGTATTTTGTCGATCCATTCCATCTTGACCGGACTGCAAGAGTCAGCCCGGATGGAGCGGTCGATTACAAGCATCTCAACCTGATTCTCAATGTCACCAGGGGGCAACCCCTGGTCAGGAAACATGATCCCATCCCAGGCAAACCGGGGCAGGATGTTTTTGGGAAGGTGATCCTGCCACCCGAGGCTAAAGCCGTATCGATTCCCGTGGGAGATGGAATCGAAATAACTGAAGCGGGACACCTGGCGGTTGCCGGACAGGATGGTGCCCTCACTACCCGTGCAAAAGGAATCGCAATATCCAAAGCCTACACTGTGGCCGGAGATGTGTCTTATAAAACTGGAAGTATTGATTTCAATGGCAGTATTGATGTCGGAGGGAATGTGCTGGCCGGATTTGACTTGAAAGCTGAAGGCGACATCATCGTCAGGGGAATCGTCGAGGCGGCCAAGCTGGAAGCCTTGGGAAGCATCACCATTTTCGGAGGAATCCATGGGGGGTCGAAAGGATCGATTAAGGCAGGGGGACACCTGACCGCCAAGTTTGCCAATGATGTTACCCTGGATATCGAAGGAGACATCACCATCCAGAGTCAAATGGTAAACTGCCATGTCATTTCACATGGAAGTGTGGTTCTGACAGGAAGTCCCGGCTCGATTGTGGGCGGTGAAATCCGTGCGGGTGAGAGAATTTCGTGTTCGTTTGCGGGAGCTACGGGGGGAGCAAAAACTCTCCTGCAGATCGGGCTGGACAACGATCTGCCGAAGAAGATTCTGCATCTTGAAGAAGAAGGGGCTGATCTTAAAAAGCGCCTTGATGATATCGAAAGAACTCTGGATCAAGTCCAGATCATAAAAGACCGTGGAGGTACCCTCACGCCCGGACAGGAAACCGCGCGGGTCAAAGTGGTCCAGGAGAAATTTCTGATCCGGGGACGGCTTGAACAGATCCAGAAGGAACTTCTATCCATGAAAGAAGAACTTGCCAAATCCCGTGAGGGATCCATCGAGGTCAAAGACACTGTGTATGCGGGAACCACGATCAAGCTGGGGGGGGATGTTTACGGAGTGGATCATGTCTTAAGGTATACCACCTTTTATTATGAGCGGGGAGAAATTCACACACGTGCCGACTAGACACCAGTTTTCACAATCCAGGCACCGCGGCTCTTGTTGGATCATCCTCATACTGATCTTTTGTGTTGCTTTCATTTCGGGTTGCTCGTCTTTTCCCGGAAAAAAGACTCCACCCCATACCACAAAACCCATTCCTGGCCAGGTGATCCTCTCCTGGAATGGGGATCCCAATGTCACCTTCAACGTGTACCGTCGATCGGAGAACGGAAATGATATCAAGATCAACAACGAACCGGTAAAGCCGTTGAATGCTTTCACGGGAGGCAAGAAACTGACTCCATTCCAGTATGTCGACAGGACTGTCGTGGTGGAAGAGGAGTACTATTATACCCTCGAGGAAATTGACAAAAATGGGAATACCTCCCGCTGGGAATCACCACGGAAAATGACCGCGACTGCTGTTCCCGACCACTCGCATTCCGGATGAGTGACAAGCCCTCCCCCCTTCTCAAAATGAGGGATATTCGAAAGGCCTTTGGATCTACCCTGGCGCTGGATGGGGTTGAATTGGATCTTTATCCCGGCGAGGTGTTGGCCTTGGTAGGCGAGAATGGCGCCGGCAAGAGCACCCTGCTCAAGATCCTTTCGGGTGCCCACAAGCCCGACTGCGGAACTGTCGAAATGGAGGGTGTCCCTTTTCTTCCCGGTTCTCCCTTACGTGCACGTGAACAGGGGGTTGCCATGATTTACCAGGAACTCTCCCTGGCACCTCATCTCACGGTCAGCGAAAATATTCACCTTGGACGCGATATCCGCCGTTGGGGTTTACTCAACAAACGTGCGGAGAGAGAGGTTGCCACCGCAGCTCTTGCTCGTACCGGACACACGGGGCTTTCCCTTGACCGGAAGGTATCGGCACTCAACCCCGCGGAACGTCAGATTGTGGAGATCGCCAGAGCTTTGGCTGCAAAAGCTCGTGTCCTCATCATGGATGAGCCGACCAGTTCTCTTACGGCTGTCGACACCCGGAATCTATTCAAAGCGATTGGCGAGCTCAAGCAGCAGGGAGTTTCAATTCTGTATGTCAGCCACTTCCTGGAAGAAGTGGCCGAAGTGGCCGACCGGGTGGTGGTCTTGCGGGATGGGCGTACGGTTGGGGAAGGTTTGATGAAGGACCTTACGATACCTCAGATCATTCGGTGGATGGTGGGGCGTGAAATCGAAGATATGTTTCCCAGGATACCCCATGAACCAGGCGAAGTTCTGTTGAAAGTGGAGGGATTGAACGGGATAAAATTACCGGTTGGCGCCACTTTTGAAATCAGGCGAGGGGAGATTCTTGGGATTGGCGGACTAGTCGGCGCGGGCCGGTCCGAACTCCTGCGTGCTATCTTTGGTCTGGATCCTGTCCGATCCGGATCTATCCAGGTTTCCTCTTTTTCAAGCAACCTTGCCGACGGGAATTCACCCAGACTCTCCTGGAAAGCTGGCATGGGGATGGTTTCCGAGGACCGTAAGACCGAAGGATTGGCAACTGAGCTTACCATCGCTGACAACCTGTGTCTGACCCATCTCCAGCCATATACACGGATGGGCGTTTTCCTTCCCTGGTTGCGCCGCCGGATGTGTGCGCAATGGGTAAAGGACCTGGGGATCGTGTGCCGTTCCTCTGACCAGCGTGTCTCGGCCCTTTCCGGAGGGAATCAACAGAAGGTGGCATTTGGCCGTCTGTTACATCACAACGCAGATTTGCTGCTGCTGGATGAACCTACACGTGGTATCGATGTCTCCTCCAAGGCACATTTGTACCGGCTGATCGGTGAGGCAGCGGCCCGGGGGAAAGCAATCGTGATGGTGAGTTCTTATCTGCCCGAGCTGTTCGGAGTATGTGACCGGCTGGCGGTAATGCGACGGGGAAATCTTTCCAGGAGCCGTCCGGTAACAGAATGGACTGAGGACGAGATGATGCGTTATGCAGTGGCCGAGTCAAGCGATGAAGGAGCTTCGAGAAGTTAGCATGTGGACATCACTGAAATGGAATCCCCGGCTGGTGCTTGGCCAATTTCTGGGCCTCGCAATCATTTACCTGGTGTTCCTGGCATGTGGAGTTCCTTCCAGCTTTTTCTCTGTCGACAACACCAAGCTGGTCCTTGTTCAGACCGTGATCGTCGGGGTTGGGGCGCTGGGGATGACCCTGATCATTATCAGTGGAGGCATCGATCTTTCGGTGGGATCGGTCATCGCGCTCTCAAGCGTAACCACCGCACTCAGTTATAAGGCCACAGAGTCCGTCCTCATCGCAGTCCCTGTGGGAATCCTCACCGGAGCTGCCTTTGGTTGTCTGAATGGCATGCTCATTGTGGGGCTGAGGATCGTCCCCTTTATCGCAAGCCTCGGAACA
Organism: uncultured bacterium; assembly: GCA_964481775.1. GTDB lineage: Bacteria > Hinthialibacterota > Hinthialibacteria > OLB16 > OLB16 > OLB16. The sequence continues at coordinate 178 of CAYZUX010000153.1, read as the reverse complement.
CTTGGTATTGCACGAGGTGTTGCCAAGATCGCAGCTGGAGAACAGACCGTAAATCCTCCCAACAGCATCCTTTCAGGATTGATGCAGTTCGACCGGCAGGCCTCCCTCTGGCACCTCCCCCCGGCGGTCTGGGTCATGTTTTTCCTTGCGCTGCTGGTCAGTTTTGTCCTGAACTACA
>CAYZUX010000152.1:0-15007 GCA_964481775.1 uncultured bacterium | reverse complement strand
GTCACTGGCAGCGGCCTAACTTCAGGCGCGGGAGCTGGTTCCGGAGCAGGAGCGGCTGGCTCAGAAATCACAGCCGGGATAACCGGGGCCGGAGCCTGGGCCACCACAGGAATAACCGGCTCGGGCTGCGGGGCAACCGGAACGGGCTCGGGCAATGGCGCTGGCGGTGGGGTTTCTTTCACCACAACCGGCTGAGGAACAACCGGCTCAGGGATCACCGGAGCGGGAGCCGGGGGAGCGGGCAGTTCACGTCCGGTCGGACGCTCCTCAACGCCGGGCTCGCTGGCGATCAGGGCCGAGAGCACATACGGATGGCCATGATTGAGGTAGCGCAGATCGAGCTGCATGTCACTCATGGCAACCTGGTCGTAACCAGCGGAAAGATCATAGAAAAGGGTGAAGGTGGTCATCCCGCCACGGGGAATCAGACCTGTGACACCTGGAAGCAGCGGCTCACCATCGCGCAACGCCGAAGTCGCGAAGTAACGTTCGCCGATTCCATCGGTCAGAACCGCTTCGTTGATACCATCGAACATGAAGGTCTCATGCCACTGGTTCACGAAGGTGTACTCGACTGGCAGCGACCGTGTAAAGGAACCATCGGCCAACACACGGTCGATGATGGGCAGCCTGTGAACGATGAGTGAGCCACGCGCTTCGGTGACATCCGCGCCTGGCGGCAGCAGGATTTCCACCTTTGAGCTCGTGACTCCCGTAGTCACCAACTGCTTTCCATCCGGCACAAAACCAGCCATAACCGGGCTGGCCAAGGCCAATACGGCAATCAAACAACAAGCAATCATTCCCCGAACCATAACCGTTTCCTCCTCAAAGCATTTCGCTTAATTACAACTTCCTGGGATGCTTCTCCCCTCCCGGTACCACATCCCCTATGAGCACCCGAATTACACCACAGGACGGCCTGTTGTGTCAATAGACCGAAAACCCGGTGGATTTATTCAAAAAAGACTGGGGTTGGCCCCCCGGTCTCCATAGGTCTCCACTGAGGTTATCGGCTATCTGGAACAGAAGTTTACAGCCCATTCGTTTCGATTTCAAGTGAGAAATCAAACGCTGAAACTGAATGTGTCAGACTTCCAATCGAAATGAAGTCAACACCCGTTTCCGCAATGGCACGAACAGCTTCCAACCGAATCCCGCCAGATGCTTCCAACTCGGCTTTTCCCGAAACCATGCGAACTGCTTGCAACATTTCTTCCAAGGTCATGTTATCGAGGAGGACCCGGTCCACCCCCTCCTCTAACAATTCGGCTAGCTGTTGGAGATTATCGACCTCTATCTCGACCGGCACACCCTGCAAGTTCCTCTGCTTGACCAGACGCAATGCCTGCGCGGCTCCCCTGGCGATGGACACATGATTGTCTTTGAGGAGCACCATCTCCTCCAGGTTGGAACGGTGGTTGGTGCCACCTCCGGTCCGGACAGCATACTTGTCCCAAGCTCGCCAGAGAGGAGCTGTCTTGCGGGTATCGCATATCCTGGCACGGGTTCCCTTGACTGCTTCGACAAACTGGCGGGTGAGTGTGGCAATCCCGGAGAACCTTCCAATCAGATTAAGGGCGACACGTTCGGATGAGAGGATCGACCGTGCCGAACCGGTGACGCGTGCCACCACCTCTCCTGAAATCAGGGTATCTCCATCCCTCTTCAGCAGGTCTGTTTGAAGATGTGGATCGAAAATCCTGAAGGCCTCGATGAAAAGGAGGCTGCCACAGAGGACCCCCTCCTGCCGGGCCAGCAATGTAGCGCATACCCGTGCCGATTCAGGCACTGTCCAGAGGGTAGAGACATCCCCCCAGGCATGGTCTTCCTCCAGCGCGGCACGGATGAGGGCCCGTGTCGGCTCATCGATTTGCAGCCCGCTGGAAGGCGGGGAGATAGAAGAGTTTGATTCTGTGATCATCGTTACCCTAGAAGATAGAGGTCTCCCGGATACAGATTCAAGAGGGCCTGCGTCACAAAACAGGGAGAAGATCAAGCGGCGCGGTCTTCCCAAAATCCGTTCCTTGTGACCTATGCGAGGACGCAATGGATCCGGGACGCAATGGAATGCGTCCCTCCATGGAGGGACCCGCTCCGTCGGGTCCGGGGACACCAAAGGTCGACAGCCCATGAGAGCTTGCTTACAATGGCCTCATGCCACCACTGACTCTCTCTACCGGTGAGGGGGTTCTCCTTTGGCTCAGGGACCGTAGTTCTCTGTCCCCGGGGATGCCCGTCTCCGATCTTCGCCAGGCCTTTCAGTCCATCGGCATCGGTTGTGAAGTGAGATACACGGATGAGTTGTCTTCCTGGGAACTCGCGATCACTACACGCGAATGCCTTCGATTACCCCTCCTTCCCGCTCAATACATCATGGATCCGGATGGTTTCCTGCTCACAAGAACTTCATCGGGATTAAGGCTGACAGGCTCATCGGCAAGGAGCCTGGCCTTTGCCATCTGGGAGCTTCTGGAGCGGATGGGCTGGGAGTGGCCGACTCCACAGATCTGGCGGGAGCCGAAGGTCCAGACCTGGGTGTTTGAAGAAGGAACCGAGATCCACCGTCCCGCTTTACAACACCGGATCCTCTTTGCCGAACAGGTGGAGATTACCCCGGAGATGGTCCGCTGGCTCTCACGTTTACGTTTCAACACCCTGTTCCCCAGTAATCCTTCCCGTTTCAGCGAACCAGAAGAACAGTTTCCCGATCAGAGCCTGAGAGTGGCACAGGATCTGGGCCTGGATCTGATTGCGGGAGGCGACTGTCTCGGCTGGCTGTTAGCTCCCCTGGGAATGGAAGCTCCATCTGGATGGGAAGGTCTGAGTGAATCTCAGATAAAGGACTTGGAGAAATCCACATTGGATCTCTGGCAGGAGATGGGGGAGCCCAGCCCCAGGCTCTCCGTGTGGCCTGGAGAGGTGGGGAAGAAAAAGGCCGGGAGATTCCTTGAGTCATTATTGCAGCGTGATCAGCAGATCCGGCTGGAAACAGAGTTGGGAATCATTGCCGATCGCGATAACCGTGTTCTTTTCCATCACAGTATGCGTGGTTTTCCCGGGAGAAGCGCGGAAGGGGAGATCCTGGATTCATTACCGGCAGCTGGAAAAACAGGAGACCGGTCAAACCTTTATCTGTTCCTGGATTCATGCGGCTGGGATGCACCAACAGGAAACCTGCTGTCACCCCTGCTCTGGAGCCTGCCGGGAAAATGGATTGAGACCGCGGCGCAACTGGAATGGGGGGGAGCCTGCCTCAGTCTCGTGGGCCTCCCGGCTTACTCCTATTTCGAGCGTGCCGGATTCTCCCTGGCGGCATGTGCCCGGGTGATGTGGACTGGAAGCTTATCCGGAGGCCGTGAATACAGCCAGGCCCTTATCCATTCCCAGTTCGAGGCCGGTGCACCCGTTGTCAGTGGGATTCTCACCGATGCTGAAGAGGTCGCCCAGCAGGCTGAAGCACTCGGATCCCTTCCACCGGGGGTAATATTGGAGCGAGTCCATGATTTCCTGGTGACCGATGAAGTTCGAGACCGGTTTGATCAAAGGGCCGCCGAGCTTGAAGAATCCCCTCCAAGTGAACCCTGCCTGGAATTGGCGAGATCCCTGGCGACACTCACCGCCCTGCATGAACTCGAAGAATGCAGCGATGTTCACGAGGAGCGCGCCTTGGCACGAACTATCTGGGCCCAGAACGGAATTGACCGCTGGCCCAGGTGGCTTCAGGACGCTTCCCCCCTGGCCGAACGTCTGCGTAATCTGATGAAATAAGGTTTACACCAGCTCGGATTCATCGAAAAAGATCGGGATCTCATACGCCGCTGTCTCCGCGCTATCGCTCCCATGGACAATGTTCTGACGGGTCTGGTTAGCGAAGTCTCCACGGATGGTGCCGATCTCGGAATCCAGAGGACGGGTTGCACCCATGATCTTTCGAGCGATGGCAATGGCGCCCGGGCCTTCGATCACCATGGCCACCAGGGGACCTGAGGTGATGAACTCAATCAGCTCCTCATAGAAAGGCTTTCCTTTGTGGACCGCATAATGCCTTTCGGCACGTTCACGGGGTAAGCGCAACATCTTCAGGCCGCGAATACGGTAACCTTTCATCTCGAAACGGTGAATGACTTCACCCACCAGTCCACGTTGGACACCATCCGGCTTCACCAGGATGAGAGTTCTCTGAATCGATTCAGGTGACACTGTTTGTTCTCCTTAGACAACGAACCTCACCGGTTCCTTTCCATGGGCCCGGTGAACTGGCCCGGAAAAAGATCAATTGGGTATTTTTCGGCAAAGGATATGTTCTTAGCGCACCCGGAGAGATGCCGCAAGATCCCTTGAAAAAATCGAAAAACTAATACTGCTCCACATAATCCCCTTCTTCGTACTCCACAAATTCCCCTTCCTGGTATTCCTCGATATGGGAATCATCTGGTTCCACATATTCCTGTTCTTCATATTCCTGTGGTTCCTCCTGAAGAGCAGGATCCTCTTCATACTCGATCTCTTCATGGTCCTGTTCGACATATTCCCCTACATCCTCAATGGGCCCTTGTTCCTCGATGTAGCCCTGTTCCATAGGGGGAGGAGGTGGTGGCGGGGGAGGTTCATAGTATTCCGGAGGCGGGTTGTACCTGGGAGGTTGTTGGGAAACGGGACGTGAGGGCGGTGCGGGGGCAGGCGCTGTGCGGTCCTCAAGCTCCTCTACCGGGGTTCCATCCTCGTAAACATACTTGCCGGTGTCAGGATCGATATAGATTTCAGGTTCATCCCCATATTCGGTCTCATCCTCATCCTCCTCCAGAAAGATGTCGTCCGCCTCAGATTCGGCTGTCGCGTCCTCACGGGTGCCGGATTGAATGACAGCTTTGGAAACGGATTGAGGTTTATCGAGCTGATGGGCATACTGGGGCCAGATGACCTTGATCAAGTCCCGGGCAGTGGCCGAGTCGATAACAGCCCCTTTGGCATTGGCTGCCATTCGGTTGACCTTGATCTGAAGCTGGAGAGTTTTAGTGGCATCCAGGATACCTTTGATCTGGTCCTTTTTCCTGGTGGTCATCGCCAGGACTTCCTCACGGATTTTGGCGGTTTGTTTTGGAGTAAACTGAAGTGGCTTGGAGGCCGACTTGACCGCAGCAAAGAGCCGATCCCGCAATTCGGCCATTTCTCCAGTTGCGGGAATCACGATAGCGGCGGAAGCCCCCGCTGCCGTACTCGCAGCCTCTTCGGCTGGAGCAGGGGTGGGGGTAACCTCAATCTCCACCATCACGATTTTCCCATCGACGAATTTGGGCCGCTTGATCTTGATGAAAGTGGGTGTCACTGTGGGCGTGGCTGTCAAGGTCGGAGTAGAGGTGGGTGTCATGGTAGCCGCCAGAGTTTCACTCGTGGCGGCGGCAGGATCGGTGGCGGCATCCGGTTGAGCCTTGGGGGCAGGCTTCAGAGTTGGGGTCGCTGTTGGGATAGTGCGGACCTTGATTTTGCGTCCGCCTATCACAGCGGTTCCTTCCACAGGAGCAGCTGTTTTCTGCGTGGTAGCTTTGTTTTTCGGATCCTTGGCCGCCTGCTCAGCGGCCTCCTGGCGTTTTTTCTGAACCTGGGCAGCCCAATTCTGGTTGATCTGGTCCTGTCCAAAACAGGTCTTTGTTAAAAACAACTCCCCGCTGGCAAAAAGAAGGGTGATACAAAATAAACCTTCACGGATTCTCCACCCGGACATCCCTTTTCCCTCTTTCCCTTTCTGCGATTGTCAATGCTCCATGAGGCTGTAGATAGAGAATATTCACCCTCTCAGCCGGAAAAGTCTCCGCGGTATTTTGAAGGGCCCGGCGTGCCAGTTCAGCCACCGACTCTCCCCGTAAGTATAAACATGGGAGCGGCGCCAGACAGAGTTGTGATCCAAAAAGGGCCTTGAGCTCATTTCTGTAAAGTTCGAGGGCCGGTCCGATGACCAGCGTGGCTTCCTCCCCCAGAGGCAGTACTTCCTCTAACTTTCTACAGTTTACCACACCATCCGGTGCCCATCCTATACCACGCTGATACCTGAATGATTGTGCGAAAACTTCTCCTTTTCGTGCCGGAACCAGAACCAGAACTTTCCCATCCAACGGTGGAAGTCCCTCTACAATGGCAGCGTGAGTTCCTATGGGCACCACAGGGATACTCAATCCCAATCCTAATCCCTGAGCCAATGAAACGCCAACCCTGAGTGCAGTAAAGGAGCCCGGACCATTGACAACCCCAATCGCTGCCAGATCCTTGGCGTTAGCTTCCGCTTCGGCTAACAGGCCCTCAATCCGTATGGCTAATCCCCTGGCATGGCCCCCTGAAACGCGCAGGGTTCGTGAGGAAACCAATCCGGCTTCATCTGTTAGACCTAAGCTTCCCCATGCCGTGGAGGTATCGATTCCAAGGATTAAGCCAGAGAGCATTAAAACGTGCCACCAGTTTTTTTCTTCGTAGAGGATAGTCTCTCCTTAAGGGTTTAAGAAAGGGGAGGAACTGTGACCATTCTCCTGAAAGAAGAGGGACCTGGTGTGGGTACTTCTTTCTTGCTTGACTCCAGGTGTGATTGCGTTTAAGACTTTACCCTATGGAGAACATCGACTAATCACCCATGCTCACCAAAAAGACCAAGTATGCACTCCAAGCACTCCTGGCGTTATCCAGAGATTATGGACGTGGACCTGTTCTAATCTCGGAAATTGCCGAAAATGAACGCATTCCAAAAAAGTTTTTGGAATTAATTTTACTTGATCTCAAAAACAGTGGTATTCTACAGAGTAAGAAGGGAAAGGGCGGGGGATATTTCCTGGGAAGGCCTCCTGAACTCATCACATTTGGCCAGGTTATCCGTCTGCTGGATGGACCGCTTGCGCCCTTACCTTGTGTCAGCCAGACAGCCTACCGAAAATGCGACGAGTGCAAAGACGAGAGGAGCTGTGGCATCCGGGTGGTCATGAAGGATGTCCGTGACTCCACCGCTAAGATTTTGGACACCACCACACTGGCTGATGCACTGCGCCGTGTTGACCTGATCATGAAAGACGAACAGGCGGCGTTGATGTATTACATCTGACCGTCCCATCCTCACCGCCCCCAGGAGGTCCCATGGAATCTCATGCCCGCAGCCTCATGAAAGCGTTCACTTACCGTTTTCTCGGCCTCTTTGTCACAGTCGCCGTGGCTTGGCTGGTCACACGCGATGAGACCCTCGCCACCAAGATTGGAGTGGCTGACACGGTTCTGAAAATCTTTGCTTATTACTTTCACGAAAGGATCTGGGGATATCTTCCTTTCGGACAGAAAGCGAGGCCAGATTACGAAATCTAGCCCCGCCCGGCAGGTCAAATGACATTTTCAGGCACCCAGCTCCACACATCCCCGGAAAGAGCGTTTCAGGACCGGGTAGAGTGTGGTGAAATGCTGATAGATTTCATCGTAACGCCGGCTATTGACGCGATTGGGAGCCACTCGGGTCCTGACTTTGAGCATGCTGTCACAGGCCTCCCGGGTATCGGAATACTCTCCCGCACCCACCGCCGCCAGGATCGCTGCCCCCATTCCCGGCCCCTCCTCAGATGCCAGGATGGCGATATCGGTTTGAAAGACATCCGCCAGGATCTGCCTCCAGAACCTGGAGCGTGCGCCTCCTCCAGTCGCACGGATTTCGGTGAGCTTTATTCCTTGTTCGCGCACCACCTCCAGGCAGTCACGTAAACCGAATGTGACTCCTTCCACAATGGAGCGGATCATGTGGTTGCATGTTGTCCGGACAGAAAGCCCGACAAAAGCGCCACGCGCAAAGGGATCCTTGTGTGGAGAGCGTTCCCCAGTGAGATAAGGAAGGAAAAAAAGCCCCTCACTGCCGGCTGGAACTTCGGCTGCCTTGGCCATGAGAATTTCATACACATCCACTTTCTGCTTCCTGGCCAGCGCTTGTTCAGCAGCGGCGAACTGATTCCGGTACCATGCCAGACTTCCACCCGCTGAAAGCATACATCCCATCAGGTACCAGCACTCCGGAACCGCATGGTTGAAGGTGTGAAGACGCTCTTTGGGATCCACCTGGGGTTTGTGAGTGGCCGCGAAGATCACCCCGGAGGTTCCCAGAGAACACATCACCTGACCCTCACGGACCACGCCAGTCCCAACTGCCCCGGCCGGCTGGTCAGCCGCTCCTCCAACCACGGGGGTTCCGACACACAAACCTGTTTGAGCCGCTACTTCCCCGGTGATACAGCCACAGGGCTGGTGGGATTGCCGTACTTCAGGGAGCCACTCAATGGGAATCGACAGGGCATCCAGGATGGTCTTGCTCCAACGGCTGTTGCGGACATCAAACATGAGTGAGCCGGCGGCATCCGAGATCTCGGTCAGGATCTCACCGGTCAGTTTCATGCGGACATAGTCTTTGGGGAGCATCAGGTGGCGGACCCGTTTGAAACGGGCAGGTTCCTTCTCCTGGAGCCAGACCACCTTGGGAAGGGTGAAACCGGTAAGGACCGGGTTGGCCACCGACTGGTGCAAGACCTTTTCCCCAATCCGCCGTGTGATCTGATCGCAAACCTCGGAGGTACGGCTGTCATTCCACAGCAGGCAGGGGCGCACCACTTGGCGGTTCCTGTCCAGGAACACCGACCCATGCATCTGCCCGGAAAGACCAATACCCCGGATATCCGAGGGACGGATCCTGGTGGTTTTCAGGATAGTGGCAATGGTCTTCCTGGCTGCAGTCCACCAATCCTCGGGATGCTGTTCAGTCCAGCCCGGCTTAGGGGTGAGAAGCGGGTATTCCTCTGTAGCGGAGGCATGAACCTTCCCCTTAAGGTCAACCAGGATGGTCTTGGTTCCAGAAGTTCCGACATCGATCCCCAACAGGTAGCGCGGCACGGTCAAAGTCTCCTTTGATTGGTTATGAAAAGGAGATCATAGCGAGACCCAAGCGGGTATCCCAGTGGAGTCAAACGAACCGCACACGACCTCATTCCCTGATAGAGTGAGCGGTGGCGAAAGAAACCGTTGACGGAGTAATCATGTCGCTTCACGACACCCACAAAGCATGAAAATGAGCACAATCAGCTGGCACCGGAGTTGAACTCCGGTGCCGAACCCTTCTGTGGGAGTTGTACTCCCACGTGGCTCAAAGCTGTCACGACCCCCGGCGAAGTGCAACTTCGCCAGAAGGGTTCCGCCCACGAGTACAACTCATGGGCGAGCAGAATGAGCGGTTTCTGACGAGTTCTATACTCACTGGCGTTCTTTTTTTTTAGACCGGGGCGAATTCATTTGCCTTAGGTCGCTCAAGATGAGGAGTCTACAACCTCGTACACGAAGGCGAATGAATTCGCCATTCCGATCAGAGGTGGATGGGGTTTTTGTTTCCGGATCCTACTTGTCTTCGCGGTTGATGCCGCAATAAAGGTGAGTCACCGGGATCTCGGCGGCCTCGCGGATATGCCGCCAGCGTCCCGCGCGCGCGTTCTCACCCGGAGCGACTGGAGTGGTACAGGTCGCGCAACCAACACTGGGATATCCGAGGAAATGCAGGGGATGAACCGGGACTTCATGTTTCTCGTTGTAGGCATCGACCCGTTCCTCATCCCAGTTTGCCAAGGGATAGATCTTGTAAACTTCAGCGCGGTCATCCACCGAAATGATCGGAATCCCGCTCCGTTTGCCACCCTCGGAACGCATCAAACCACCGATGACGGCGTTGTAACGGCCTTTGACCCAGTTGAGGAAAGGAACCTCTTTCCTCAGTTTGCAGCAAAGCTGGTAATCGCCCTCCGCAAGGTACAGGTCACGTCCATATTCCAGGCGTTGTTCCTCGAAGGTCTGCTCAGGATAGATGGTGATGAAATTCAAGTCATAAAGGGCTGCCATCCGATCTCTCGTCTGGAGTGTTTCTTCAAAATGCACACCGGTATCGACAAACACCACATCGATTTTCATTCCCAGGGTATGTGCCATGTGGGTCAAAACACCCGCTGTCTTCTGCATACTGCTTTGGAGAGTGGAACACATGCCGAAGGTTTCCCATACCCAGCTCATGATCTGAAGAGGTGTTTTTCCCTCCAGCTCCTGATTGATCGTTTTCAGGTTGAGTTTTGGTTCCAACGGCACGAAAAGCACTCCTTTCCTGGACACAAAATGCCATGCAGGTTGAGCCCCTGCCTACGCCCTTGGCTTAATTTCATACGGAACATACACATTTTGTCAATATGGTTTCTTTCATTGGGTGTGATTGCGGGGTCTCCTCATTCGGGTTAAGTTCAGGGGAATGCGCATCCACTTCTACACCAAGTATGACCGCCAAGGTGCCAGCAGCCGTTACCGGACCTACCAGTACCAGCCTTTCCTGAAAGAGGTGGGGTTCCAGAACCGCTGCTTTCCGCTGTTCAGCAATGATTACCTGCAGGACCGGTACACCAGGGGACGGTGGGGTTCTCGTTTTGTGGACTTTTATCAGAAACGCTGGTCCGACATGGAGCGTATTAAAGACTGTGAACTGGCGGTCATCGAGAAAGAGCTGCTCCCATATCTTCCGGCATTTTTCGAGAAGAGGGCCTTTCAGGCGGCGCGCCACAAAATCCTCGACTTTGATGATGCGGTGTTCATGAACTACCAGCTCCACCCGAATCCTCTCGTCCGTCTGGCACTCCGAAAAAAAATTGACCGGCTGATGACCTGGTCCGATGGGGTTATCGGCGGAAGCCGTTTCCTCTGCGAATATGCTCTCCAGCATACCCACCAAGTCTGGCATGTCCCCACCACGGTGGATGTCGAGAGGTACACCCTGCACGATCATGATCACGATGGCTTGATCTCGATCGGGTGGATCGGAACCCCCTGGTCGGCGCGATACCTGCCCGTGATCCAGAGCGCGCTGCAACGAATCGCTCGAGAGGTGCCGGTACGTTTTCTGGTCGTGGGCGCTCCAGCCCCACAGTGGGAGGGTATCCAGTCTCAATCAGTTCCCTGGTCAGAGGAGAAAGAAGCTGAATGGATCCGCTGGATGGACATCGGGATCATGCCATTGATCGACTCCCCATTTGAGCGCGGTAAATGCGGATTAAAGATCCTGCAATACATGGCCGCTGGCGTAGTCCCCGTAGCCTCCGATGTCGGCGGGAATCGTGACTTGATCACTCAGGGCGTGGATGGGTTCCTGTGTACCAGGGAGGAGGAATGGATCGAATGTCTCCTTGATTTATCACGAAATCCGGGACGGCGCGCCCAGATCGGCCAAGCCGCACGAGCAAAGGCTGAGAAGGAGTTCTCACTCGCGGTTTGGGCACCGAGATTGGCAGGCATCTACCGCGAGGTGGGTGAACGGCTGTAGGGTGCGTTTTGAATAGGAGACCGCGGACCCGACGGAGCGGGTCCCTCCATGGAGGGACGCATTCCATTGCGTCCACATAACCTCTATTCCATTGCGTCCACATAGCCTATCACCAAGTTGAATCGTGGAAACTGATTAAGGGAGCGGAGGGACCGTAAGCACCCTGTGGAGTGGCGAATTGATTCACCTGTGATTCGACCCATGCGAATCAATTCGCTACTCCGCCCGCTCGAGTAACTCCCTCAAAGGCTTCATCACAAACTCGCGCTCCTTCATGCGCGGGTGGGGGATCACAAGATCCTCATCCTGGATAGTCACATCGCCATAGAGAAGGATGTCGAGGTCGAGGGTACGGCTTTTGTATTGACCTGTGGAACGATGATCCCGTCCATTCACCAGTTCGATCTCCTGAAGACCCTGCAGCAATTCATTTGGAGCGAGCGAAGTCTCGATCTCGGCCACGCCATTCAGGAAATCCGGCCCATCTGGGATCCCGACCGCGGGATTCTCCATCCAGGAGGAGACACGCAGGACTTTGGTGTGTGGAAGGCGGCCGATTGCTTCGACAGCCTGTGTAAGGGTCTTTTCACGGTCTCCCAGGTTGGAACCGAGGCCGATATAGGCGATCACGGGGCGATGCGTTTCATTACTCAGGAGGTCGATCCTCCCTGAGCCAGTTCCAGGAGCTCCTCATAGGATTTTCCACCCACGCTGATGTCCTCGAAGATGCCATCCGGCCCGATCACCATCAGGAAAGGCAGGCCATTGATCTCGCGGTAGGGGCGTACCAGCTGGTCGAGCTGTTCACTATAGGGAACCACCGGGTAATTGAGAGCGAGCCTGGCGACTGCCTTTTGTTCTTTCAGAAACTCCGCATCATCTCCGGTAAGACCAAGAATCACAAGTTTTTCCTTTGAAATTGCTTCACGAAGACGGACTAACGCAGGGATCTCCTCCAGGCACGGGATACAGGTGGCTCCCCAAAAGACCAGAAAAACTCTCTTTCCACGCATCTCAGCAAGGTGCTGTGGCTTTCCATCCAGATCGATCAACGTCATGTCGGGTGCAGGCCTCCCGACCCAGTCAAACACAGTCCGGGGACTGCCTCCGGGCCACCTCAAGACTGTCAAGGCAAGAAGCACCAGAAGGGCAACCCCGGCGATCAGGACAGTGTTATCAGTCCCTTTGCGAATGCCTAAAGCCATGATGATCTCCGCTGCATGTCCTACTCGATCCCCTGTTACTTCATCGCCACCAGGGGATGACGTTGCCGTTCGGCCTCACGCACCGCGGCGCCGATAAAGTCACGGAAGAGGGGGTGCGGATGTAACGGCCGGGACATGAATTCCGGGTGGAACTGGACTCCCACAAACCAGGGGTGATCTTCAATCTCGATGATTTCGACCAGGCTTCCATCGGGTGAGGTTCCCGCAATCCGCAGGCCGGCTTCCTCGAGCTGCTCCCTGTATTTATTGTTGAATTCATAACGGTGACGGTGTCGTTCCGAAATCTGGGTGGTTGAATAGGCCTGATGAGACCTGGTGCCAGGGACCAGATTGCAGGGGTAGGCGCCCAGGCGCATCGTTCCTCCCTTATCCTCCACCTTGAGCTGTTCCGCAAGCAGAGAGATCACCGGATAGGGGGTGGAGGAATCAATCTCGGTACTGTTCGCCCCCTCCATGCCCGCCAGGTGCCGCGCGACCTCGGTGGTAGCGCACTGCATCCCCAGGCAGATCCCGAAGAAGGGGAGGCTGGTCTCACGGGCATAGCGAATCATCTCGATCTTGCCCTCGATCCCGCGAGTTCCAAATCCCCCCGGGATGAGGATGCCATGGATCCCCTGCATGAAAGGCTCAACACCCTTGCGTTCGACCTCCTCAGCGTTGACCTTGATGATATCCACCTTGTGTTGATGGTGAGCACCCCCATGCAAGAGGGCCTCATAGATGCTCCGGTAAGCATCCTGGAGTTCCGAATACTTTCCCACCACCGCGATACGGACTGTTCCGAGCGGATGCTTGATCCGTTCGACCAGATCCTCCCAAGGGTTCATATTCAGTGGCTTCCCAGTCAAGCTGAGGTAATCCATGACCACCTTGTTCAACCCTTCGCGGGAATAGGAAAGCGGGATCTCATAAAGGGTACTGGTGATATCGACCGCTGTGAGAACCGCCTCGGCCTGGACATTGCAGAAAAGCGCCAGCTTCTTCTTCATGTCATCGGAGATGGGACGGTCACAGCGGCACAGAAGGATATCGGGCTGGATACCAATCTCACGCAGTTTCATCACGCTGTGCTGGGTTGGCTTGGTCTTGAGCTCATCCGCAGCCTTGACATGGGGGATCAAGGTGACATGGACGAAGATCACATTCCGGCGTCCCTGTTCATGGGCAAACTGGCGGATCGCCTCGAGAAAGGGGATGGATTCGATATCTCCCACAGTCCCGCCGATTTCGCAGATCTGAACATCCGGGTTCTGACTCTCGGCCAGCAGGGTCACCCGTGACTTGATCTCATCAGTGATGTGAGGGATGACCTGAACAGTTTTTCCAAGATACCCCCCACGGCGTTCCCGGCGGATGACCGCCTCATAAATCTGGCCGGTGGAGACACTGTTAAGGCGGCTGAGGCGGGTATGGGTGAAGCGTTCATAATAACCCAGGTCCAGGTCCGTTTCGGCGCCATCATCGGTGACATAAACCTCGCCATGCTGGTAAGGACTCATGGTCCCCGGGTCGACATTGATGTAGGGATCGAACTTCTGTAGAGCGACCGTGATCCCCTGTCCCTCCAGGAGACTCCCAATCGATGCGGCCGCGACTCCTTTGCCCAACGAGGAACAAACACCGCCTGTGACAAATATGAACTTGGTTTTACCCATCTCCCTCTCCCCCTCTGAACTCATCCTGCGAAATCAATCAACCGGTTGCCCGTTCTCTTAAAATCCGGTCCATCCGCTGGGCATCCTGCGGCGTATCGACTCCAAAAGACCGGTAGGGAGTCACCGCCACTCGAATGGGGATGCCATTTTCAAGTGCACGCAGTTGCTCGAGCTTTTCGATGCCCTCCAGCCTGCCCTGCGGGAGGCGGATGAACTGGTGCAGGGTCTCCGGAGTAAAAGCATAGATGCCAACATGGAGATAGTATTCCGTAGTCCCGCCGCTGCGCGGATAGGGGATAGGTGCGCGTGAAAAGTAAAGCGCATCACTCTTGTCATCAAAAACGACCTTGACCTTGGCGGGATCCAGGGCTTCATCCGGTTTGAGCGGATGGCAAAGGGTGGCCATCCGTGGTGGGGAGTCTCCTTCAAACAGGCGTGCCAGCTGATCAATCGCACCTGGATCGAGGAGGGGTTCATCTCCCTGGACATTGATCACCACATCGGGCCTTCCATCGCCGAGAGCCTCGGCTACTCGGTCTGTTCCGGAGGGGTGATCCGGCGAGGTGAGAACCGCTTCGCCGCCAAAAGACTGCACGGTTTCAAGAATGCGGGAATGGTCGGTGGCCACCACAATGCGCTCGACCATCGTGGCACGTTTCGTGGCCTCATAAACCCATTGAATCATGGGTTTACCGGCAAGGTCAATCAACGGTTTGCCCGGCAGGCGCGTGGACTCAAACCGCGCCGGAATGAAACACCAAACTTTCAGAGACACA
>CAYZUX010000151.1:11199-15056 GCA_964481775.1 uncultured bacterium | reverse complement strand
GTATTGGATGCATGGTCCGGTATGAACAACGAGGGAAAACCATGGGCTGGATCGGGACCGCCTATTTCGCAGGAGTTTCGTTCGGTCCTCTGGCAGTGACTCAGATTGCCGGGCGCACCAATCTGACACTTCTGCTGATTCTGTTCAGTATCCTGGGGATGATGGGATTGATTCTGACGGCATGGATTGTGCCTCAAAGTCCGATGCCTCCGTGCCACCCCGTTTCGGGGAAGCGAAACATGGGGAGAAGGGCATCCTCCATCCTCCGCAATCGAGGCTTTTGGGGGCTTGCGATCTTTCAGATGCTCTTTTCGGCTGGAGTGGTGGCGATGACCTTCTACTTTGGTGATTGGCTCTCGCGGAAGTTCTCCCTGGATCCCTATCAACGAGGCATCGTATACGCACTGGGAGGGCTTCCTTCTCTGCTCGGGGCACCTTTGGGTGGCTTCTTGTGTGACCATCTGGGTAAGAAACCATTCCTGGTCCTGATGACAGGATTCCTGGCAGTGATGACCTGCATTATGCCTTACCTGGAGGGAGCACTGACCGGCGTGGTCTGCCTTTTTGGTGCCGTAGGGCTGGTGGCGGCGGGACGTTACCCCGCATTCCATGCGATCACCACACGCCTTGTGGAGGAGAATCTCCTGGGCCGGTTGGTGGCATTACGCAATTTCCTCACTTACCTGGCGACTGCCATCGGCCTGCTGGTGATGGGGAAAGTGTATGCTTTTTCCCCTGCTTACGGCTATGTTGCGTTAGGGTGGGTGACAATGATCCTTCTCCTGATCTCGATCCCGGTTTTCATTCGATGGATTCCGGAGGAACCCGGAGAGAATGGACTTCTCCGGATGTAGGACTGCCTGAAGGATGACGGGCGCTTCCATGAAGGGTTGACTGAAGAGCCATGAGGAGTAGATTCTTCAGGGAGGGGGAGTGCCGGAACAAATCGCTTTGCGGTGCTCGAAGCATTCCCTTTTGATATGACGGATGGAAATGCTGGCCGCGTCTCTGACTCGATACAGTCGCCCTGATAAATAGATCCCATGCAACGGACAACTCCGGCCGGGAGCAATATCAATTCGCCCCAGGGTCTTCCCGTTATCCTCGCCTCGACAAGCACGATCCCCGAGCTGGTTCTTGCTCAAGTCCGGGAGACCGGAGTGGACCCCAAGGATATCCTGATTGCCGCCGAGGCTGATTTATCCCTTGGGGGAGAGGAAGCCCCCATCTGGCTGATTTCCAGCCTTGAGCAGCTCCTGGTTATCCCGGCGCTGCCCGGTTTTCCGGGGCAACGCCAACTTGCTTTCAAAGACATCGAGGATCTGGATCTCCATGGCACTGTCGGCAGCACCTGCCTGCGTGCCAAAATGGAGGGTGTTTTCCTCGATCTGATCCGCTTCACCAATGCCTACAGGGAACGTTTTGCCCGTGTACTCGGGCAGATGAAGCGGTTCAAATCCGGAAAACCCTTCCAACCCGAAGCCCTGACCGCACCGGATGAATACCACTGCCAGACCTGCGGGATGGTGCTCTCGGACCGGAATGCCCCCTGTGGACGCTGCCTCAACCAGGGGGCGGTCTTCGGACGGACCCTCCAGATGCTCCGTCCTTACTATGGGTGGGTCTTGTTTCTGTTTTCGATCATGGTGGTGGGAGTCTGCCTCGACCTGCTGCCCAACCTGTTGATCCGTTTCCTGCTGGATGATGTCCTCAATGTCCAGGCAGTGATCGAGAGCGGGGCTGGTTCTCTGGATATCGAGGAGTTGGCATCCCGCAAAAGCAGCCTGTTGCTGATTGTCCTCGGACTCCTGTGTGCGGGCGTGGCGCGACAGATGATCCAGATCACCATCAACCGGATCTCAGCCCATGTCGGGACCCAGATGACCTATGAGGTCCGTACCCGCATGTTCAACAAGCTCACCCAGATGACGGTGGACTATTACGACCGCACCCAGGTGGGCAGCTTGATGAGCCGCATCACGGGAGATGTGGAGTCCTTCCATGGATTTGTAAGCCAGGTGGCCCAGGGATTCTTTATCAACATCTTCATGATCGTGGGCATTCTGAGCATGTTGTTCTATCTGAATCCACATTTGGCTCCCTTTGTTCTGATCCCCATCCCCTTCGTGGTGGCGGGTACTCTCTATTTCTGGAAGAAGGTTTACCCCCGCTATTTCAAGCTGTGGGACAGCAACTCGAAGCTCAACTCCATGCTCAACGGGGTCTTTTCAGGTATCCGGCTGGTAAAGTCTTTCGCACAGGAAGACCGCGAAGCGCAACGTTTCGACAACAATGTCTCCTACCTGAGAGACAGCCGTAAGACACTCGATTCTCACCTGGGGACCTTCAACCCCATCATGACCCTGATCTTTGGATTGGGTGGTTTCATTGTCTGGTACATGGGTGGAACCGATGTCCTCACCGATGCCGGCCGAAAGGAAGCGGGGGCCATGACAATCGGCAGCCTGATTGCTTACCTGGGCTACATCGGAATGCTCAATGGACCTCTGCAGAACCTGACCCTGTTTTCGAACTGGGTTTCGAGTTTCGTCACCTCCAGCCACCGGATCTTCGAGGTGCTGGACAGTCATCCTTCCTTGAAAGACCGTCCCGATGCCCCCACTCTCAGTGGCTGCAAGGGGCATATCGTGTTCAACGATGTCACTTTTGGTTATGACCCGTACAAACCAATCCTCTTCAACGTCAACCTGGATTTCTCACCGGGACAGATGATCGGGATCGTGGGACGCAGTGGCAGCGGCAAGACCACCATCATCAACCTGATCTGCCGTTTTTATGATCCCCAGGAGGGCGAGGTTCTGATCGATGGACATAACCTGAGGGATCTGAAGCGCGAGGACCTCCGCAAGCACATCGGTCTCGTTCTCCAGGAACCCTTCCTGTTCCGGGCGACTGTCTCGGACAATATCAGCTATGGGAAACCCCACGCGCACTATGTCGAGATTCTGAATGCCTCCAAGGCGGCCAACTGCCATGACTTCATTATGCGCCTGCCCTCGGGCTATGACACACGCCTGGGAGAGCGAGGAGCCGGATTGTCCGGCGGCGAGCGTCAACGGGTCAGCATCGCCCGTGCTTTGCTTTGTGATCCCGATATTCTGATTCTCGATGAAGCTACTTCCAGTGTCGACACGGAATCCGAGACACAGATTCAGGAGGCCCTTGCGGTGCTGTGCAAGGGCAGGACCACCATTGCCATCGCTCACCGTCTCTCCACCCTGCGCGGCGCTGATAAGATCTATGTTATCGATAACGGACGCGTAGCGGAAAGCGGCTCGCACAGGGAGCTCATGGAGAAAGAGGGGATTTACCACCATCTCGTCATCATGCAGACCCAGCTGGCGAGCCTGGAGACCTGAGAAACATGAATGATGAGACTGGGATGACTGACCAAAGGGCGAAACCTTCCGAGGTTGGGGTTCGATTCCTCGATCCCAAGACCACCCGTATCTTCACCGGCGCCCATGACCTCCTGCATGTCCAGGTCGAGGCTGCTGACTGGGAGGGTGAACGGCTTTTCCGGGGTGTTTTCGCCGCTATGGCCTTCCCGATTTCCTGTCCGGACCGTTATATCTCGCTGAGGTATTTCGAACTGGATGGACGCGACAAGGAGATTGGGATGATCGATGATCCCAAACTCTTTCCGCAGGAGGCTCAAGACCTGGTCCGGCGCTCTCTCTCGCGCACCTATTACGAGCTGACCATCACCCGTGTGTACACTGTGGAATTCAAGTATAGCCTGTTGTTCCTCAATGTGGAAACTGAGCAGGGACGGCGCGAATTCCAGATGCGCTGGCGCTATGACCGTACCCAGGATTTCGGCGAAAGTGGCAAGG
>CAYZUX010000151.1:0-11099 GCA_964481775.1 uncultured bacterium | reverse complement strand
TTCCAGATGCGCTGGCGCTATGACCGTACCCAGGATTTCGGCGAAAGTGGCAAGGTATTGCTGGATGTCTACGAAAACCGCTACATCATCCCGGATGTCAATTCCCTCCCCAAGGCGGACCGTGAAGCGCTGACAAGATTTATCTACTGGTAGCCAATCCTCTCTCAGATCCCATGATAGCTTGAACGAATCCGGCCTGGTTCATATCCTACTGTTAGCGGGTGCAACTGAATGAAGAGGCACCTTCATGTTCTGGGAACGGCGATTGAAAAGTTTCCTGTCCCGTTTGAAAACCCACAATCTCCCTCTGCGGATCATCTTGTGGAATGGCACCCGGTTTGACTTGGGAGATGAGATCCGTGTGACTGTAACTTTCACAAGCCCTGCGGCGTTACGGCACTCCATGCCTCCTTCTCTGAGTCAACTCGGAGAGGCTTATGTCATGGGCGAAATCGAGGTAGAGGGGTGTGCTTCAGATATCATCGAGGTGGCCGTAGAGATTTCGGCCTCTTGGAGAAAGCCGGAACCAAGAAGCCATCCACTCCATCGCTCCAAGCACACACGAAAGATCGATGCGGATGCGATTGCTTATCACTACGATGTTTCCAACGAGTTTTATTCCCTCTGGCTTGACCGGGGGATGGTCTATTCCTGCGCCTATTACAGAAAGGAGGATATCTCTCTGGAAGAGGCGCAGGAACACAAGATCGACCACATCCTGCGCAAGCTGAATGTCCAACCGGGTGACCGGCTTCTCGATGTGGGTTGTGGTTGGGGTACCCTTATCCTGCGTGCCGCGGAGAGATTTGGTGCCCGGACACTGGGTATTACACTCTCCCGGAACCAGTATGAATTCGCACGGCAACGGATTATCGAACGTGGCCTACAAGACCGTTGTGAGGTGAGATTTGAGGACTACCGGGATGTCACTGGTTTATATGACCGGATCGCGAGTGTGGGAATGTTCGAACATGTCGGACTGAAAAACCTGCGTGGATACTTCGAGAAAATCAGGTTGCTTCTGGCGGATGGAGGAACTTTTCTCAACCATGGCATAACCTCCACGGATCCCCTGTCAGGAGAAGCTCCACTCGGTGGTGGTGAGTTTATTGGACGTTATGTGTTTCCACATGGGGAGCTTCCTCACCTGAGCCTGGTACTCAAAGAGATGTGTATGGCGGGCTTTGAGCCAGTTGATGTGGAATGCTTACGACATCATTACGCTATGACAACGAGGGAATGGGCGAGACGTTATGAGGAAGCAGCAGAGCGGCTGAGGGAAATCGCCGGGGAGAAACGCTACCGTGCCTGGCGGATCTACCTCGCGGGGTGCGCCTATGCTTTCGCGCACAACTGGATTTCCGTTTACCAGGTATTGGCAACCAGAGCGAGTGATTCAAGTCAGAACTTTTTGCCACTCACAAGGGATTACATGTATGCTGACAGTTGATCTTCTGGCTGCGGTTACTGGGGTAATCCAAATGCCCCCCACGAATACCCCTGTACCCGCAGGTCATCATGCACCGCGTACAGAGCCCCGCCCTTGAAGGGGCCCAGATCTCCCGGTGAGTAAACGATCCCATCGGTGTTCGCCAGAACCGGATCACCGGTATAGGCTCCGTAGTAGGTTTCCCCATCCCGGCTGAAGAGGCGGAACAAGGTCCGCTCTGGCCCCTGGTCGGTGACAATCAAATACCCTCCAGTCGGGGCCTCAGGATCTTCGATCAAGGCAAGTCCCTCAGGATCAGCCTGGATAATACTCGCTCCGATTGACTTCCCCTTGAATCGGCCATCGAGACTGTAGACCTTTACTGTCCGGGTGGTTTCATCACAAATGAAAAGGCAGTTCCGCAGGGGATCGGCCAGGATCGACTCCACCACATGAAGAGCTCCATCCGGAGTGATATCACCGAAGGACTTTTTCAGTTTCACAGTCAGCTGGTGTCCCTGCCGCTCCACCAGATAGTGTTTCACACGTTGATGGAGCTTTTTCCGTGAGGTTGGGGGATAGGGGCTGGACATCCCCCGTAATCTGTCCCCGTCTCCGGGGCCGAGACTCGGTACCGGGTAATCATCGGTCACGTAAAGTGCCAGGGCCTCACCCGTTGCGAACACAGTCAGGCCATAGGGCAACTCAAGATCCTTTTCTCCAAAGGTCAGCAGCGGTTTGTGCGAGGGGATTTGGAAGACCTGAACACGGTGGTTGTCACGTTCCACAACAAAGAGCAGATCCTCGATCACCGCAATCCCATTGGGCCGTGCCAGCTTGCCCAAGGCCCTACCGCTACCACCAAAAGTTGCCTTCAACGCTCCTGTGACAGCATCACAGACATGGATCTCATCGGTCTTCTTGGCGGTGATGTAGAGCAGCCCTCCGCCGCTCCCATCCCGCCACACGGCGAGTGAATCGATCTCCTCCAGGGGGAAGTCTGGGGTGCGGAAAACCTGCGGTAGAGAGGAAACTTTCTCACGAGTGGGGGACGGCTGTGAGTATCCCACCAGAGGGTAAATGGCGAGTAGCAGAATGAAAACGATAGGTTGCGTGCCTGGCGAGGACACCCTTATATTCACTTTTGATTCAGGCAATGTGGTTCCCATCTGTGAATGAGAGTATCATTCCTGCTGTTGATGGGAATGGCGAAGCAGTCACACCACACTGAGGTGTGAACCACGAACAATGGTTTGAGGATTGGCATTGCGAGTCTGGAAGTGGGATGTAGATTTTGAGACACCTGGCTGGATGCTGGTGTGGGGCGGTATGGTGGGACTTTTCACCGGAGCGGTCACAGTCCTGTATCGTCTCGCGGTCCTCAAGGGAAATAATGCGATCTGGGGCGGAGACCTGGTCTTGCGTGATTTTGGGCCGGTGATCCTGCGGTTCGGCCTTCCACCACTGGGGGGACTGGTGGTGGGATTTTTCCTTTACAAGCTCTTCCACTTCGGGCAGGGGCATGGCATCCCCTCCGTGATCCACTCGGTGCAGTCCAACCAGATCCGGATCCCCTGGCGGGCTGCGGTTCCCTCGGCGGCTTCGGTGGTGATTCTCACCACAGGTGGATCAGTGGGTCCAGAGGGGCCCCTCGCGGAGATGGGTTCGGTTTTTGGCTCCAACATGGGGGGGTGGATCGGAGCTCACCAGAAAACCATGCGGGTGTTGGTGGGATCGGGGGTGGCGGCCTCCATCGCTGCTGTTTTCGGCGCCCCGATTGGGGGGGTCTTTTTCGCATTGGAGGTGATCTTTCAGGGATTCGAGATCACCCTTTTCGGGCCGGTGGTGATCGCTGCGGTGGTTGGCTCACTGGTCAGTGCCCTGCAGTTTGGTGACCACCCCGTGGTGGTCTTTCCCGCTTTTACGTTCAATCCCATGGAGTTCCCCGCTTATATCGGGCTTGGGATTCTCACCGGACTCATGTCAGCGATCTTCATCTTTTCCATGGATTTCTCTTCACGCCAGTTCAACCGGATTGCCATTCCCTTCTGGCTTAAGCCGGCGCTGGGAGGGATCGGGGTGGGGTTGATTGGAGTCTTCCTCCCAAGGGTGATTGGGGAAGGGTATGAGTCTCTGACACAGACCTTCCATGGGGAGGTGGTGGCCAAAGAGCTGGCCTTCATTCTGGTGGGGAAGATTATCGCCACCAGCCTGACCGTTGGATCGGGAGCGCCGGGGGGATGTTTTGCACCGGCCATTTTTGTGGGCGGGACTTTAGGCGGTCTGTATGGGGCAGTCCTGGAGCGGTTTCTCCCTGATGTGGTGGCAAATCCCTCGGCCTATGCGCTGATTGGCATGGCAGGGATGATCACCGGGACTTTCAATGCTCCCATGACCGGTATTCTGGTTGGGTTGCGTGTGGCGGAAAATGGATTTCAGGCCCTTCTTCCCCTGATGACCACGGTCGCTCTTTCGCTTTTTATCATGAGCCGTTGGGACCATGTTTCGGTCTACACTCTGATCCTGCGGCGCCATGGCGAGTGGTTCCCCTCGGGTTATGACAAGGATCCGCTCCTGGAGGTCACTGTGGCGGAGGTTTTGCTTCCCAATCCCAAACGGTTACGGGATCACCTGAGTGTGGAGGAGGCGGTCGCCGAAATCAGCGATTGCGAGGATTCAGCCTTCCTGGTGGAGGGGGACCATGGTGAGTTCCGTGGGGTGGTTTCACTGAATGACCTGCGCCTGGCGTTGGCGGATCCGATGATGGGACTTTTGATCAATCTCTCGGATGTGGTCGATCCCCAGTTGCCACGTCTATCCCCCACCACCAACCTGCGTGGGGCGATGCACCTGTTTGCATCTCTGAAAGCGGAGGCCCTGCCGGTTTTTGACTCCAGGGGCAAATTCGCCGGATTGGTGACCCGGGACAGCGTGTTGGGGGCTTATCATGGGGCCCGGAGTGGGAGGCAATCCATCTGAGCTGGCTTGAATGCCGTTGGTTAGAAAAGAGACTGGTGGAAGCGAAAAAGCGGATGGAGTAGCGAATTTATTCGCCTTGTATTACTCAAGTAACCTATCTCAGTGCCGTGAGATATAAGGGGAATAAATTCGCTACTCCGTGATAGGAATAATTTCGCTACACCAGGATATGCCTTTCTTCCATCGGAGGCGCGACCGGACAATGCAAAAAGACAACCGGCGCGCCAGACTTCCATCCAGCGCGCCGGTCTAAAAGTCACTTCATTGGGGCGCTTGAAAGCAACCCGTTTCCGGTTAGTACAGCGACCAGTTGCCCACCGATGTGGGAGTTCCCTGCGAACCCACTGGACCGCCATCAGAGGCGGCGGTAAGCAGTGTGGTATTGCTGTACTGGAAGCCCGCTGGATCGCAGCCGGGATTCGCATAGCCGGGATTGACATTCAGGTTGTTGTTCTCGGTCACTGTCCACCCGCCCGGATTGGCAATCGCCGGCGCAAGGGTGGAAAAGAGGTTATTGTGGTGGACCGTAGCGTTACAGGCCACATCGCTCAAAGTATCCAGCCTGACCGCCTGATTGGCGTAGATGATGCTGTCCGTGATCATCAGATTTCCCGCAGGTTCTGGCGATAACGGCGCATCCGTGGCCGCGACTCCGACACTGTTGGGTGCATAGATGTCGCAGTTGTCAACGATGCAGGCGGTATAGGTGATCGGATTCAGGTTCGGAATCTCAAAGTAATAGGAACTGTCAATGTCACCCGGCTGGTATTGGATGGCTCTGTAGTTTGCATCGGTACTGGTGATATCGAAGATACAGGCGTTAAAGGTCCCTGTCCCCTCATTCACCTTCACGAGGCGTCCGCTATCGGTACCTCCACAGAAGATGCAGTTGTTAAATGTGCCGACAATCGGACTGTTTCCTTCTTCCGGGGCAGCGTTGAACTCCACATGGTCATCCCGCAAGGCGCGTTGCCACTTGCAGTCGTTGAAGGTTTGAGTTCCACCACTGATTCGGAAATTGCCTCGGTGGTCATGGAAAAAGCAATTGCTGAATGTGTATGTTCCCCCATCGCATTCGGCGAGGTCATAATTCCCGCTGGGGAGATTTCCGCCATCGAATTCAACATTGGTAAACGTCCCCGAGGGTGGAACAGGAGGCAGATAAACCGTCTCACCGGAAAGCAGCAAGACAATGTAAGTCACAAAGTCAGTCGTGTCAAAAAAGGCATCCCCATAACGTAAGGTTGTGTTGACCACCCTGAGATTCGAGCTGGTCAATGGTTGGGTGTACCCGGCAGGCTCAAAGACCTTGGAACCGACCAGGGCTTGCACGGTCTGATCGAACAATGGGAGATTCCCCGTGAAGACATAGATGCCACGGCCCGCACCGGTAGTCGAAGCACACTCGATCACACAGTTCTCGATAAGGACATCATTGGCCTGGACCAGAACGCAGGCGGCTTCTCCGAACTGACCATCACCCTCGATGCTGTTGTTCCGGATGGTCAGGTTTCGGAGTGTTGTGCCGTTTCCTTCGATGAGGATACCGTGGTCATCGGGTTCAGTCGCTGGGTATCCGGCGACGGCTTCGATGAAGAGGGAGAGGATGCCAAGCAGACCGCGAGCAGGCGATGGTACGGCGGCGTTAGCTGCCTCAATGACTGGGCTTTGACCTGGGGCGGCTTCGATGGTCAGATTGGTCTTGGCATTACTGGCACCACCCAGGATGATCAGGTCCTCCGTGTAGGTTCCGGTGTTCAGCTGGATCACGTCCCCGTTATTGGCGGCGTTGATCGCGGCTTGAATCGAGTTCCCCACAGGCACCACCACCGTGGCGGCATAGCTGCCAGACAGGCAAACAAGCATGAGGACTAGTAAAACGCTTAAGCGACTCCACATGACTCAAATTCTCCTTCCTTTTTCTTAAATTGGGTGATTGTGGTTCACCGTTGAAATTACTGAAACAATCATGGGATGGGTTTCTCATCCCTGATCTGCAATTATATCGAGCCTAAAACAAACCACCACTTTTTACAATGGTTTTCTCTTGGAGATAATCGAATAAGTTTATGGATTTACCGTCTTTCTGGAATCCCGAAAAGTGAAGGGCTTAGGTGGTTTCCAGTCCAGAAAGCTGGGAAGCAGCTTCAAAGTTTTCTTCTGGTATGAGGGCAGTGCTTCCTTCTCCAGCATTTCTGTGGGAATCCAGCGAAAAAAACGGCCCGAATCCATGCGGGGAGCGGGTTTCCTGACCAGAAAAAAGGTGGTTTTAATCGAACGGAATGTGACTGCATGATGGGTGGTGCCCACCTCAAAGGCTGTTCTCAAAGAGAATCCGAGGGAATCCGCGAGGTTCTTGAAAGAGGTACGCCAGTCAGCCCAAGAGAGAGCTTCTTTCCTCCATGCCCACGGGAACTGCCACAATCCCGCATACAATCCCTCTTCATTCCGGTTGGTGAGCAACCATTGCCCCTCGCATTCCACCAGCAGAACCGCTTCAAGGACTTTTTCTCTCTGAGTCCTGCGTGTTTTGATGGGGAGTTCCAGAACCTTACCCAGAGAGAGTGCCTGGCATTCACCCGAGAGTGGACACTCCTGGCACTTGGGGTGGGTGGGGAGACAGACTGTGGCTCCCAGCTCCATGAGCGCCTGGTTATGGCAGCCGGGACGGGCCGCGGGCACCAGGGACTCGGCCAGCTTCCAGATCGTTTTCTTTCCCTCCGGAGTGGCAATGTCTTTGTCCATGGCGAAAAAGCGTGCCAGGACCCTTTCCACATTACCATCCACAAGGGGGACACTCTGATCGAAGGCGATGCTCAGGACAGCCCCGGCGGTATACTCTCCAATCCCGGGAAGAGATAAAAGCTGGCCTTTTTCACTCGGGATGGTCCCACCATGCTCTGACAGGATTGTCTGAGCGGCACGGTGAAGGTTCCGTCCCCGCCGGTAGTAACCCAGACCTGACCAATACCTCAGAACCTCTTCTTGACTTGCCAGGGCAAGCGTACACAGGTCCGGGAACCTTTGCATAAAGCGCTGGTAGTAGGGGAGAACGGTCTGGACCTGAGTCTGCTGAAGCATCAGCTCCGACACGAGGATGGCATAGGGATCTTTTGTCCCGCGCCAGGGAAGGTCTCTCCTGACGGAGTCGAACCATGTCAGGAGATTCCTCCAGAGGGAGGCAGAACGATGGACCCTCTTCATTTGGTGACGGCGGATTCCTGCCATCCCTCCAGGGTCAACTGAACACCTTTCAAGGCATCGGGCAGACTTTCCACACCACCCTGGTTCCAGTTGTAGACACAGACGAAACGGCAATCCCGGAAACGCAGGGTCTGAGTTAAATGGCTGGCCCACTCCTCGGCCGTGGTTCCGGTCCACCACCACTCCGATGCACCCCAACGCGAGATTCCCGCGCGCTCCATTTCATCGTTGAGATTCCCGGCCTGTGAGGGGGCACACCAGTAGAAACTCCAGCCGGGGCAGGACCATTCATTGATAGCGGGCCAGAAGGGAAGGTGCTTTTCCCAGGGAGGGCAGGTTCCCCCCTGGTGGGTGTACACCCGCTCACGTGGCAGCCCGGCTTCAGCTGCGGTTTTTGAGAGAAGCGCCAGGTAGTTCTGTGTCACCTTGCCGATATCCTCGCGGGTGATCTCTCCACTGGATTTGATGCCGGCAGTGCGAACTGCGGCATACCCCAACTGGAGAACCCCTCCCGAAAGCCCCAGCGAGAGATCCAACCCGGTTGTGGGATCATTGACATCAATGTCTGGCCACTGTTCCAGGAAACGATTGCCATCGGGATAGAAATAGGCGTTGTAACCGATGGAGGCCTCCCACCCCAGTTTCAGGCCGGCGAAGAGGATTTTCTTCTCTGGAGGAAGGGACTGGTACCAGTTCACAATGACCGGAAGGATTTGCTTGAGTACAATGGTATTGGCCTCCAGAAACCGGGGACTGGCCAGGTTCGGTGCAGGTGCAACACGGACCTGGATACCCCAGTTGCGCCATCCGATCTTGACAGCCTCCGCGGCACTCCAACCCGCCCATTCGACATTGAATACATTGGAAGGACTGTAGCCAGGGGATTCCGGGTCCCACCAGTTCCAGAGATCGGGACGATACTCCCACCAGTTCTGCCCATCGAGGGCCACCATGACAGGAATTCCTGTCTCAACTGAGGCAGCAAACAGGTTGGTGAGACCCTCCATGATGGTTCCAGGATTGGTGTTCAGCATGGAGAAGGTAAATGCTACCCCGATCTTGAGATCTTCTCTTTCCGATTGATGCAGCGTGTTGAAAACATCATTCAGGATGAGTTTGAAACTCTCCTGGGAGGTGGCGTTTTCCGGACGCCAGTCATGGCCAGGCGCCATGTTGAATAGAAGGTAACGCGGTTCAGCGGCTGACTGGAACGGCCAGACCAGGATAGAAGCCAGTACAAGAAAAAGGAGTGTTTTTGAAGGGTTCATGCCTATATGATCTCCAATCCAGGCAGAGACAATACACCGATATGTCTCTCTGGGCCACACTCCAATTGCCGGGAGGCTTGCAGGTCATGAAAATACAAGGATTCTGTTGGATGGCCATGCTGGGTGCCTGCTTCCTGTCCATGGGCACAGCCAGTGCGGACCAGGCCAGCCCACCCTTTTTTGATCCCCGGTCTTTCGGGGCCAAAGGGGATGGACAAACCAAAGATACCGCCGCGGTCCAGGCGGCCATCGATCGCTGCGCACAACAGGGCGGAGGCACTGTCCGCTTTTCACCCGGTGTGTATCTTTGTGGCAGTCTCCACCTGCGCAGCCATGTGACTCTCAGGCTGGAAGCCATGGCAGTCATTCGTGGCAGCACTGACCGGGCTGATTATGATCCCTATGAAACCCTTCCTTTCAAGAACGATGCCGACAAGGAAACCTCCTTTTTTCACCTGGCTCTGATGTGGGGAGAGGATCTGGAAAACATCGCCATTCTTGGCCCCGGTACCATCGATGGAAATCGTCCCAAACGCGGTGGGGCCAAGCCCATCGCCCTCAAACGCTGCCGTCATGTCCGCATCGAGGGGATCACGATCCGCAACTCCCCCAACTACTGCATCAGCCTGTTGGGCACTGACTATGTGAACATCGATGGAGTCAATATCTTCGATGCCTATTGCGATGGAATCGATCCCGATTGCTGCCGGCATGTACGCATTTCCAACTGCCACATCGAGTCCTGGGATGATGCGATTGTTCCCAAGGCGAGCTTCTCCCTGGGTGAAAGGCGTTCCACCGAGTTTATCACGGTCACCAACTGTCAGCTGGCCACCTCCTGCAATGGTTTCAAGCTGGGAACAGAGTCGGGGGGTGATTTCAAATACATTACGGTCAGCAACTGCGTGATGCTTCCCTTCAAGGGGGAAACCCCCATCAGCGGGATCGCGATTGAATCGGTGGATGGATCCAACATCTCCGGCATCGCGGTTTCCAACATCTCCATGTCCGATGTCGAAACTCCGATCTTCATCCGTCTTGGAAATCGTGGACGCGACATGGAGGTACCCACCCCGGGGACACTGCGGAATGTACTCATTTCGAATGTGGTGGCCGAGGGGGCTACCCGTGCCTGTTCGATTACCGGTATCCCGGGGCATCCGGTGGAGGGGGTGACCCTTTCCGATGTGCGTATATCGTTCAAAGGCGGGGGGAGCAAGGAGGATATCCATGCCGAAGTTCCTGAGATGATCGCCCGTTATCCCGACGCGGACATGTTTGAGAAACTCCCCGCCTATGGTCTCTATTGCCGTCATGCCTCGGATGTAACCTTGAGGAATTTCCAGCTCCAGACCGTGGCGGGGGATCCGCGTCATGCCTTGTACTGTGAAGATGTTGCCGGGCTGGATATCGATGACCTGTCTGCTCCCTGCATGAAGGGGGGTGCCGCGATGATCGGTTTCAAGGATGTGCGTGAAGCACTGATCCGTGGTTGCCGCCTTCCAGAGGGAGTAGAGACTTTTCTCTCGCTTTCGGGGGCACAGACCAAGCGGATCAGCGTGACTGGAAATGATCTGACTCACGCGGCAAGAGTGGTGGAAAATGGTCCGGAAGTGGAAATCAGCACCTTGCAGGTGATTGGAAACATCCCCAGGGAGTAGCGAATGGGCGGCCTGAGTTTCGATCGTGACCAACGGTATCAGACTCTCCGTGAAGTGGCACGGCGTTTGGGCGTTCAAAGCTCTCACACGGTCCTGGATGTGGGGGGAGGGACCGGAGAGCTTGGTGCTTTGTTGGGTTGTAAGTCCTTCTGGACCGCAGATCTCCTTGGGGGTGGACCGAACCATGTCACCGCCTCGATGGACCGGCTTCCCTTTGAAAAGGGCTCTTTCGACCTGGTTGTGCAGGCCGATGCCCTGGAGCATGTTCCCCAGGCTTTGAGACACTCGGCGATGAATGAGATGGCGCGTGTGTCAAGACGTTGGTTGATCTGGATCGGTCCGGTGGATTCTTCTGAGGCAGTCGAGGCGGAAGAGGACCTTTGCACGGTTCACAAGGTCCTTTTTGGCGGACGTGAAATTGATTGGCTGGTGGAACACCGCAGGCATGGACTGCCGCATGGCGAAGAGGTCGTCTGTTCCCTTGGGCAGCACTTCCAGGATTGGGCCTGGTGGCCTTCCTGTGGGGTGAGGACCTGGTGGAGTTTCAAACGGCTGGAG
>CAYZUX010000150.1:0-15098 GCA_964481775.1 uncultured bacterium | reverse complement strand
GCCAGCCGGATCGTGCCAAAATCTCGGCATAGTATTCGGGATTGGGTTTGGCAGGGCCTGACTCCCTTGTGAAGACATCTTCCAGTTGGGGCAGTCCGCAACGGACTCGCGACATTTCCCAGGCCTCCCGGCAGTTGCGCGTCAGGATCCCGACACGTACCCTGGCAGTAAACAACCACGCGAGTGTCTCCCTTGCTCCGGGCATCAATTTGGCCCGTCTAGCCGCTTCCAGCTCCACCTCAACCAAGGTTTGATTCATCTTCTCACGTAGTCCTGGGGGCTGAGAAAGCACCCAATCGAGGATCGATTCTCCCTGTGGAATCGACATCCTCTCACGCAGAGCTTTGAAATCGATGGATGGTTCCAGGAGTGTTCCATCCAGATCGAAAAGAACTCCCTTATACATCAGGCTGGATCCTCGCCTTTTGTCTCACCCGTGTTCTGAGTACTATGCTTCCGTGCAAATCTGTCATTTTACCTCAACTTTCTTTCCCCGTGTTGGCGGGGTCGAGATTGTGGTCTCAAATCTGGCGCGTTGCCAGCATGAGCTCGGTCATGGGGTTGTTGTAATCACCCCGAAAATACGGGGAATCGACAATCGTGTCTCGGTCCCCTACAAGGTCGTTCATTACTCACGCCCCTCCTCGAAAAGGTTCCTGACAAGGCAGGTTCTTTTCCGGCTTCTGTGGGAGCACATCCAGCGACCCTTTGATATCCTCCACTGCCACTCCGCTTACCCCCATGGATACGTCTCGAGTACTTTTTCCGCAATGACCGGGGTCCCGGTCATCGTCACTCCCCATGGTCCCACGGATATCATGCGGGAGGAGCAGATCCGAAGAAATCCCATACTGGAAAAACGTCTTGCCAAGGGATTACAAAGCGCAGCGGGAATCAGCGCAATCAGCCGCCATATCCAGACTGAGATACTCAGCATAGGCGGAATCTCTGATGAAAAGGTGCGGGTGATTCCGAATGGAGTCAATCTCGAAGACTTCTCAAAAGTTGAGGGTGTAAAGCTTGGGTTTCCTTATATTCTTGCCATGGGACGGATGGTGCCTCAGAAAGGATTCGATCACCTGATTCATGCCTTTGAGAAAGTATCGCGGGAACAGCCGGATTTACGTCTCCTTTTCGCTGGTGAGGGAGTGAACCGTCGGGATTATGAGCAATTGGTCACCAGTCTTGGTCTGCAGGAGCGGATTCAGTTTTTGGGGCTGGTTCAAGGTTCTCAAAAGATTGCTTTCATGAAGGGCGCTGAATTTTTTGTCTGCCCCTCACGTTTTGAGCCATTTGGAATTGTTGTTTTGGAGGCATTGGCTTCAGGGATTCCCGTGGTCGCTCACCGTGTCGGGGGAATCGTTGATATCATCGATGAAGGAGTTCAAGGGGTTCTTGTGGATCCCAGTTCGAGGGAAGAACTCGCAAAGGCGATTCTTGAACTGCACACCAACGTGGAAAGAAGAGACACCATGAGCAAGGCCGCCCTCATCAAAGCTCAGAGCTATGATTGGTCAACTGTCAACGAGCAATACTTGGATCTATACAGGTATGGTATCCATTCGGCGCAGGTGAAACCACGTCATCCCTTGATGAAGCTGCTTTCTGGATGGAAAAGAAACAAGTCAACATCGTGCTAACCGATTTTTCATATTTATGCACAGTGGCTGATTGCTGGAGGAATTTGTTTTGAACAACCCCTGGTTATCGGTAGGAGTGCCTCTCCTTGGGATTTTTTTGGGGCTGCTTGCTTTATGCGGGTCACTGGCTGCAGGGAGAAAACGGAGGCTTATAGATAATATCCCAACCATCAAGACCAGCGGAGTGTATATCGGTCTGGTCGAACTCAAAGGGAATGCCGAATGTGCTTCCCCCCTTTCAAGCTACCTCGCAGGTGTTGCCTGCGTGGAATACCGGTGGTCGATAGAAGAACACTGGTCGCGGACCGTGTTGGAAACCACGACCGATGCACATGGAAAAACCACCACCCGCACACGGCAGGAAAGCGGTTGGACCACCGTGGGAAGTGGAATGGAACAGATCCCATTTTACCTGCAGGATGATGAGGGAGCAGTCCTCATCCAACCTGATGGAGCCAAGATTGAACCGGAAACCGTTTTTTACCAGGAATGCAACGCTTATGACCCGCTTTATTATGAAAAGGGCCCTGCTGGAGCGATTGCAAATTCAGATCACCGAAGGCGTTTCTGGGAAACAGCGCTGAAAGTGGGTTGCTCCCTCTATATCATTGGCCAGGCACGCGAGCGACAGGACATTGTCGCCCCCGAGGTGGCCGCTGATCCGGATGCCCCGCTGTTTCTCATATCGACACAAATGGAAGAAAAGGTCTCTACAGGACTAAAGATTCGTACCTGGGTATTTGGATTGCTTGGACTCATGCTTGTGCTGGCGAGCCTGGGAATACGCGATTATACCACCCATGGATTCATGGGAAGCGACTATCGTCAATACATCGCCTCTGGTAGCTGGTACTGCCTGGCCTACCTTGTGGGGTGGTGTTGGATGGTTTACAACAGCCTGACCAATCTTCGCCAGAGAGTCCGACAAGCCTGGTCATTGATTGAGGTCCAGACCAAGCGGCGTGTCGACCTGATTCCGAACCTGGTGTCGCTGGTGAAAGGGATGCGGGATTATGAGAAGAGACTCCAGGAGCATCTGAGCATCCTGCGAAGTCAGATCGAGGCCACACCCCCCGGAGTGCAGGGGCCAGACTATCAGGCCTGTACCAAGAGCCTAATTGCGATCTCAGAGGCCTATCCCGAACTCCGTTCACAGGCATCCTTCCTGAAACTCCAACAAGAACTGGTGGCCACCGAAGAAAGAATCGCTCTTGCACGGGGGTATTTCAATGAAATCACCACCCACTACAACACCCGGCTTCAGGTCATACCCGAAGGGTGGCTGGCGGGCCTGGCTGGCTTCAAGACAATCGGATTGATGGAGGCCGCTGGATTTGAACGTGCGCCGGTGAGTGTGGCTTGACCGGTCATGATTTTACGAGGATGAATTGACCGGTTTACGGCTCCTGAGAGCCAAAGCCAGTGTCTCTGCATCGGTATGAACCAGTTCTCCTCCAATCGGCAATCCACGTGCAAAGCGGGTGAGAATGATTCCAAGACCAAGGCCACCGATCACCTCCGAGAGGTAGGCTGCCGTGGCTTCTCCCTCCACGGAAGGATTCGTTGCGAGAATAATCTCCTGAATGGAACTCTCTCTCAATCTTTCCAACAGTTCCCTGATCCGGAGTTCCGCTGGTCCCACCCCATCCAATGGTGACAAGACTCCCCCCAACACATGATACCGGCCATGGAACACACCGGTTTTCTCGATGGAGAGGACATCCAGAGGACGTTCCACTACACAAAGGGAGCCCTCCTCTCTGGCCGGGTCCTGGCAAATCCCACAGGGTTCTTCTTCGGTTAAGTTCCCGCAAATGGAACAATTCCGGATTTTTCCAGGGATCGCGGCGATCGAGTTGGCCAGACGCTTTACCCTGTCCTCGGGAAGACTCACCAGATGGTAAGCGAGCGCGGTCGCAGATTTTGGTCCGATGCCGGGAAGACGGTTCAGCTCGGAGATGACAGACTCAATGGTGGGAAGATTGGAGGATCCCCTCATAAACCCAGATCCAGCCCTGGAGGCAATCCCATCCCTCCAGTCAATTCCGCCAGCTTTTCTTTACGCATTTCCGCCAGCTTCAGATTGAAGCTATTAATGGCCGCCAGGACTAAGTCTTCGAGCATGTCGATATCCCCACTTTGAACCGTTGCTGGATCGAGGCTGACAGAGAGCACTGTACCATCGCCGCGCCCCTGAATCCGGACCAAACCACCACCTGATACCCCCTCGGCAGTGGCGTTCGCCAGGGACTGCTTCATCGATTCGATCTTTTGCTGGATATCCCGTGCGTTCTTAACAAGACTGGCAAGATCCCCCAAACCTTTGAACATGACAATCGATTACCTCTTGTGTACTGGTGGTGTTCAGGCTGCATCAGCCCGGTTTACAGGCTTACGCCCGAACTCTTTGCGGATGAAATTGGCTGCGTTACGAAAAACAGCCACCCCCTGACCTTCATCAGGCAGGTCTTCCCGAGTCCAACGCGGGTGGTTGGTCCGATGGAGAAATGCTTCCGGGTGTGGCATCAGTCCAAACACACGACCGCTGGAGTTACATAATCCCGCGAGATTCCCTTCGGAACCATTCGGATTTTCAGGGTATTGTGAAGTCGGATTTCCATTCGCGTCACAATATCTCAAAACATCCTGGCCATTGGCCATGACTTCAGAAAGGACTCCCTCCGCGAACACCAGCTTGCCTTCACCATGGCGGACTGGAAAGTAGAGATGGTCTATTCCGGATAGAAACGGGCAGGGGTTCCCGTCCCTGACTTTCAGATGAACCCAGCGGTCTTCAAAACGTCCGGAATCATTGCGGATCAATGTCGCTCTCTGTACCCAGGGATTTGCTGAACCATTCGGATTGCCGGGAAGAAGCCCCATTTTTACGAGAACCTGAAAGCCATTACAAATGCCGAGTACAAGTTTTCCATCTGCAATAAACCGAAGGATCGCCTCACCCGCTCGTGCCTTCAAGCGATTCCCGAGAACACGCCCCGAACCGATATGATCGCCATAGGAAAAACCACCCGGCAAGACAAAGAGGTGGGCCTTATGAAGCCGAGTGGGGTCAGCGATCAAATCATTGAGATGGCAGGCGTCCACCTCCATCTCGATGCCTGGCATTGAGAGGGCATACCCTGTCTCATAATTACAATTGATACCAAAGCCTGTCACCATCAGTGCTCTGGGTTTCATCATGATCCCTTTCTTAACAAAGTCACTCTCTGCCCGGGATGGAGCTGGATTGAGATGTTTTCACCTTCCACTTCAGGAGGATTATCAAGGTTTCCCTCAGTGTGGAATCCCGTATCGAATGGATTCTCCAAAACACAGGTGTTTTCCCTTTCCGATAAGATGGTCACCTTGATGGTTTTTCCACCATGCCGTTCCGCCGAGACCAGAAAAGCCCCTTCAGCCCGCAGGCCCTCGAACTGGGTATCATGCCAGCTGGAGGGTATGGCGGGAAAGAGGCGCAGGACACCACTATAGCTTTGCAGAAGCATCTCCTGGAGTCCTGCGGCAGCGGCAAAGTTCCCTTCGAGCGTGAATGGACGGTATGTGAAATTGGAATACCCCTTCCCGGATTGGTCTCCATTGGCATGGAAACTGTTCCTGAGGCAGAAAGCCGTGGCGAAGGTCTCCAGCGCCTTCTCAGCACGTGCCCCATCCCGCGCTCTGGCGGCCAAGTTTGCCTCCCAGGCGAAACTGTATCCACACCACTGCGAGGTTCCCACCTGATCCATTTCAACCAGGGCAGCGTGGATTGTCTGACGGTCCTGTTCCCCATTCTCCCATCGAATCAGCCCGAGGGGGTGGATGGCCATCAGGTGTGAGAAGTGGCGGTGAGAAGCTTTGAGCGGTTGATCCTTGGCCACCAGCAACCGTCGATCCTGGCTGTCAAATGCAAACTCAGGCATCTCCTTAAGAACCCCTGCCCAATGCTCAGCCTCCTCCAGAAGGTCCAGTTCTTTCGCGAGTTCCGAGGCTGTCTGGAAGGTCCAACGGATCAGAGCCAGATCATAATTCGTAATGGATGGAAACCAGGCTTCCAGACGATCATCATTGATTTCGGGCGATGAACTCAGGGGAAGTGTCCGCTTCCCATCAGATCCTTTTTCTGTGACTGCCTCCAGGAAGACAGCAGCATCACGGAGGTAGGGGTAAGCGCGGTCTTTGAGAAAGTCCCGATCCATACTGTAGCGCCAATGCAGATAGAAATGATGTGCCAGCCAGGCGGCGGTGGTGGAAGAGTGGGTGTACTGGTGCCATCCCCCGATCTGATTGTTTTCGATATCTCCCGTCATCGGGACATTCAGGCCGGGAAGTCCAAAGAAATGCTTTGTCCAAGCTTCGCAATTTGGTTTGGTTTTCCACAGCCAGTCCAGATAGCACAACCCCTCATCGAGACGGTTTGAGGAGTAACAGGGCCAGTAGCAGAGTTGGGTGTTGAGGTCATGGTGGTAATCCCCCTTCCAGGGGGGGATACGTCCATCATCGGCAGTCCAGGGACCTTGGAGCGATATGGGAGGGGCACCACGCCTTGAGGCGGCACCGAATTTATAAGTGTCGAGGTACCACTGCTTCTCAATGACCTTATTGGGGATCTCCACCCCGGATTTATTCCAATAAGTCATCCACCAGAGCTGA
Organism: uncultured bacterium; assembly: GCA_964481775.1. Taxonomy (GTDB): domain Bacteria; phylum Hinthialibacterota; class Hinthialibacteria; order OLB16; family OLB16; genus OLB16. Next base: position 8,808 of record CAYZUX010000150.1, on the reverse strand, counting down.
TGGGTTGTCTGAAGACCCTCCCACCCCCCACTCAGCGCGTTCTCAACACGTTTCCTGGCGACTTCAAGGGGATCCTGTCCCTCCTTGTTTGTAGCCACGGACCAGGCCGCGCGCCAGAGTTTCAATGGCTCCTTAGCGCGCCGCTGTTTGACTTCCACCGTGGTCCACTTGAGATAGACAGCAAAACGGAATCCTCCCCACCCCTCCTGCGAATAGGATTTCCAATCTGGACCAGACTCCTCCACAGGAGCCGGATACCCTAAAGAAGCAAGATCACCAGCGGATATTTTTCCGGGTCCGGCCGGATCTTTAACAACTCCAGAAAAGGGAGGTGCGGCCAGCCTGGCTTCAACAGGAGTACTGGTGGTGATCTCGATCAGACCTATGGGCTCAGTGGCATGGAGCAATACCCGCGCTTTCAGCCCACCATCAAATTCCATGTTTGCCGAGGGGCTGGCCAAGGGTAGAACAGAACGTTTGAAAATGAGGTCTCTTCCCAGAGTGAGTTCAATCCGTCCAGCTGGAATCTTGGTGGGACCGGCATTGCCATAAGGCTTGTCATAAAGATTGTGCAGATCCTCGATCCGTCCCTCGGCCACCCACTTGCGCATTGTTTGATAGGAGTAATCGGCACTTTGGAATTCCGGAACTGGACGCAGATCCCAGAGGTCGGTTCGATCCAACGAAATTTTCAATGGCTCACCATCGCCCCATACAAGTGCACCGAGAAGACCATTCCCAAGGGGTAGGGCTTCATCCCATGTCATCGAGGGTGTATCAAGGATGAGGGAGTGATGTTCCAAGGGACTACTTTCCATTGCAAATGACGAAGTAAACAAACCTACGGCAGTCACCAAGAGGTAAAAGACTCTCATTATGGTACCTCGCATAGGGGGCATTACGGTGGCTATACATCATACGGAAGGGACATGCAACTGCAGGTTTGGAAGATACTTGTGGATCAGGGTGAAATGCTTATCCAGAGTCCATAAACTCAAGTCATGGTGGATGGCAATCGTGGCAAGAAGCACATCAGGAAAGGGAACAGTAATTCCCGCGTGCCTAAGAATACTCAGGTTAGCACCAAGCTCCGGCCAGATTCCCTCTGGTATTGAAACCTGCCGGAAACGAGACAACCTCAATCGAATCGTTTCCACATCCTCCTCTGACCTTGCACCCTGAAGCATTTCAGCCCAAGTTACTCCGCAAACAACTATTTGACCGAAGGGAAGCAGCTCAGCTGCGATTCTCCCAGACCTTCGCCATAAATCCACAACCACACTGGCGTCCAACAGAATCATATCTTACTTGCTTCTCTTAGTTGCATCACAGCATCGAGGTCAATGGTGTCTGGCCGGGCATTCGCAAAGAACGTCTCCCAGGCCGGGTCAATCCCCTCGGGAACCTTCTCGGTAATGGTGATCTCGACCTCCTTGCCCACCCAGGAGGCCAATTCAGGGATTTTCAGCGTGTCATTCTCAATGCGTGTTGTCAGATGGATGATTGTCATATATGACACCTCACTTGTCTCCACAGGTTATGTCCTGTCTCCATCATCCTGAAACCTCATTGGAGAGGCAAGGGCAGGTTTCAAAGATTACCGGTTAGTCATAGGCCAGATTCTCACCCAGGATATGATTGTCGATAAGCCGTGTGGATCCAAAGAAAACAGCCAACGCGGCCACCATGCGTTGGGTCTCCGATGTAACCGGGGCGAGTGTTTCGGCGTCCAGAACCTCGGCATAGTCGATCCGTGCTTGGGAGACTTCCTGCAACGATTTCCTAAGTGTAGCGGAAAGGTGTTCCGGAGAACGTTCGCCTTGCCGATAGAGCCGATTGACGGCCGCAAGGGCTTTCACCAACACAACCGCTTTGGACCGCTCCTCTGCGGAGAGGTACTTGTTGCGTGAAGACATTGCCAAGCCGTCTTCCTCACGGACTGTCGGAACAACATGAATCTCAATCCCAAAGTCCAGGTCACGGACCATCCTTTTGATGACCAAGCACTGTTGATAGTCCTTTTGACCGAAAAAGGCGGCATGAGGTTTCACCAGGTGGAAGAGTTTGCAGACAATCAGAGCGACACCTGGGAAATGCCAGGGACGGCTTGCGCCACAAAGCCGTTCAGTCACCTTTCCAACTTTAACTTCGGTGGAGAAATCTTTTGGATAAAGTTGGTCTTTGACCGGGGAGAAGAGGATCTCAACGCCTTCGTTTTTGAGCAGGTCACAATCCCTTTCCATATCACGTGGATAACGGTCCAGGTCCTCCGCAGGGCCAAATTGGGTAGGATTCACGAATATAGAAACCACTGTGATGTCACATTGAGCCTTTGAAGCACTTACCAGTGATAGATGGCCCTCATGGAGATACCCCATGGTGGGAACAAAACCAATCCGCTTTCCCTCCATCCGGATACCCTCCATCCGGGACTGTATTTCATGTGGATCCAGAATGATCTTCATGTTCAACCTCCCAATACCAACTCCCAAAAATTCCTGAAAATGGCTCGGCTGTGAGGTTCAAGGACCGGCCCAAACCGGGTGGATTGATGGGCAATCTCAGATGGATTTGGCACCCCGGGATGCTTCAGAAGGTCTTCAAGGTATGCTTCAGCCCAGATGGGTGGGGTTTCTGAACTCACTTCGATATGGAACTGGAGACCATACACCTTCTCACCCAGCCGGAAGGCCTGATGGTCACACTTCTCCGAGGAAGCAAGCAACTCAGCACCAGCTGGCAGGTCCCAACGGTCTCCATGCCAATGGAAAACCTCGATGGGAGACGGAAGTCCTCCAATGACTGGATCGGTCTTCCCGGTATCCGTCAGATGGATTGGGCTCCAGCCAATTTCCTGAAACCCGGTAGGGCCGACATGGGCTCCCGCTGCCGCAGCAATCGCTTGAGAGCCAAGACAGATTCCCAGCGTGGGCACCTGGTCCTCGATCGCCTGGCGCAGCAACTCAAGCAGAACAGCGAGCCAGGGGTGTTGGTCAACTTCATAAACCCCCATGGGACCACCCAACGCGATGACTGCTGCGTATTCGGCCGCTCGCGAGGGTATGGGTTGACCGATGACCGGACGGATGATCTCGGCTTGGGTGTGCTTGGGCCTGGTTTCTTCGATAATCCCTGGCCCCTCACAACCAATCGGCTGAATATAAAGGACTTTCATATTGCTCATTTATTGGACCTCCCTATGTGAACTCCATATCCCTCCAGGATCTCGGTGAGAATGGGGGCTATCAGGGCTTGAAGGGAGGGATTAGCATAGCCGACCCAGTCGACCTCGGAGGTAGTATCGAGTGGAAAAGCAAGCCTATCTCCAGTGATATCGGTAATGATGAGACCTGCTTCTCTTGCTATCAGTTCCACGCAAATATCATAGGGATGGCAAGCCATCCCGGGTGGAGGGCTTGAAGGGTTTTCCAATTTCCGGAGAGTGGCACGTAAATCCGCCTGGAAACGGTCATGGCCGGAGATGAGCTCATAAACCTGTCCGCCGGTGGAAAGGTATTGATCATCGAAAACCAGGCACCGGTTGGTACGATCAAAGGCACCCAACTTTTTCAGGATCTCCTCCTCGATCTGCGCGGATAAAGCCTTTCTTCCAGGAAAAAACTTGGTCAGTTGGGCAAATCCATGTTCCAGGTTCTTTGCCCGGCTGGGGGAGGGAGTCCATTTTCTCCTGGAACCATCCAGGAGATTTTCTCTCCATCCCTGAACGCCTTCACCAGCCACCGCCCAGAGGGTATCCACAAATCCCTGCTTGGAGGTGGGGATCTCAGTCATCACCGCCAGCTGAATGTCCGCCAGGGTTGTGGCATCACCCTGGTTTGGACTCACACCCGCCAGAGTCCAGGCACTTCGTTTGTCATACATGATCATCCGGGTGCCATCGATGGGATCGAGGATGAGGCGATACCTGCACTCCTCTGGATGTATTCCCTGGGGAAGTGGAAGAGGGCCATCCTCCGAAATGCCCTCGGCAATCAGGAGGAGAGGAACCTCCCGCGCAAGCTCCTCCAAAGCAGGAAGTAGAAGGTCATCACAGGATTTGTCGATGGCGTAGATTGTATCGGAGGCTTCTTCGGAGGCGACGCCGGAGAGCTGCCCACAGGCGGGATGCAACACCTGTTCACGAATGTGGTCTCTCACCCTGGTCTGGATTCCAGTCAATCTGTCCAGGATGAGGTGTAATTCCTGTTGGTTGGATAGAGGTGTTTCTTTCATGTCTCGTTTTTGGATGGATCTACTATCGCCTATTCAGACATGGTGGTGTAGAGGCCCCCTTCCAGCCAGCGGTGTCATCATGAACAATGCCTTCATGGAACGTCCGCAACTCTCCCTCATCATTCCTGCCTACAACGAAAGCCGTTACATTACCACAACTCTTCTGGCGGCTCAGCGAGCACTTGAAGAGAGCCGGTCTATGAGCCATGAAATCATAGTGGCCGATGATGACTCGACCGATGGAACCGCAGCAATCGCTGAAAGCCTTGGAGCACGTGTTATTTTTTCGGGAAAACGAAACATCGGAGCAACTCGAAATGTCGGAGCGAAAGCTGCTGAGGGGAAGATTCTCCTATTTGTGGATGCGGACACTCAAATCAGTTCCTCCAATATTGATGAAGTCCTGAATGCCATTCAACATGGCGCCATAGCTGGCGGCGCACCAGTCGACTGGATAGAACCTGCATCGAGGCTGCTCAGGTACTGCGCCAGAGGATGGAATGCTTACTCACGCCTGACAAAGTCTCCTGCGGGATCTTTTTTCTTCGTGCTCCGGGAGGCTTTCGAGAAAGTGGGAGGATTTGACGAGGAATTTTTTGTTTCCGAGGAAATCCACCTGGGACGGAAACTCAAAAAGATAGGTCAGGTGATTATCATCCCCACTCCAGTAAGGACTTCACCCCGTAAGGAAAAAGACTTCACTTTAGGGGACCACCTGCTTCTACTGGGACGGATGATCATCGCTCCACGGAAGACTTTCCTGGAACGAACTCACCTGGAGATCTGGTATACCCGCAAAGGGAATGATGATGAGGTTTGTCCTAACTCGACGGAGGCACCACGTAAAGCATGACCGCCAGATAATGACAGGCACTACCCGCCATGACACAAAGGTGCCAGAGTGCATGGTTATAGGGAATCCGGTCCATGGAAAAAAGCAACACCCCTCCCGTGTAAGCCAGTCCCCCGGCCAGCAGCCACAAAACACCCGAGACTGGAACCACGTCCAGCGTAGGACGGATTACGAGAACTACCAGCCATCCCATGACCAGATAAATGAGGACCGAGACGAATCCATATCGGTATCTGGTGAATACCTTGATCGTAATCCCCACCAGGGCGATGGCCCATACCACCATGAAAAGGGTCCACCCGATTCCTCCCCGCATGACAGTCAACGTGAATGGGGTATAGCTTCCCGCGATGAGGAGATAGATACAGGAATGATCCATGATCCGTAAGGCATGTTTAAGACTGGGATTCCTGACCAGGTGATAAAGGGTGGAAACCGCATACAGTAGCGAAAGGCTCAATGCGAATATGGAACAGCTCAGGATGTGCCAGACATCCCCGCGAAGTGTTGCGAGAGTGATCAGAAAAACACCACCCACAAGACTGAGAACCAATCCGAACCCGTGTGTCAGAGTGTTGGCGAATTCATACCGTCTTATGTGGGAACATTCAAAAGTGGGTTGAATCAGTTCCTCTGTACTCATGAAATCCCTGACTCCGGGAATGTTATGGTGTTGAAAAATCCCGGTCTGGTGAAAAAAACGATTGTCATGAACTACTCACAAGGATCAGATTACATGAGCCGAAGGTGTTTGCACATGGGGAAGGAAGTTCAAGTTCCAGTATCCAGTTTCTCGACCACCGCCGCACCCACCATGTCCCCCCATACGTTGATCGTGGTGCGGCAACGGTCGAGGAACCAATCGATGGAGATAATCGCCCCAATATGGATGGGATCGAGCCCCACCGCCTCGAAGACAACGACCATAGTGACCAGGCCTGCTTCAGGAATACCTGCCGCCCCAATCGCTGCCAGGGTAGCTGTCAGGAAAATGATGATTTGATCAAAGGCACTCATGGGGACACCTACCGCTTGTGCCACGAACATGACAGCCACTGCTTCATAAAGCGCGGTTCCATCCATGTTCACAGTTGCCCCAAGAGGACAGACAAAGCTGGCGTGTTTACTTGAGACACCCGCATTCAACTCGACACATTTCAATGTTACCGGGAGGGTCGCCGAACTGGAGGCTGTAGAGAAAGCGGTAAGAAGGGCTTCACCGCAGGCTTTGAGATAACCGAAGGGATTCCTGCGAGTGAAAAGGAAAAGGATCAGAGGCAGGACAATGAATCCATGCACAAACAGGCTTACCTCAACCGTGAGGACATACTTCCCCAGGCGTGCCAGTTCTGCTCCCAGGTTTCCCTTGATCACCTCCTGCCCGACTTTGCTTCCCACCAAACCAAACACACCAATCGGTGCCAAAGCCACCACCAGCTGGACAAAACGCAGGATCGCCTCATTGCACCCCTCTGCAACTTGAAGGACCAATTTTCCTTTCTCTCCTATCGTGGTCAGGATCGCACCAAAGATGAGCGAGAAAAGTATAAGTGGCAGAATCTCCATGTTTACCATGGCGGCCACAATATTGGGATGTACGATCCCGGTCAGAACCTCATAGATGGAAAGGTGCTTGGTCCGTGCATTTTCTCCCGCCAGTTGATCCAGATGGGAGATATCCGCTCCAGCCCCTGGCACTATGAAATTCACCAAAAACAAACCCAGGGCAACGGCAATTCCTGTTGTTGTCAGGTAATAGAGGAAGGCAATTTTCCCGGTCCGTCCCACGTGCCGGATGTCACCCAGGTTGGCGATGCCTGTAATCATTGAGAAGAGGACCAGAGGAACCACCAACATCCTCAATCCGTTGATGAAGAGTTCACCGAGAGTCTTGACGATTCGGAAGGTATGGGTGGAGGTGACTTTTTCGAGGATCTGTTTGTCGAGGTCGGCTGGAGGCAATGGTGGAGTTACCTGTTTGATTTCGATACGTGCGATTTGGGCTTTGTTTTCAACCCAAAGGGTGCCGAAAAGGACTCCCGCAATGAGTCCCGCAAGAATCCCAAGAAGCAACCGGTTACTGTTATGGATCACCATCTGCTGGCCGGGGAGGAGCCTGAATCCCCTTCTCCATCCCTCCTTTCAGGCTGAGTTCATCAAGGCAGTTCAAAGATGCCAGCGGCCCCCATGCCTCCGCCGATACACATCGTCACCATGCCATAGCGTGTACCAGACCTCTGCATTTCACGCGACAGGGTGGCCGTCAATTTGGCGCCGGTACACCCCAAGGGATGCCCCAAAGCGATGGCACCTCCATTGACATTCACTTTGCTTCCATCCAGCTCAGCCTCCCGAATCACCGCCAGGGCCTGGACCGCGAAGGCTTCATTCAATTCGATCAAACCGATGTCTTCGAGTTTCAGACCAGTCTTGGCCAGAACCCTGGGAATCGCCTTGACGGGTCCGATTCCCATGATTTCAGGTTCCACTCCAGTTACCGCATACCCACGGAAAATGAGGAGAGGATTTAGACCGAGCTGCTGGGCTTTCGTACGGCTCATGATCACTGCAGCAGCGGCCCCGTCGCTCCTTTGAGAAGCATTCCCGGCTGTCACAGTTCCATTGGGACTGAAGGCAGGTTTAAGCCTGGCAAGAGCCTCGAGAGTCGTATCTTTACGTGGTCCTTCATCGACAGAAAACTGAATGGCGGTTTCTTCAAACTTCCCATTCCTGAATTCCTTGAGCAAGAAGGAGACTGGCACGATTTCGTGGGAAAACTTACCTGTTTCCATCGCCTGGATGGCCTTCATGTGACTCTGATAAGCAAAGTGATCCTGTTCTTCCCGGGTGATTCCATACCTTTTCACCAGGTTTTCGGCGGTAAGGCCCATCCCGAGGTAGACATCCGGCCAGTCCTTCGCCAAATCTGGATCAGGCGCGAACTTCACACCCGCCATGGGGATCGTGGTCATGGATTCAACCCCTCCAGCAATGGCACACTCTATTGCTCCCGCCTGGATTCGTTCAGCTGCAAGTGCAATGGTCTGTAAACCCGATGAACAGAAGCGATTAACAGTCATTGCCGGGACTTCCACCGGCAGACCAGCCTTGAGCGCGGCGATTCGTCCCAGATTCATCCCCTGTTCGCCCTCGGGCATGGCACATCCCAGGATGACATCCTCGATCTCAGTTGGCTCCAGGCCGGTACACCGGTCCAAAGCTCCTCGTATCGCGGTTGCGGCCAGGTGTTCCGGACGGACACTCCTCAAAGTGCCTTTCCCGGATTTACCGCAGGGAGTTCTTACGCAAGAAACAATCACCGCTTCGTTCATGGGCTGGCTCCTTCGATCCTTGCTGGGCCTAGTTTCTCAGTGGTTTTCCTGTTTTGAGTGTGTGACGGATTCTGTCCTGGGTTTTCGGTTGTCCACATAGGTGGAGAAAGGCTTCCCGCTCGATGTCGATCAGGTAACGCTCAGTGACCTCTGTTCCGGAAGGAACCTCGCCACCACACAGCACATAGGCCAGTTTCCTCCCGATTTGAGCGTCATATTCGGTGATGTACCCGGCCACTTCCATGTTTCGCAGGGCCACTTCCAAAGCGGCGATCCCCTCGGTACCAATCACACGAACCGGCCTCTCGCGCAAAGGCCTGAAGCCTTGTTCAACGAGAGATAACGCCAGGCGTTTGGCATCATGGATCTGGCAATCCCTGTTCATCGACC
>CAYZUX010000149.1:0-15102 GCA_964481775.1 uncultured bacterium | reverse complement strand
CCATCCAGGGTTCCTCCATCGACAATCTCCAGGGCGATTCCAGCCAGACCATTGTCCTCTCCCGCCATGGCCTCCCTGTCACGGGAGAGACGGATCACACAGTTGGAAATGGTGATGTTTTTAAATCCGCCACTCGATTCGGTTCCCATTTTGATGGCATTGCAATGGGAACTGAGTACGCAATTCGTGATCGTGACATTCTCGGTCGGTAATCCCGCATTGCTCTTGAGTGTCAGGGCGTCATCATCGGAATCCCCGAAGCAATCGGACACAATCACATCCCGGCAACAGTCGATATCGATCATGTCATTGTTGTGACTGCAATGGTTGTAAACCGTGATCCCATGCACACGGACAAAGTCACAGTTCAGATAATGCTGCATCCACATCGGCGAATTCAACAGTGTAATCCCCTCGATACGCACATTGTAACAACTGATGAGACGGATGATGTAAGGCCGATTGATGTAAACTCCGCGCGGACGGTAGCGGCCAGTATTTTCCCAGGAGCGTGCGATTTCCGCTGCTTCCGCTTCAGTGGGACGGTTGTCTTTGAATGCCGCACCCTGGCCATCAATGGTTCCCGCGCCGGTGATTCCCACATTCTCCAGGTTCTCTCCCCAGATTAAGGCCCTTCCACAATAACTGTCCGTGTAAGAGGCGAATTCACACAAAGTGAGCGGGTAATCCTCCAGGCGTGTGCTGCCCAAAAGCACCGCCGAGGAGGACAAGTCCAGGGTGACATGACTCTTCAGATGGATCATCCCCGAGAGGTAACGTCCCATCGGGAAATGAACAGTCCCACCTCCTTGTGACGCACATGTGTCGATAGCTTTCTGAATCGCCGCCGTGTCATAAGTCTGCCCATCTCCGGCAGCACCAAAGTCTCGGATATTGAAAAATCCCGGGGAACCGGCTTGCGGTGACGGTGAGAAAGCAGCAATGCTCAGCACAAACAGGACAACGGAATGGAAGCAAAGCCTCATGGCAAACCTCTGAAATAAAGGATATTCGACATCTCAGGAATCAAGGCGATGGGCTGACTGGATCATGGCGATCACACGGTCTTCAGCCAGGCTCATGGGATGTTTCAATGCCTGTTCTTTAAGTTGTGCCAGACGCCGGGAGCCTCCAGACTGCTCATCGCTCCACTCCCTGGCGAACTTCCCGCCCTTGATGTCTTCAACCAGGTTACGCCTGGCCTTGGCGCGCATCTCATCGGTGATGAGGTCCGGACCGCGCGAGAGGGTCCCATACTGGCTGGTAGTGGAGTGATGAGTCATCTGCTTGAAGAAACCATTCCGGGCCATCATTCCCAAAATCTCTCCTGCTTCACCGGAGGCATACAGCTCCATCACCATCAATTCGGGAGAGAACCCATTTTCAACACCGATCTCGAAGCACTCCAGGAACCAGGCAGTCAGTCCGGCCCAGACCACCTGCTCCGCGAAGAGGTCGAGCTCCGCTTCTTCCCGGAAAGAGGATTCAAACACACCGCCCCGTGTCAAACCGATCCCCTTGCACAAAGCCAGCGCGGTTTCACGAGCGGAGCCGGTGGCGTCCTGTTGGATGGCAAACATCGCCAGGGCACCCTTGCCATGTTCGTAAAGCGCGCGGACCATGTTGCCGGTCATTCGGGGAGCCACCATGACCACATCGGTATCTTCAGGAGGGCGGATGAGGTTATAGCCCACATTGTAGCCACTCGACCAGACCAGGGTATCACCCGCTTTGAGTCCTGGTGCGATTTGAGAGTCCCAGATCAGCGGTTGCGATTCATCGGTTGTCAGGATATGCAGAATATCTCCCATCCGGGCCGCTTCCGGGATTTCCAGAGGGGCAAATCCATCCTCCACGGCACGCTTGCGGTAAGCATCATCCCTGTTTCCCACCACCACCTTTACCCCGCTGTCGCGCAGATTCAGTGCCTGTGCGCGTCCCTGGTTGCCATATCCAATGATCGCGACTGTTTTGCCCTCCAAGGGCTGCAGCGAGGCATCATCCTCTTTCAAGAGTTGCATGGGGTTCCTCCGGTCCTGCTTTTCTGTTTTTTCATGTAATGGTTCACGGTGTGTCTTTATGCAGGTTTGAGAAACAAGCCTTCACGAGGAGGTCTCAAACCGGGTGTAATCGGGACGGTCCGCCGCAGTCTTGTGGCGAAAATCCTTGACGATCTGCCCTTTGTGGATGAGAAACACACCCGGCAGCTGGAAAGCATCTCCCCGGACCTTTCCAAAGCCATGTCCCTCGATGATCGCTGAGAGGAAACCTCTCAGCCAGACCTTGGGACCCAGGACCTCGAGAATTTTCCCTCTTTGAAGCCCGAAAGCCCTGTAGAATTTCCGTTCCGGGTCGCTGATCCGGGGAGCATCCGCGAGAGCATACTTCTTAAGAATGGGTTCGGCCTCCTGGTCGCTGGACATGTGCACAAAAATGGGTTGAATCCCTTTCGCCCGGAGAGATTCTCTCTTTGCCTGGATGTCTGAAAGGGTTTCACGGCAGAAGGTACACCCCAGGTGGCGAAGAAAGACCAGCAGGATGGGTGACTCCATCGAGTGGTCCTCGAGACTCTTGCCCACATGAGTAGTGGCCTCTTTAAGCACTTTTGGATCAAAAGATGCTGTTTGGATCATGAGTTCAACCTCCAGATTGCAAAATTGAGGGCCAAGGCATAGGTCACCCAGACCAGGTAGGGGACAAAGAGCAGTGCGGCTGTCCTGGAGAGCGAGGTAAACCGGATAAGAGTTCCCAGGATGACCAGCCACAGCAGTATGATTTCCAGGAAGGCCAAGCCCGGATTTTGGAGCGCGAAAAAGAATCCAGACCAAAGGGCATTCAAAACCAGTTGGAGAAGGTAAAGGCCAAAGGTCAGGTAATCGATGCCAGGTCCCGTTTTTTTCCAAGCCAGCCAGCCAGCAACCGCGATGAAAATGTACAGGATGGTCCAGACTGGTCCGAAGAGATGATTGGGAGGTGTCCAGGAGGGTTTTTCCAGGGTGTTATACCAGCCGGGAACCGAGGGGGCAGTCAGGAGCGCGCCTACAGAGGCTGTGATAAAGACAGCCATTAGAAAAACGGCCAAGAGGAAGCCATCTTTCAGGAGTTCCCGGCCACCCATACACAGGTCTCCTCCTCAGATTACCAACGTGGGGAATGTACCTCTTCGCGGGAGAAAGTGAATGCCCCAAAGAAGATGATGGATCGGTTGCAGGCTAATGCTTCTTCATATTCAGCGAAGCCGAGTTGATGCAATACCGTTTTCCGGTAGGATGAGGTCCATCCTCAAAAACGTGTCCCAGGTGAGCATCACACCTCGAACAGAGGACTTCGGTGCGGACAGTGGAAAAGCTGGTATCCACTTCTGTGTGAACATTTCCCTCGGAGATGGGTTTCCAGAAGCTGGGCCAGCCGGTACCTGAATCGAATTTGGCTTCGGAGCTGAACAGGGGCTGGCCGCAACAGGCACACACATACTCCCCCGCATCATGGGAGTCCCAGTATTTCCCGGTGAATGCAAATTCGGTCCCCTTTTCCCTCGTGACATGGTAGACATCCGGGGGAAGGATTTTCTTCCATTCTTTTTCAGATTTAACAACTTTCTCTGTCATGACAGCAGGTTCCTTTGAATGGGAAAGTGGTGCCGGGTATTCGGCTTGTGCAAATTCACCAGGTCTGGTTGGCTGGGCTGCATAGAGGAATACAACCACCAGACCCGCGATGACCACCAGTGAGAGAATGAATATCCTTCTCATGGTACATACAACGTAACCCTGGACGCGCAGTCACCCGGAAATTGAGACCCCCATCCTGGGGCAGACCTTTTCCAGGGGACAGGCTGTACAGAGGGGTTTTCTGGCATTGCAGATCTGTCTTCCGTGTTGAATCATGCGGTGACAGAAGTCAACCTGTTCCTGGGGTGGGATGAGAGAAGAGAGTTCCATCTCGATCTTTTCAGGATCTTTCTGACGGGTCAGTCCCAGACGGTTCGAGAGCCGTTGCACATGGGTATCGACTACAATTCCGGGAACACCAAAGCAATTTCCGAGGATCACATTGGCGGTCTTTCTGCCCACTCCGGCAAGCGTCACCAATTCCTCCATGGTTCCGGGAACAGTGCCTTGGAACTGATCCACCAGGCTTTGACAACAGGCCTGGATATTCCTGGCTTTGTTTCGATAGAACCCCGTACTGCGGATGGCCTCCTCGATGGCCTCCAGGTCCGCCATGGCAAACGCCCTGGGATCCGGGAACTGCCTGAAGAGCCCGGGTGTCACTTCGTTGACTCGTGCATCGGTACACTGCGCGCTGAGGATGGTCGCGATCAGCAGTTGGAAGGGTGTTTTGTGATGGAGGGCACAGCATGCATCGGGATAGGACTCAGCCAGGATTTCAAGGATTTCCCGGACAGGTGCTTTTCCCTTTTTCATCGATGGGTCCTGCCATTTTTCCGGGCTGGAGAAGCTGTTCCTGCTATGCCAGGATCTCGAGAACTCCCTCAAGTTCCCGTTTCATCAGCGAGATCTCCCGTTGCATCCCTTCCGGGGTGGTTTCGATCTCGGGTTGGCCCGCGCCGGTGGTGAGTTTTTTTTCCGCTCCCTCGAGAGTGTATCCCTGCGTGTAAAGCAGATCGATGATCTGGAACAGCACCTCGAGATCGGTGCGCGAGTATTTGCGCTGGTTGCCTCCCACCCGCTTGGGACGCAGCTTGGTGAATTTGGTTTCCCAGTACCGGAGGACATGAGGTTCCACCCCGGTGTATTCGCTCACCTCGCTGATGGAGTAATAGATTTTATCGGGGATATCTCCTCGCATCCTGACCATGAGCCACATTCCTCCTTACCACTCACAACCCCCCACCCCAACCCCCACGTGCGGGGGAGGGTTGGGGTGGGGGATAGGATTACAGAATCCATCCCATGGACAACCAGAATACACAATTCCGCCGCTCCGGTCCAATCCCGATGTGTTAGAAGGATGGTTTCTTCAGCCCAAAAGGATTAGCTTCACCCCATCATGACCTTGTCTGCCACACCCTACCTCAGCATCGTGATCCCGGCTTACAACGAGGAGAACAACCTTATCCGCTTAGCGAATTCGCTCAAGGAAACTCTTGATGCCGCTGGTCATGCCTATGAGATTCTGTTTATCGATGATGGCAGTATCGATGATACTTTCGAGATCATCCGGGAAATTGCCGCGAAGGACCCATCAGTTCGGGGTATCCGTCTGCGCCGGAACTTTGGCAAGTCCAATGCCCTGGCCACCGGTTTCGAGATGGCTCGTGGTGAAGTAGTGATCACTTTGGACGCCGACAACCAGGATGATCCTCATGAGATCCCGCGATTCCTGGCGAAGCTCGAGGATGGATACGACCTGGTCTCAGGATGGAAGAAGATCCGTCACGATCCCGGTACACGGGTCCGGGCCTCGCACCTCTTCAATGCCACGGTGAGATGGCTGACAGGAGTGCCTCTGCATGATTTCAACTGTGGTTTCAAGGCCTACCGTGCCGAGGTGGTCAAAGAGGTTCCTCTTTACGGTGAGTGGCACCGCTTCATTCCGGTCATTGCTGCGGACCTCGGTTTCAAAGTCACCGAGGTGGATGTCCATCATCAGCCGCGGACCCATGGGAAATCCCGTTATGGCTGGGAGCGGTATTTCAGGGGTTTTTCGGACTGTCTGACCATCCTGGTCCTTTCCCGATACGCAGAGAGACCGGGGCACCTGTTTTATGGAGTAGGCTTCTCTCTGGTCGCGATTGGAGTGGCCGCATTGATGGGGATTCTTTTTTCCTTGCCGGTGGGTCCATGGGGCAGCCGTATTTTCGTTCTGATGACCGGATTGATCCCTCTGGGTGTGGTGATCACCATGGGGGGCCTTCTGGCTGAAATGCTGGTAGCCAGGATGGGCCTGCGGAGGTATCGCAAAGGGATCCGTGAGAAGGTGGGGATGGATTAGGGGTTTAACCATGACGCCCGGGATTGATACTGATGCTTCGATCTCCACCTTCTGTTATTTCGGTTGGCTGGGAGGGGTCACCGAGATTTCGAATAAATCTTCAGGCTTCATTTCATAAATACGAGTGGATTGGTCATCCAGGCTCACCTTGTCCGCTTTCCATTTCTCGAGCTGTTCCTGAGTAGCATCCTTGAGACTGTAAACTACAGTCCGTCCTGTGGAAACTTCTTTCAATGTGACACGAATCTGCTCGGAGTGTTTGTGCGAGATGTTTTCCTTGCCCATGGTGGCCCCAGTCGAGAGCTGCAGGCCATCAATCAGGCAGGTGTGAGGGGGGCCATCGGGACATTCCGCCACCACGGTCAGATCAAAGAAACGCGGCATCTTCAACTCCCCACAGGCATGTTCTCCCATACGGACCCCGAGCAGGACGAAAGGACCGAGGTGCCCATGGAAACGTTCGATGTCCTCCAGTTTCAGTGGACGGAAGGGAACATGGCTGGCCATGGCAGACTGGTTACCCGCCGGGTGGTGATCTTCTTCAGTGGCATACAAAGTGTTTGAAAGGGTCATTCCTGTCAGAACCAGAACCAGAAAAAAGGGATGGAAGCAATGGTGCATGATGTCCTCCTTGAATCTGTCTCATACGATTCCATATATCGTATGAGAATGTCAATGGGAGATGACATGATCAGTCAGAAAGCCCTTGTAGCTTGCGATAAAACCCATCCATCCCTATGCTTGAAACGTTTGGATTCTATTTAAGATACGGCTGAAACAGTGAATTCAGGAGCTCTTGTCTGGCAATTTGGGCTGCTCATCCTCGTCCTGTTGGCGGCGGCGGTGGTGGTGCTTGTTCTGGGATCATTTTTGAAACGGAGATCACAAGATGGATCCGGGGGTGTGGTTTTCCGTGATCTGGCTCCCAGTGATCTGTCAAGGCTGAAAAGCAAAGGCCTGCTGACGGATGAAGAAGCGAAAAGGCTCCAGGCGGTGATTGCAAAAAAAACACTTGAATCCATGGAAAAAAGAACTCAGCCAAGCGTGAAACGACTGGATGTCCAGGACCTGTTGAGCGAGGTCGAAAGACTCCGCCTGAAGCATCTTCAGGAAAGAGCCGAATCTCCCGAGGAGAAAGAATGATACCCCCTCGCTGGTTCCCCAAGTTCTTCTCCCGCGATCTGGGTGTGGATCTTGGAACAGCTAATACCCTTGTTTATGTGAAAGGCCAGGGCATTGTGCTTTCAGAGCCATCCGTGGTGGCGATTGACAAGTCCTCCGGAAAGGTCCGTGCGGTGGGCGCTGAGGCCAAGAAGATGATCGGGCGGACACCAGGAAACATTGTCGCTATCCGCCCTATGAAGGATGGAGTCATTGCTGATTTTGAGATTACCGAAGCGATGCTCAGTTACTTCATAAAAAAAGTTCATAACAAACGGGGATTTCACCGTCCGCGTGTCGTAATTTGTGTTCCCTCCGGCATTACCAGTGTCGAGCGCCGTGCGGTACGGGACAGTGCCTGGCAGGCTGGTGCTTCACGTGTGGACCTGATCGAGGAGCCGATGGCGGCGGCGATTGGCGCGGGTTTGCCCATCGAAGAGGCCAGCGGCACGATGCTGGTGGATATCGGTGGAGGAACCACCGAGGTAGCTGTCATCTCCCTGGGGGGAATCGTGGTGAGCACCTCGATCCGTGTAGCGGGAGATGAGATGGATGAAGCGATCACCGCCTACATTAAACGTAATTTCAACCTGATGATCGGGGAGCGGACAGCCGAACAAACCAAGCTCAAGATCGGGTCGGCGATTGGGTCCGGCGAGGAGGAGGGGCTCCAGCTGAAAGGCCGGGATCTGGTGAGTGGACTGCCCAAAGTGGTAGAAGTGACTTCGGGGCACATCCGGGAGGCCTTGACTGAGCCGATCAATGAAGTGGTCGAGACAGTGAAGAATTCCCTCGAAGACACCCCGCCCGAGCTGGCGGCCGATATCATGGAGCGTGGCATTACACTGACTGGTGGTGGTTCTCTTCTGCGGGGACTGGACAAGCTGCTTTCAGAAGAGACCGGAATCAAGGTGCAGGTATGCAAGGATCCGTTAACCGCGGTGGTTTTGGGGACAGGGAAAGCTCTGGATGAGATGGACCGCTACGCCACCGTGCTGAGACAGTATGATTGAGTAACGGACCTCACCCCCCAACCCCCCTCTCCCGCTGGGCGAGGGGGGAAACGATCCCCCTTCTCCTTGTGGGAGAGGGGGGTTGGGGGGTGAGGTCGACAACCCCAGGCGGTTCCGGGATTCGACATGGTTAGACGCGGCGAAAACCTGCCGGAGGTCATCTATCGAAAGCATACCCCCCTCATTTCCTCCGATCCCTCCCCATGGGTTCGGCAGCCCGGACGTTACCTCCCCCTCTTTCTTGTTCTGGTCTGCCTTTCCTGCATTATAACCGCCATTGATCTGAGGTATGGATTTCGCTGGTTGGCGGCGGGTTTGGGAGACTTGTCTGGACCGGTTGTGCATTCTATTGACCTTCTGATCGCCCCTGTCTCCCGTTCCGCCACGTTTGTCGCGGAGACTCTGACCGCCCGAAAAGAAAATCGTGATCTCCGTGCGCGTGTGGAAGAGCTCGAGGGACAGGTTCACTTTTTGCAGAACGCAGAGGAGGAAAACCGGCGTCTACGGGACTTGCTGGATCTCAAGGCTGAGGCCGCACCCAAAGCCGCGGCCGCTGAAGTGCTCCGATTCCGTGATGAGGCGACGCAACGCATCATGACTCTGCGTGCGGGGAAACTGGAGGATCTTTCCCTGGGGCAACCGGTTCTCACCAAGGGAGGACAGTTGCTTGGCAGGATCATCTCCCTGACAGATCGGGTCTCGACGGTGCGATTGATTACTGATCCCGCCTGCAGTATCGGTGTTACCCTTGAGAAAACCCAGTCACAGGGGATTCTTTACAGCCGGGATGGAAATCTGTTTGTCAGACTGGACCGGGCGGAGCTGGTTCCCCAGAATGAAAGGGTGTTGACTTCTCATTTGAGTGACCTCTTCCCGGAGGGGTTGCTGATCGGTGTTATCGAAGGTGAGGCGGATCCAGGGGATAAGGATCCTTTTGTCGCCACGGAGCTGGGTTTGATGAAGAGTTACCGTGTCCGTCCCGTTCATCCCCCGGAGGAGTGGTCTCGTATCCGGGAGGTTCTCTGCCTGCCGCTCTGGAATACTCCCGGAACTGAACCCGTAGCCGGGGTGAGACCATGAAGCCCTTCACACAGCTGTTGTTGGGTGTGGCGCTTGGTTTCTTTCAGGGCTCGATGGAGGTGGCCTGGAGTGTCGGGGGACCCGCACCAGATCTTCTGCTCCTCTATGTCCTCTATCTCGGTCTTCAGAGACAGACCAATGTCGCATTGATGACTGCTTTTCTGGGTGGTCTGGTACAGGGGGTGGTTGATTATGGTGTCCAACCGTTGGGAATTCAGGCCTTGTGTAAACTGGCTGCGGCTTATCTGCCAGAGTGGGCTCATTACGTGCTGGTTTCGGAGAACCGTTTGACAGGATTGATCCTTGTGGCCGTGGCCACCCTTTTTCAGCAGGTCTTCCTTTTGAGCATCGTTCAAACCTTCGAGCCTGGGGGCGTCTGGGGATGGACTGCGGTTTGGCAAACACTTGGACTCCTGGCATGGAATCTGGCCTTGTGGATGGTGGTGGTGGTCAGACTTTTACCGCAACCTCAAAAGGAAGTGGTGCCATAAAACCATGCCACGGCTCTCCTACCCCGCCGAGGAAACCCGTAATCCAGGCCGTATTAGCGAGAGGAATCGCGACCTTCTGCTGGTCCGTGCCGATGGCTTGCGGGTCTTTATCCTGTTTGTCTTTGGCATCCTTGCTTTTCGCCTTTATTCGCTTCAATTCCTGGCACGTGAGGGTTATGAGGATCAGGCCAGAAAGAATGTGGAGAAGAAGGTCATCACGGACCCGGTCCGTGGACGTATTCTGGACCGGCATGGGAACCTGCTTGTCTCCAACGAGCCTTTTTACCGGCTGGTATTGGACCGATCCTGGGGTGGCAAGGGGAGTGATGGAATCTCAGCCTCGGAGGCGCGGAACGGGATTATCCGGGTTGCCGGGCTGCTAAAGTGGCCTATAGACAAGCAAGAACAGATCCTGGCCCTGGTGCCGGATATCTACCGTGGTTGGGTGGAGGAAAAACGGCGTTCACCCAGTGGGTATGTGATCCTGGAGGACCGTCTTGATTTCATGGATGTGGTCAAACTCCAGGAACACAGCTCGGAGTTACCCGGAATCCGCATCGAAGAGGGGGAAAGAAGGAAGTATTACCAGGGACGCCTTGCCTGCCATCTGCTCGGATACACGGGGCCGATCTCCCGTGAGGATTACCAGGCGCTGAAAGACAAAGGTTACCGGATGACCGACTGGATCGGACGGGATGGGCTTGAGAGAGCGTTTGATAAGCTCTTGAGAGGCCAGCGTGGAGTCTCCTGGCAGAGACGGTACGCCACCAACCTGGTCGAGGAGGAGATCCTTTCACGGCGGGTTCCCCCCACTCCGGGGGAAGATCTCTTTCTTTCCCTTGATCTGGGGCTCCAATCCCTTGCCGAGTCGATCCTGGAGGGGAAGAAGGGAGGCATTGCGGCAGTGGATCCAAGGAATGGACAGATCCTCGCTCTGGCCAGCAGTCCGGGTTTCAATCTTGACCTCTTCCGTGGTGGGATACAACAAGCTGATTTCGCCGCCCTGATGGCGGATCCCGGCAAACCCTTCGTGGATCGTTCCACAGGCAAGGGGGGAGGAGGGTATCCTCCAGGTTCCGTGTTCAAGATCGTCACCACCATCGCGGGGCTACAATCGGAGATCATCAACTCCAGGACCACCTTCTCCTGCAGTGGAGGTATTGCGGTAGGCCACCAGTATAAGCGTTGCCATAAGCGCAGCGGGCACGGAACCCTCGATCTTTTTGGCGGTTTCCGGGGTTCCTGTGATGTCTACTACTACCGTGTCGGGGAACGGCTCGGGCCGGAACTCCTCGCGGAATACGCACGTGGACTGGGGCTTGGTTCAAAAACCGGCCTGCCGAAGGAGCTTCATGAAGCCCCGGGGATTGTGCCTGACCCTGGGTGGAAGATAGTCAACTCCAAGTTCGGTGAATGGGGATTGGGAGATACCCTCAATACGGCCATCGGACAGGGATTTCTGCTGGTGACACCCCTCCAGATCGCCATGCTGACCGCCTTTGTAGCCAATGGCGGACACCTGCTCACACCCCAGCTCATCTCCCACAGGCGCGATGGTACGGGCGCGATCACCTGGCAGGCGGAACCTGTAGTTCGTGAAAGCATCCCGGTCTCGCCTCAAACCATTCAGATCGTCCAGGAGTGCATGAGGCAGGTGGTCAATGAACGTGGTGGGACAGGAAGAGCTGCACGCTTGAACGAGATCGTGGTGGCGGGCAAAACCGGCACCGCCGAACATTACAAGAAACCCTCGGATGCCTGGTTCTGTTGTTATGCTCCCTTCGAGGCGCCGGAGATCGCGCTGGCGATCGCCATCGAGGGAGGTGGTCATGGGGGCACCGCTTCAGCCCCCGTCGCCAAACAGCTTCTGGAGTATTACTTCCGCGATCGTATTACCGCCCCCACCGAGCAGGTAGCGGATGGGGAGGAAGTGGATTAAAGGGAACCCCCCTCTCTTGAAAGAGAGGGGGGTTGTCGTTATTTCTTGATTCGAAAGAGGTTGTTCTCGGTCCGGATGAAGAGGCTGTCATTCGCGATGGCCGGGGTGGCCAGAGCCATCTCGCCGAGGGGATTGGTGTACAGCTGTTTGAATTCAGAGCCGGCTTGGAGGACCATGGTGTTGCCTTCTTCGGTCAGACAGAAAACCTTCCCGTTGTAGGCCCAGGGCGAAGCGGTGAAGGCGGTGCCGCGTCCCAGGCGCTGCTGTTCATAATGTTCCTTGCCGGTCCTGGCATCGAAAGCGCAGAAGAATCCCCGGTCATAAAGGACGTAAATGGTATCTCCATACACCACCGGAGAGGTGTTGTATGAGGCCCCCAAAGGTTGGACCCAGGCCACAAACTCACTGCTGGATTGCCCCTCGGGAGGGGTGATGTCCCCTGAAGCGCCGGGACGTACCGCAAAGAGGGGTTTTTTTGTATCGCGGACAAAGCCGGATGAGAGGTAGAGCAGGCCAAACTTGGAGAAGGGAGTGGAGACAGTGATCTTGGACTGGCCACCGAGCTCCCAGAGGGGCTTGCCATCGAGGTCATAGGAGCGTGCCTTGATCGAGCCATGGGTGACCACCTCGGTCCGCTTTTCATTTTCCCAGATATAGGGGGTGGTCCAGTTGCTTTTCTCTTCCCGGTCTACCCGCCAGACCTGCTCGCCGGTTTTGGTATCGAGACAGACCATATAGGACTGGGTGTCGTTGTCGTTGACAATGTAAAGGCGGTTCTTGTGGAGGATCGGTGAAGATGCGGTTCCCCAGCCCGATTTCATTTCCACCGGATCCCAGGACTTGGACCACTTGGGATTCCCCTCCAGGTCATACACAAACAGGCCTGTGTTGCCGAAATAGGCATAGACCAGTTCTCCATCGGTGGCCGGTGTTTCAGAGGCATAGGAGTTTTTCAGGTGGCGTGGCCCGGGAACACCTTTATGGGCTTCGCGTTCCCAGAGAATCTGGCCAGTGTTGGCATCCAGGCAGTAGACCATCCAGCGGTGCTGGTTTTCCGGTGCGGGACGTTCCCCTCCCAGATAAAGGCCTTTCTGGGGTTCCTCGGTTTCGCCGTCCTGAACCGCTGAAGTCAGGAAAACTTTGTCCTTCCACACAATCGGTGAGGACCAGGCCCGTCCGGGAACAGGGACTTTCCAGGCGACATTCTGAGTAGCACTCCAGACTTCGGGAAGACTGGGATCATCCTCGACAACACCTGCCGATCCGGGGCCGCGGAACTGGGGCCAGGTATCACCCGCATTAGCAGATTGACAAAGACAGAGAGTCATGAGTAAGGGCAGGAATAAAAGTCGGGACATGGGACACCTCTTCGTGAATTGGCGTTGCCTTCTCACCTTATGGGTAGAACCGGCTGACGTCAACCGTAGGCAAGGCGGCTGAGTGGCTTACCGGGTTGAGGTTTTGGGGAAGGGGCTTAGACTTTCTGGCTATCCATACTCCTAACGGGAATGAGTGAGGTCTCTTCTATGTTCATCTTTTACAAGACGACGGTTGCAGCTTTTCTCCTCATTTTTATGAACTCGTCGACCTTCGCCGCCGAGATCCGCATCCTAATCAATGACCTCCCGGGAGCCTCATCCGCCGTGGGAACAGCATTGGTGGAGACCTTCAAAAGTCAGGGGATCGAAGCGAAAGCAATCACACCGAAGGAACTGGCGGCAAGCCTGGCTGAGCCTTCGCGTGAGAAGATGGTCATCCTGACTGAGTGCGGCATCCTTCCGCTCAATGCCGCGAAGCCCTTGGAGAAATTCATCGACCAGGGCGGACGGCTCATCGCGCTGGGGGGAACCCTCTTCCGCGAACCCATTGGGGAGCTCGAGGGCAAGTGGATCACACGCAAGCAATACGAGGCGATGTGGGCTAAAGTGCCACTTCAACATCCCATCGAGGACTTCTCCTCCAAGGACCTCTCCCAGTGGACCCGCTCCTCCAATGAACCCAGCCACCCCAGCACCCACAAGGTGGTCATGGACCCTGTTCATGGCCCCTGCCTGCACCGCGAGATCCGTGGCCTGGATGGTTGGGACACCCTCAATTCACCCCCGCTGGCTCAACCCATACCGGAAGGCCAGCGTTACACCTGCTTCTGGGCCAAGGGCGGTCCGCGTACCAACCGGCTGCTCTTCGAGTGGCAGGAGAAGGATGGCTCGCGTTGGATGGGGGTGGTGGAACTCACGCCGAAGTGGCGGCGCTATGTCCTTTCGGAGAATGACTTCACCTTCTGGGAGAGTGTCCCCGCGCGCAAGGAAACGCACCTCAATCTCTCCAATGCCGCGCGTTTCAATGTCGGTCTGGCGGCTACCCACACCGGCGGCTTATGGGGCGATCAGGAGTTCTGGATCACCGGCATCGGCACCTGCGGCAAGACAGATGTCCCGCCCATCGATTGGACCATTCATTTCAAGCCGCACGAAATGCTGTACCCGAGCTATCACACGTACCCATGCAAAGATGTGGACTCGATCGAGATCAGCCGGGATGATGCATGTATCCTTGACTGGTGGACTATTGATATTAAACCTCCAAAACATACCTTCGCTCTGCATCCCCGTCCCTTGTCTACTGGTTATGGCAAGCGGCGGACACACCGATGGATTCCTCTCCTGGAGGCGAGGAGAAGAATCGAACATGCTGGCACGGTGGCCGCACTTCGATTCACGCAACATACGGAGCAAATGTGGGCTGCCTTCGCGATTCAAGAGCCCCGCTTCTATGGTCAGACACCTGTCAAGAATTGCATCCTTGACTTAGCCAAGCGGATGCAGGACTCGGTGTTCATTTGGGAAGGTGGGGCATCCAAGTACACTTTTTTCCCTGGCGAGAAGATCCATGTGGGTGCAAGTGTTACAGCT
Organism: uncultured bacterium; assembly: GCA_964481775.1. GTDB lineage: Bacteria > Hinthialibacterota > Hinthialibacteria > OLB16 > OLB16 > OLB16. Next base: position 548 of record CAYZUX010000149.1, on the reverse strand, counting down.
GGTGAAGTAGACAGTGAAACTCTCTCGATTAGCCTTAATGCGATCGACAGTGCTTGGCATTTGGATACAGACAAAGGTCCTCTCCATGGTACAAAAACACTCTGGAACAAGGTTGTTCCTCTGAACTGGAATGAAGCCGAGGGAATATGGGTAGATCAGGAATTCCCCAAGGGAGAGGAAGATCCCTACGTTGAAGCCACTCTCTATCGAAAAGGAAAGGTGATCGATCACATACGTCACCACATTTACGAGTGGGAACCCAAAGCGGACCTGCCTCCAGTGACAGTCAATGAAGGTGATTTCCACCTCGATGGCAAACCCTGGTTTCCTTATGGCGTCAACTACATGCCCTCCTCCGGGATCGCGCGCGAGGAGGGAGAGCCCTTTGAGCAGTGGCTCGGACCTCGCGGATATGACCCGGAGATCGTGGGACGAGACCTGCGCCGTATCAAGGATATGGGGATGAACATGGTCAGCGTGTTCCTCTACCACCAGTCACACTCCTGGGGGAACCTGATCGATTTCCTGCGACAGTGCGAGGAGAACGA
>CAYZUX010000148.1:0-15184 GCA_964481775.1 uncultured bacterium | reverse complement strand
ATTTGGAATTCACACAATGGGGGGTAAACAGATCGCCGTTCATCACCACATTGGTTCCGGGAGTGCACAGGTTGGCGGTGCTCCGTTCACCCTGCCCTTCCCCCCTTCCGCCCAGCAGTTGAACCTCGATGGAAACAGGGAACTCCTGGTCCTTCTCCATGCTTTCCGGAGATTGCCCATGGATCATGACGCCACTGTTTCTGAAAGCCCAATCGGGCCCGCCGGGAACCTGATCTCCGATAAAGCGGTATTCGACCCGGAGCTTGTAATTTGAGAAGACTCCACCATAGAAGAGGTGACCGAAGCGGTCATCAAACTTTTCGTACTGGTCGTAAGAGACTCTCAGGACTCCATCCTCCACCCGGAATGTATCTCCAAAGTTTTCTCCCAGTTCATAGCCCCTGATTTTGGGTGTCCATCCCTCAAGGTCTGTCCCATTAAACAACGGGATCCATTCCTCCTCACTCAAAGAACGGATTTCGATCTTTCGCAGTGCCACTGGTCCATGGTCACCCTGAATCATCAGGAGGCCTTTGAGCTGTTCATCCTCAAACGCGGCTGCCCTTGTGGGTCCGGTGACCTCGACATTTTCATGCAGAACCTTGCCATTGAGCATGACCTTTACAAACTCCGCGTTCCTGATCTTGTTCCCCCGAGCATCAAAACGGGGAGCATGAAAGATGACATGAAAGGTCTGCCACTCTCCAGGCTTCCTTGAGGCGTTGATTCGTGGTGGATGGCCCTCATAACCTTTGTCATCCTTCCAGCGTTGGTAGATTCCACCACAGTCACCAGAACCAGGTTCGGCAACTCCCCAGCTGTCCAGGATCTGGATCTCATAACGTCCCTGGAAGTAGATCCCGGAATTCGATCCTGGTGGAACCATGAATTCGATCCTGGCCTCAATATCCCCATGTTCCATCATCGAGAACAGATTGTTCGTATTTCCATCAGGACCATTGACAAGGATACCCTCTCCAGGACTGGTATCGATCCGTTTGAGTCCATCCGGAGCGGCACTGGCTTCGCCGACATTCATCCAGGTCCCGGAGTCACTTCGCCAGCCTTCCATTCCTTTCCGGATGAGGGAGATCCAGTCACCCTTCTCCGAAGAAGTTACACCTGCAACAGGTAACAGCATTGAAAAGGAACCTATAATGACCAGCTTTGCTACCAATCTCTTCATGATTGTCTCCTCCACCACAACAGTTGAATCTCTTGAGTGTCCACCAACCCCACAGCGTGTCAGGCTTCCCAGTACAGGAAAAAGCAGGCCCGACCATCCTTATCGATATGCCATCCTGAAATAGAATCAAGTGTCCTTGATTCTTCACCGCCAAATCTCTCGATGTTGGCATCGTAGAGAGAAAGCATACGGAGATACAGATCGAGAGTCCATGCACTCTCCCAGTACCTTGTTGGAGTGATGCGGCTACAAAACCTCACCCTATATCCCCTCTCCCGCGGGGCGAGGGGACTCATTGTTCCCCCTTCTCTTAGCGGGAGAAGGGGGGGAGGGGGATGAGGTCAGAATCGTTTCGCAACCAAGTCAACAACGCACAAGACCCTGAAGAGCATCTGAAAGACCCGGCAGGTTTGTTTGTACCCCCAGGCCCACTATCAGAAGACTGGTCCAAAACCGTTTAGTGTGCTACACCCTGAAAAAGAGGCCTGCGATGAAATTGTTGACCACTCTGGTGTTATCTTTGATGGTGTCAACTCAGACCGGGGGTGAACCAACCATCGAACAACTCATCCTCCAAGCGGGTAATGCAGACCGCGATGAGGATCGCCTCGCCATTCTCGAAAACCTCTCAAGGCACGATGAGATCAGTGAATCCTTGCGTGGTGATCTTGAGACCCTTATCAAGGTCATTCACCAGTACATTGAGAATCCCCGCATCGATTACTTTGGTTCGAGGATTCACAAGACCGGCGAATACAATCTCGGTGTGCCAAAAGACTCGCCGCTTTATTATATCGCACTTTTCTATGAAGCCCGGATGTTGAGCTGGGTTACCATGGAATACGGTGACTGGTGGAACCATTTCGACAAACGCCGTGAACGATTCGATCTCATCCGATCCATGTTTGAGCAAGTCCGGGATACATATCCCGGGAACCGGATTTGCCGGATGTACTTGGGGGAACCGCTCCCATGCGACAAGAACTATATCTCCGACCCCGCAGCACCGGACTGGGCCAATTATCAGCGAGTCGCACTCGAACGCCTGACTGACATTATCACCTGGTGGATCAACAACCGGATGCGGGAGAATGGAGAATTTGGAGGAGGTTGGGGTGATGATTGCGAGATGTGGCGCTGGTGGATACCCATTCTGATCGGTTTCGATGACCCCATCATTACCACTGCCCAGGCACGTTTCTCCCGAGCTCTCCTGAGCCAACCTCACATGGTGGGTGGCTACACCAGGATCATGTATGACGTTGAACATACATCCGAGGACTCATCCGATGCCCTTATGCCCATGCTGCACCTGGAACCAGACAATCCCGAGTGGAGCAAGGCCGCTTTTCATCTGGCCGAACTCATGCGCGATGTGTGGTGTGGTGTCAATGATCTTGGCCACTTTCAGTTCAAGAGCACTTATTTCAATGTGGAACGTGTCAATGACGATCCATGGAAAGCCTGTGACACTGTTTACCACACACGTGCGGTCGAACCGGCTTTGCTCCTTTGGCAGCGCACTGCCGATCCCGCACTTGGTAGCCTTTTCACCCGTTGGATGGATACCTGGGTGGATGCCGCCTCCCGCTCCGAACGTGGTAAACCGGCGGGGGTGATCCCCAGCGCGATTCACTGGCCCGATGGCAATATCGGCGGCTTGGGGTTGCATTGGTGGGATCCCGAGAACCATACCGATGATCCGCTCTATGTCTGGCCCAGCGCGATGGGACACATGATGGACACGCTCCTCCTCACTCACTTTATGACACAAAATCCCAAGTATCTCGAACCGCTGCTGAGTATGGCGCGGGTTCGACTCGACTTTATTCGCCAACCCCAGACAGAACCGATTGTTCCGGGAAGCCGCGCCTGGTGTGGCCAATTTGGCAAGACACGAGACATCGCCGGGAAGTATAAACTCGTTTTGGGCGGGGACGAGTTTGACGATCTCATCGCCAACGAGGCTGGAACCTATGTAAAAGCACGACTTGATGGTGACTATTCGGAGCTCACAAATTCACTTGGAAGAACCGCCCAGGCCCTCAGCATCAACTTTCCCGGTTACACATCGGAGGTTCGTTATACCGACCGTGTCCTGCGGTTCCCTCACATTTTCCAGCAGAATGGCATTTATTCGAATCCCTCTGTGGATATTCCAATCCCTCAGTATGATATCCTGTATTCAATGGTGACGGGTGATCCGGGGGATGGCATGGTTTTCCCCACAAACGCTGTCCGTTGGCTTACCTCGCCTCGAGAAATTGCGGCGCTTGTTACCCAATCCGGCAAACACCAATTCGAAGCCGAGGTGTTCCATTTTGGGGAGGAGGCCCGGAACCTGGATGCTGAGTTCTACCTGCTGGCACCGGGTGATTATCAGTTGGAAGTTTCTACAGGGGGGGAAGCTTATGGAAAAACCTTGTTTTTTAATGTTGTATCCCCTCGTACACGTATCAGTCTCAGTCTGCCACCGAGACTCCTGTGCAAGGTCCGGGTAACAGGAAGAAAAAACGGTTGATGAGACACAGGTCATTTCTCCGTTCCATACCCCTGGGCCCGGTTAGTGTACCAGTGGCCAGGGGGAGAGGTTCTCCACTTTTTTCACAAGAAGGCCTTCTTTTCCAAAAATCAGGATTCAGCGATTGTCAAAACTTCCTGCACATTTCATGTCACCATCCGTTGCGGAAGCATTTCATCCACGCAGGATGCCGAGGGAAATGAGGCGACTGATGGGTTCGAACATGCCGGAGGAGGCTCTTGTTTCTGATGGCGGAGAGGCCGGGATTCGAACCCGGGGTAGAGTTATTAGCCCTACGACGGTTTAGCAAACCGCTGCCTTCAGCCGCTCGGCCACCTCTCCATCGATAAACATGTTCGGAAAAAAGGCAGGGTAAGTCAATCCATTCCAGACACGATCCCCATCGAGTGTGGTATGAGGATCAGAAAAGCATCATCCCTATTCACCATCTTTGCGTGGTATGGGGACATATCCCTTGGGCCGTATCAGCTTCCTCTCCGGGAAGATGTCACTGCTCTTGTAGGGTCCAAAGAGACCCAGGAAGGTGGTGGTCTTGAAGTAGGAATCTCCATTTACAGCCGGGATTTGCCAGAGTAGCGCCTTGGTTATGGGATCGCGCCCCATGAACTCCAGGCGGCAGTATCCTTCTTGAAGGTTGCTGTTATAAAGAGAGATCCCCCCAACCGTGGAGGGAACCTCCGGGTGGGCCGTAACAAGCAGGGGTATCCCGAAATTCGAAACCCAGATATCCGTGCCCACCGAGCGTATAAAGACTGTCATTTCGACATTGGCCTTCGTAGCACTCTCCACAAGGCTACATTGATTGCGTGAAAGCTCCCGCTCGATGGCTGTCTTGATAAAGGGGTATTCATCCTGTTGGACACCAACCAGGTCCATCTTGATCTTTTGACCCGCAAGAGTTTTCCAGCGGACTGTGTTCACCGCCCTCTGGACAGCCTCAGTGACCAGGTATTGTTCCGTGGCTGTCCTTCCATGGATCTGGCTGGTGATCGTGGAGCAACCACACAGAAGAGAGGAAAGCATGAGAATGAGGAGGTATCGCCAATCACTCATAAGCAGTCAAACTATCACAAACAGGCCCAGGTAAGGAGGCTTTTGGATCTATCCAGAAGAGACGTTTACGGCCATGTTTCTATTCAATCCGTGTACCCATGATCCATCTGCACAGGGATAGGCCATCCCTGTCAATTATGTTAAAAAACCTTATTCGTGTTTGACGAATCATCAAACATACACCGGGGAATATCTCATGGAAGACCCAAAATTGGAGAATGATATCACCCATGTCAAAGAGTTGATCCAAATCTGGCAGACCTATTACAAGCTGCTACTCGCAGCCTTTGACCGGGACAAAAAACTCCCTCCCAATGCCGATGAGGAATTCCAGAAGATCAAGACAGTGGTCGCACAACGTCATGACCACTTTGCCTCAGTCATCCAAAAGGATCACTATGTTGCCCAGAACATCCTGCAGATGGTCAAGCGGACGATTTCGATTTTCGACTTTGAGAAGTCCAGCTCCGTAGCGATCGATAAGACTCTGATCGAATGGCACGAGGCCAATATCCTCCTGTTCGAAACTCTTGGCTCCCTGGAATACAAGAAACATGAGCTTTCCAAGGTCAGCGAATCGGAGCACAAAAAGGAGTTGGCCAGACGAGCCCGTCAGGAGAAGATCGAGAAGATCCGGGGTAATCCGCAGCTTTATATGGCCATCAAATTTACGGTAACCACAGCAGCGATTCTGGGATTCTGGTTCTCACCATTAAGGGACATGGTTGCAAGCATCCCGTTTGTCCATAGCCGGATCAATGACTTCAGGCAGATTTTCGGAATGAAAGCCCTGGATGACCAGGGGAATGTGGTTCCAGACGGACCACCCGCGGGGGAAAAGAAATAATCCAGAAGGAATGGCCTCAAGGTCCTGAGGACAGGCGAAAGATTGTCACTACACCGGTGTTGAGCCCGTGTTTGCAACCTTTTTACCTTGGCTCGTTTATTATCTCCGTCGCCAGGAACTGGATACACTCAGGCGGTGGGGACGAGTTCTGGGCATGATGGCTTATTATGCGGCTCGTCCAGGCAGGAAAACCGCCCTTGCAAACCTGGAAAAGGTCTATGGAAACACACTCACACCTTCTGAGAGAATCCGGATTGCAAAGGCAAGTTTTGTCAACCTGACCCTGACAGTTCTCGAATCCTGTTACGCTCCCCGTTTCTCCGCGCCGATGGCGGATCACATCGATGTGTACGGTGCTGAGCTGCTTTTCCAGGCTCATCAATCGGGGAAAGGAGTTCTGTTCCTGGTACCTCACATGGGAAACTGGGAGGTATCCTCTCGTTTTATGACCGAAAACCTGCCCGTGGTCCATGCAGTGGTGCGTCAACAGAAGCCACAGTGGGTTGCGAAGCTGCTCCAGGAAATTCGTGCGAACAATGGGATCCGTGAGATTGACAACCGCAATGCATTAAGGCCCTCTCTGGCTGCCCTGCGGCGTGGAGAAACGGTGATCATGATGATCGATCAGCACATCTCGCGTGGTGCTGTGGAGGTAGAGTTCTTCGGTATACCGGCAATGACCTCCGCTGCCCCTGCCCTGCTGGCCATGAAAACTGAATGCACCGTTCTCTTTGGCGCCTGCTTCCGGCTGGAAAATGGAAGGTTTGCGGGTAAGATTCGTGGTCCTGCTGAGACCATCAGAACTGGGGACAGGGATCACGATCTTAGGGTCAATACTCAGAACTATGTTCGTGTCCTTGAGGGTTTCGTAAGAGAACACCCGGAGGAATGGATGTGGATGCATCGCCGTTGGAGGGTACCTGTACAAACTACACAAATGGCTTTACCCAAATAAGCTGATGGAGTCTCTTGCTCGTTTTTTCACTGGTTATCTCCAGAAACAATCTTTGGAAAGGGTCCGTAAGTGGGGATGTTTTCTGGCCAAGCCAGCCTATATCCTGGCACATGGCCGCCGTAAGACAGCTCTAGCCAATCTCGAGTTGGCTTATGGCAACACACTCTCAACGGAAGAAAAACGGCGTATTGCGCATGAGTCCTTTGAGAACCTTTTTCTGACAAGTCTGGAATTTGTTTATTCCCCGGCGCTGAAAGGGAATTTCACGGATTATGTGGAGCTGGTTAATGTGAAGAACTACTGGGATGCACACCAACGGGGCAAGGGCGTGCTGGTCATCGTCCCTCACATGGGCAATTGGGAGTTGATTGGACGGTTTTACCTGTGTCACAACCTCACCGCCCATGCCGTGAGCCGGAAACAACGTCCCGAGTGGGTCGCCAGGATGGTCAGTGAAACAAGAAAAGCCAATGGGCTTCTGGAAATCGACAAACGCAATGCGCTCCGCCCGGTTCTCACTGCCTTGAAAAAGGGAGAGACGGTCAACCTCCTGATCGACCAGCATGCCCGTAAGGATGCAATCGAAACCACCTTTTTCGGTAAACCAGCCATGACAGTAGGCTCGGCTGCACTGATCGCTCTCCGGACAGGTTGCTCGGTGGTTGTGGCTGCTTCATTCCGACGTCCTGACCGTGGTATCGGGGTGGAGGTCAGTGAGATCATTGAGACAATCCAGACAGGAGACCGTGAAAAAGATATTCTGATCAACACGCAGCGTTACGTGGATGTGATCGAACGCTTTGTGAGGCAACACCCAGGCTGCTGGATGTGGATGCACAGGCGCTGGCGCGCTTGATTATTACTGGGGAACGACATCCGACGCAGGCGACATCCCGCTGTGCCACAGGTTGAAGAGGCTTTCCCATTCACCCGAGTAATCCAAATGGAGAAAAAAGAGGAGGTCCGCCAGGAGCAGGATAAAGGAGGTGGGTGAAGGAGAAAGAAGTCGAATCTCATAGCCATCCGGCGGGCAGCCCAATGAGAATTCAATCGGGGCGACCTCTTTGTTCCAGTCTTCCGGTAACCAGGTGTCGTGAATGTCTTTCCCTTCTTCCTGCAACTGGATCCCCCAATGGAGGGGGAGAACAAGCAGGCCAGGTGAAACCACCCCTGCCAGAATGGCTTCACGCGCCAACTCCGAGAAATGTTCCTTGAGTTGTTCGGATTCGGGGGGCCGGGAGGAACTCCTGGTGATGTCTCCAAATAGAATCCGGTCCTCGACCACAAGCGTGTTCATATCCTTGCCCAGTTGCCCGAGGTGATCGAGTATGCCACCCAATCTTTGGGTGATTTCCTCACTCACAGGGGCAGGTGCTTTGGCCACCGCAACCTTACGTTCCACGGCCCCTCCCACTCTCCATGTCTCGGGCAGGTTGCCCTTCCCTTCCGGCACCTCCACACCAAATGCGTAAGGACGGTCGAGAGTACTTGTCCTTTCCGGTGTTTCCGGAAAGAGATCCAGGCCTCCTCCCGCGATGATCAGATCCGATCTGGAAGGGATTGAGTCCAGTAGTTCTGTATTGATCGGACGGAAGGGGGCCGACCGGTTCAATGGGAAGAGCCTTTTAGCCTTAAGGCGGACCTCCAAACCCACTGGCAATGCTTGGAAAGAAACTTCAATCCTGTCGAATCCCAAATGTGTGTAAAGATGATCTACAGGCTTTGTCGAAGAGTTTTCTACCTGCTTGTCAGGTGGATCCAGACGCCACCCGATGAGAGCATCCGGCTTCTTCGCCGATGGAGGTTCGGGCGGGCTGTCCAGGCTCTCAAGATAACCTTGAATGAGAAACAGGTTTGGAGAGATCAGAAGGTGGTGTTCACCTCTAAGAAAGTGGATCTGACGGTTAGGGAGGATCAACGAAGTCAGTGGGAATCCCCTCAACTTCCGTTCACTCATCACGCCTTGAGAAGAGTTGCTGATGGCAGATATGTCATTCATGAGCAGATCCACGTCACCAGGGTTCACAAGTTCCAGGCCAATCATCCAGACAGGTTGCTCGACCTCCCAGGTGAATCTGGATGGCCACTTGGCAACAAGGAACTCCTCGACGACGGGAGCAAAACAAAGTTTGAGTATCGCTCCCATTGTGGGATCCACAGAATCCGTGAGTGACTGGAGGATGCGGGTAGCGGTCTGGTTTTTGACCGGCCTGTCGTTGTTTTTGACAGGATTGAATGATCTCCAGGCGGCTGGGCGAATCTTCAGGTAGACGGTGGTCCCGGGATTGGGGATTCGGTTCAGGTCAATCTCACCACTGGCGGATTGAGGCTGACCCAGACGAATCGCCGGGTAGGCTGGAAAAGCCAGGAAGAACAGCACTGTGGCGGTCAAGCACCCCATCGATCGCCACACACATTGTTTTGCGTATTTGCTCGAAGGAGAGAGCATTCCCTCCTCCACCCCACCCCTCCCCTGACAGGGGGGAGGGGGTGGAGATGATTGACGGGAACTACCGGGGTGGTGCCTGTGCATTGGGAATGGACTGGTATTGAACTCCCTGCATGGAGTCCATCTGATCATCCACATATTCTTCAGGCCAGTCTCCATTGATCAAATCCATCTTGCGTAGGACTGGTGACCTGGATTTCTTGCTGGCCATCTCAGTCGCCATGAACACATCCGCCCTGCTGTTGAGGATGTAAGGTGTGATAAAGGTCAGCAGTTCCACTTTCTCTGTGGACCGCGAGGTGTTCGTGAAGACCTTGTCTCCCACATAAGGCAGACGGTTAAGGAAGGGAACCTTGTGCACCGTATCAGCATGTTTCTCCGAAATGACACCCGCCAGAATCGCTGTATGGTGGTTTGTCACCTTTAACTGGGTCTTGAACTCGCGGTCTGTGAAGGTGTATGCCACGCCATTCAAGGGCGCAATGGTGGGGTCAATGGCTCCATCGGTCAGTTTGATGTTCAGGCTTACCATGGTTGCGGAGTTGATATGAGGTGTCACCTCCAGTGTGAGGCCGAGTTCCTCATACGCGACTGAAGTGGTGGTTGTACCACCGGTGTTACTGATGTCCGTGATAGTGGGGGTGCGTGTTCCAACCCTTACTTTGGCCGGGCGGTTGTTTTCCGTAAGTATACCCGGCTTGGATTGGACATTGAGGTTCCGGTTGCTCTGGAGAAAGTTGATGACCGCGTTGAACTGAGTCCGGTTCAATGAGAAGAACTGGAGGTTGTCCGCGGCGGAGTTGAAGATAGTGGTTCCATAGTCGCCAGTATCGATGAAATCACTGCGGTCGTTATCAAAGGTCAGGATCTCGGTATTCCCGATTGCGACCTTCCCTACATCTCCTGTGATGGGATCGACACCCCACTGAATGCCCTGATCACAATCATCACCGAGGGTGACCTCTACGATCATGGTTTCCAGAAGCACCTGGGCGGTTGGGGCATCCAGAGACTCGATCAGTTTCTCGACTGAGGGTCGGTACATCTCAGGTGTGATCACCAAAAGCGAATTGGTTCGCGTATCAGCCTCAATGCGGACCTTCCCGATCAGGTTGCTGAAGGAGCCACCCCCGCCGCCTGCTCCCCCGCCACCGCCGAAGAAGTCATCAAAGAAAAATCTGCGGCGGCTGCTTTGAACATTTTCCTCAGGTTTGAAGAGATCGGTCAGGAGTAATTTGAGGTCCTGCGCCAATGCATTCTTGACCGGGATAATGTTCGTCCTTCCCGACTGAACCGAGGGTTTATCCAGTTCCTTGAGCATTTGTTCGATCACATCAAATGCTCTCGGCGAAGAAGCCATGACAATGATCGAGTTGGTGGTCGCATCCGCAGTGACACGCACCTTGCCTGATAATCCACTGATTGCGGCTTCGCGTTCGATCGGGTAGTAATATCCACCCTGATAATCAGTATCGCTGAAAAGGCTCTGAAGGGTCTGAGCCAGGGTTTCCGCCTCGCCATTCTCGATGTGATAGACCTTCGGGCCTTCCAGGTTGGGCGCCTGGATATCCAACGCATCGATCAGGTCAGCCACCTGGTTCATATCCTGCGGCTCGGCAGTGACAATCAGGGCGTTCAACCGTTGATCAGCGATGATAGTCACCTGTCCCTCGGTAAGGGTTTCTGTACGACGGCCACCGAAATCATAGTAATCCCATGGTGATCTGCGACGGCCCCGGCCAGAATCGGTACTGGGAGCGAAAAGGCCTTGCAGGCGCTCGGAAAGGACGCTGGCGTCAGCATTCTCCAGGGTGAAGATTTCGACCACGCGCTTACGGCCTTCACGTGTATCAAGGTCCTTGATCAGGCGCCTGATCCAATCCATATCCCGTTTATCAGCGATCACCAGGAGGGCATTGGCCCATTGATCGGCTACGATCCTGGCGGGCGTGCCCATACGTGATGCCGCTTGAGTGAAGAGTTGGTTGATCTCCTGGGCCAGTTCCGATGCCCGGGCATATTCGAGGAAGAACACCTCCGGCTTGCGGTCGGAAAGCGACTCGGCATCGAGCTCCCTGACGATTCGTCCCAGCTGCGAGACCTCATCGCTGGAACCGATGATCACGAGAGAGTTGACATCCGGATCGGCGAAAGATTGAAGTGGCAGTTTGTTCTTGCGGGGACGCTGGGTGTTGAACTGGCTGATGATCAACTGCAGGGGCTGGAAGATTGCGCCCGCTTTGGAGTTCACGAGCGAAATGACCTCTGAAGAGAGGTCTTCCTGGCGGCTTTCCAGGTCAAGTTCCTGGATAATATCAGTCAGTTTCTGCACATTCGATGCCGTGTCAGCAATGATGACCGAGTTGGAGTCGGCATGGGCAGCGATGGCCGCGGTCTGGCTCATGGTCATGCGTAATGATTGGACCAGTTGGAGGGCATCGGCGTTTTTGAGTTTCAGGATATGCACCCGGCGTAGGCCACCCTCAGGGGAGTCGAGGGTCTTGATCATCTGCTCGATGATGGCCCGGTCGGCTGGGCTGGCCAGTACCAGTAGGGCGTTGTTTTCCGCATTGGGAACAATCCGTGCCGCATTGGGCCCCATGCTGATCTGGGACATGATCTGCTGGAGTTGCAACCCCACCTGGGTGGCTTGCGCATTTTCCAGGAAGTATGCCTGTGGTACACGCTCACGCAGGTTATCCTTGTCGAGTTCCGCGAGAAGAGAAGTCAACTGATTCACTTCATCTGTGGGACCGATGATCACAACCGAGTTTGTGCTGGCATCAGAGGTCACTCGTGTCAACGGCCTTTGGGGGCGTCCTTTGCGGACCGAGATGTGCTGAACGAATTCACTGATGGTGTTATCCACCACTGGGGCACTCGTGTTACGCAGCGGGATCACCTTGGTGATGATTTCCCCCTCAAGTCCAGGGGTATCCAGTTGGGTGATGAGCTTACCCAGTTCCTCGATGTTGGCGGTGGTGTCGGTGTAGATGATGGAGTTGGAGGGAACATCGGCGAAAAGTTTGGCCTGTGGTCCCGCTACCGCGCGGACATTCACCACCAGGGCCTGAGCATCGGCATTCTTAAGGCGGAAGACACGGGTTTCGATCCCTGGAGCCTCGGTCTGATCCAAGGTCACCAGGAGTTCCTCGGCACGCAGGATATCCGCTTTAGGCGCCATGACGATCAGCGAATTGGTTTCGGCATCAGCCAGAACGCGAGGCATGTTGGTGCCCTTGCGATCCAATGCCAACAGCTGCTCCAGGATCGGGGCGATGGTCGCTGCCTTGGCCTTGCGCAAGGGGATGATCTTCGGTTCCCGCTCGAAGAGAGACTCCGCGTCGAGTTGTTGTATAAGCCCCATCACTAGATCCACTTCATCCGTGGGACCATAGATGATCAGTGAGTTCGAGGCCGAATCCATCATGACCTGGGTCATCGGCTGAGTGAGACCCTTGGTTTGCGCCTGGTAGCTGATGAATTGCTGGAGTGGTTGTGACAAGGCGGTCACCGAGGTGTTCTCCAGCCGGCGGATCTTGGAGATGACCTCCCCCTTGGCCAGATCGATCTGATCGATGAACTGCTTGGCTTTTTCCAGTGACTCAGGCGTATCGGTAACGATCAGCATGTTGGTTCCGGTTTCGGCGAAAGCCTTGCCGCGCACTGAGAGAATCGGTGGACCGAGGTTCTTCGCGAGATTTGCGGCGGAAGCACGCTTCAGGTCATAGACTCGTGTTTCCAGCCCGCCTGCTTCGGGAACATCGATCTTCTGCAAGATGGTTTCAAGCCGTTTCACATCCCGCTCGGGAGCAATCACGATCAACGAATTGGTGGTTTGCTCGGGGATGATCACCGAGCGGTAACCACCGATGTTCGATTGAGTCACCATCTGGGACAGCTGCCCGATAAACTGCGTGACTTGAATGTACTTGAGAGAAAAGATGCGCGGTTCGCGTCCCGCTATCTCCTCGGTATCCAACTTGGTGATCAACTCTTCAATGGTGGTGACCTCATCGGTGGGTCCAAAGATGATCACGGCATTCGTGGAGGGTTCGGGGTAGATCCCGGACCTGGGTTGAGAACGTCCCTGACGGGTGGCGTGGAGAGTCAGGTACTGGGTGATCGGAGTGACCATCGTGACCGCTTGTCCATACTCCAGCTTGCGGATCCGCGCGGTGATCCCGCCACCTTTCTGACCGAGCTCTTTAACCACCTTGCCGATGCGTTGAATCACATCTCGGGTGTCGATGACCACCAAAGAATTGGTGGAGGGATCACTGGCGAGTTTCCCTTGTGGTCCGGAAAGTGCCTCCAGGTAAGTGACCATCTGAGCGGCATTGACCCCCTCCAGCGGGTAGATTTCCACCTCCAGGCCCGCTGCATTGGGGATGTCCAGCTTGGCAACCAGTTCATCCAGCCTTTGCAGGTCAGAATCTGAACCGATAGCGATCAGCGAATTGGTAAACTGATCCGATAACACCTTGGTTTGCGCCGCGCCTGTGGTGGTACGGCCCATTCGGAACACTTGATCCAGTTGATTAGCCAGTTGTTGAGCCTTGGTGTATTTCAGGAAAAAGAGGCGAAGCTTTCCTCCGGCTTTCCCCGCTGTTTCGAGCTGTTCGACCAAATCAAGCGCCGGTTTCACCTCCTCGGTGGGTCCGACAATGACCAAAGATCCCGAGGTGGGTTCGGAGTAGGCATACATTGATTGACGGGTTTTCCCTTTTTTAGTCATCAACTGACTTGACATGTTGTTGATAAGGGAAACCACATTCGAGGGTTCGATCTGGCGCAACATCCGGACCTCGGTTACCCACTCGCCCGTGATACCAGCCGTGTCCAGATCGGCCACGATTTTTTCGAGACGCTGGACCTCGGGTGTAATGTCACGGATGAGGACCGAATTTGAGTTGTAGTCATAGGAGACATACCCGCGTGGTGATTTCAACGTGTAAATGGCACTGTAGACACTTGAGGATGGAGCGGATTTGAGCGGAATAATCTTTGTAGCCAGGTTCTTGGCGTCATCAGTATCAAGGGACGCGATGAGTTTTTCCAAACGCTCCAGGGATGCCGTGGTATCGCGGATGACGATTGAGTTTGAGGTGTAATCATAGGACACATACCCACGTGGAGACTTGAAGGTATAAATGGGAGAATAGACGCTCGAGGCGGGTGCTGATTTCAGCTTGATGATTTTGGTAATCAGGTCACCCGTATCGGGAACATCGAGCTTCTCCACAAGCGAACGAATTCGGTCCACATCACCCGGCTGAGCCAGAACGATGAGGATATTGAGGCGGTCGTCATAAATGACCTGAGCAGAGGCTCCCCCCTTGGCCATGGAGGGCATCAGGGAGCGAATGTTTGTCGCTACCGTTGAGGCAATGGCATTCCTGATCTGAAAGAACTCAGGCTCCTGGCCTTGCCACTGGAGTTTGTCGAGTTCATTGGTGATGCGTACAATGTCCTTGACATCATCCTCGCGCCCGATGGCGATGATCGCCTGGGTGGATGCATCGACCGATACCATGGGACGTCCGCGTTGCTGGGTTCCTTTGGCGGTCGCCATCCGCTCAACATATTGCGAGATCGGTGTGTAGATGGCATAAACGTTCGGAGTCTTCACCTGGACTACACGGACCACGAAGTTCTCTTTACTTTCGGCGGTGTCCAGCTTCTCGATGATCGGCATCACACGGGTGATGCTGTCGGTGCTGTCAAGGATGAGCAGGCTGTTGGTCCGGTAGTCAGGAACCGCTTTACCCGCCTCGGAAAGAAGCTGCTGAATCATCGAGTAAAGACTGGAGGCTTCGGCGTTTTGGAGCTTCACCAACCTGTGGGTGAGCAGCCCTGAGCCGGGAACATCCATGGCCTTCACGATCTCCTGGATCTTGGAGGCATCGGTTGGGGAACCCGCCACGATCAGCATGTTGAGACGAGTATCAGGCATAATCCGGGGTGGATTCTGTTGGCTGGTGAGATTGGGAGTGATCGAACCGAGTCGGCTGGCAACCTGCGCTGCTTGAGCATTCTTCAAGTAAATGAATGTGGGTTTGGTATCCGCGAAAGGCACCTTGTCGAGCTTTTTCGCCAGATCAAGGAGATCCTTTACCTCTTGGCGCTCACCCAGGATAATCAGGTTCGAA
>CAYZUX010000147.1:0-15245 GCA_964481775.1 uncultured bacterium | reverse complement strand
GACAGTTCCAGTCATTTCCCCTCTCCTGCGTGAGGGAGGCTTTGAAAACTCCAAAACCTATACCTGGAAACCGGACAGTCCTGAGTTGACTGAGCTGGCCGCCTTACGCCAGCAGGAACCTCGTGGCTGGTTACTGGAACAGGGAGAAGATTCCACCTGGAAGTTGGATACAGAGATCAGAAAGACAGGGAAATCCTCGCTTCTGATCACTGCGGGGGAAAAGCCGGTTGTTTTCCGTTCGGAAGCGATTCCGGTTGGGACAGATCTTCACTCGGTAACCGCCACGATCTGGATTCAGGGAGATGTGCCCGTGAAGGTCTCGCTGGCCTGGAGCGGAGCGGCTGGCTTCATCCGGGGGGATGCATTGGCCAGGGAGTCACAGGGGCAGGAGGGTTGGACCTGTTATGCCGTGAAAGGCATTGAGCGTACTCCCCGTGCAAAGTGGCTCGCGATGGTGTGCGAGGTGCCTGTGGGAAAAGGAAGCCAGGTCCGGTTTGATGAGGCGTCCATCCTGGGGTATTCCGAGACCCTTCGCCTGGTCCAACCCCTGGTCAACCAGGTGGGATATGACACCGGGGCGCCCAAGCTCTTTACGGTTCAGAGCAATTTTCTCGCCGACAATGCCACTTTCGAATTGTTGAACGACCAGGGCGGAGTGGTTTTTCATGGTAACCTGGAGAGCAAGGGGCGGATCATTGGCAAATACAACAGCGATTGGGGATATAATTATTGGCGGGGAGATTTTTCAGATTTCAATGCACCGGGGCAATATCGCATCCGTGTGACTGTCGATAACCAGACGGAAATGTCCTGGCCTTTCCAGGTGGCGGAAAATCTGCTGTGGGACAAAACCAGCCGTCCCGCCTACAGATTTTTCTACTATCAGCGTTGCGGCATGGAGATTCCCGGTTTTCATGGAGCCTGTCATCTCGATGATGCAGCCAGCGAGGATGGAAGCAGGCAGTTCCACCTGGCGGGAGGTTGGCATGATGCCGGTGACTATAATAAATATCACAACGCACCCTATGTTCTTGGACTGGCTACCGCCTTCAGCCTCCAACCCGAGTTGTTTAATCAACAGGATGAGGATGGAAATGGAACCGCTGATTTTCTCGATGAAATTGTGTGGGGTGCGGAACACATCCAGCGGATGGTGACAGAGGATGGATCGGTTCATGCGGGTATTACCAGCGGGTATGGTTTCTGGAACGCACCGGAGATGGAGACAGACAATCTGCCGGGGACAGGAGATGAACGCCGGACACGTGGCCCGGATTCCGGCGGTGACCCATCTGAACACGCGGCCGCTTTGGCCAAGGTGGCGCGTCTGACAAAAAGGGGGGATTTTACCAAGACTGCTGAAAGGAGTTTGCACTGGTCGCTCGAAAAAGGTCAGAAGGGAGTTCATCAGCTTTCCACGGCTATTGATCTCTTCGCGGCTACGGGAAAAAAGGAGTATGAAAACCTTGCCAGAGAGCTCTTCACAGCACTGGGGGTACGCGATGTGGAAGTCACCAGGAATTATGACGCCACCTTCCAGGAGGATCACCGCGAGGAACTGCGCAGGATGCTCACCACGGAGGCGGATGGAATCCTCACACAAGCAGACAATCCGTTTGGTGTTTGCACCTTTGGAACCAGAGAGAACCCCAATTACTTCAATGCACCAGCGGATGCAGGGGGCTGGCATGTGGGTACCAGCAGTCATCTCTTCACCATGGCCAACAAAGTAGCCCAGGCCTGTTTTTACGAACCCAAGCCCGAATACCTGAGGTTCATCTATGACCAGTTTAACTGGACCCTCGGGAATAATCCGTATGACCTCTGCCTGATGGAAGGTGTGGGGAGTTTGAATCCTCCCAGTTACCACAACCGGATCACCTTCGGGGGCGTTCCTCGTGGAGCGATTCCTGGCAGTGTTGTCAATGGGATTACCTGGCGTGGGATCGGCGATGATCGTCCCTATTTCGACATGAGCGGGGCGGATATTCCGGCTTTTGAGCCGAACGAGGTATGGCTTCCGCACAACACGAATTATCTTCAAGCCCTGGCAAATCTGCAACTCGGAAGGAACAGGATGGAATAACCGGGCGGGAAGGTAAGGGAGTGTGAAAAAACCTGTTCAATCCAGTGCTTCGCGTACCTTGCGGGCAACACCTTCCATGGTAAAGGGTTTCTGCACGAATAAAACATCCTCATCCAGAATGCCCCGGTGGGCAATGACATTGGAGGTATATCCAGACATGTAAAGAACCTTCATCCCGGGCTTGAGGGAGAGGAGCCGGGTGGAAAGCTCTTTGCCATTCATATCGGGCATGACGACATCGGTAATGAGAAGGTGGATGTCTCCCTGGTATTCACCAACGATCTGGATTGCCTTTGAGACTGTTGATGCGGTCAACACTGTATAACCAAGGCCCTCAAGGATGCGTTTACCGAGGGCAAGCACTGTTTCTTCATCTTCCACGATGAGAATTGTTTCAGTACCACCCTGTGGGGCGCCTGGTTCCAGTTGCTCTTCCCTGCTCGCCGCTTCATCCCTGTAACGCGGAAGATAAATGCGGAAGGTGGTTCCCTTGCCCGGTTCGCTGTATACATTCACAAAACCGTTGTTCTGTCTGATGATGCCATAAATGGTCGCAAGTCCAAGTCCGGTTCCCATGCCAAGAGGTTTGGTTGTAAAGAAGGGTTCAAAGATATGACTGATCGTTTCACGGTCCATTCCGCAGCCGTCATCACTGACCGATAGAACGACAAACTCACCAGTGTAGGAATCAATGTGATCAACCAGGTAAGTGTGATCGATCAAGGTGTTGGAAGTTTCAATACACACATGCCCGACACCCCCGATGGCATCGCGTGCATTGACTGCCAGGTTGGCCAGGATCTGGTCGATTTGCGAGGGATCCATGAAGATCTGCCACAGGTTATGGCCGGGAATCCATGCCAGGTTGATATCCTCACCGATGAGACGTTGCAGCATTCTTAACATGCCGGTAATGGTGTCATTGAGATCGAGGACCTTGGGGCTGACGGTCTGTTTCCGGGCGAAGGCGAGGAGTTGCCTGGTCAGATCGGCGGACCGTTGCCCCGCTTTTTGGATTTCATTCAGGCATTCATGGAGAAAATCACCGGGCTGGACTTCTCTCAATGCAAGAGCGGAATATCCAAGGATTGATTGAAGCATGTTGTTGAAATCATGGGCAACACCGCCAGCAAGGCGTCCAACCGCCTCCAGTTTCTGAGACTGGAGAAGTTGGCTCTGTAAAGACTCCTTTTCCCGTTGAAGATTGAGATGATCCGTAATATCCCGGTTTGACACTCGCCACCCAAGGGATTTTCCCTGAGGATCGAACACTGGCCGGCAGAGGTGTTGAATCCAGCGGATTTCACCTTCACGGTTAATAATTCGAAACTCCAATTCGCGGACCTCATTGCTTCCATGGAGACGATTCCGCATATGTTCCACCCAGATATTCTTATCATCAGGATGGATTATCTGGTCGAGGAGGCCGGGATTCGAATAGAACTCGTCGGCACGGTGCCCGGTAATACGTTCCGCTGAGGGGGAAACATAAAGGAGTTTGCCATCCGGGTCGGACCATAATTCCCAATCGTAAGTCCAATCGGCGATTGTCCGGAATTTTTCCTCGCTTTTATGCAAGGCCTCCCGGGTGCGGCGTTGAGAAAGGGCAATCGCGATCTGGCCGGAGGCATTTTCAAGAAAAGTCAGGAGTTCAGGGGTAAAGAATCCTTTCGCGCGGTGGTTGACCTGGAGCAAGCCCAAAGTTTCCTGTTCAAACCGCAGGGGAAACAGGGCTACTGATTCGTACCCGTCGCCATTGCAGCGGTTACGGGTGCGTGTCTGACGGTCTGCCTCGGATGTGGTGGCCAGTAATTCGGTGGTGCAGTTGGTCCAGAAACTTCCTTTTTGGGTAAAGTAGGGCAGAGATGGATTGAAGTGTCCACACAGAATGTTGCCGCACATGCAATCCAAGACTGGGTTTCCATCGGAGTCGCAAATTACTTGGCCGTGCTCATCATATGCACAGAGGTGATTCTCCGCCTCCACAAACTCAGGAGTGAATCCACGTGTTTCGTAGTAGGGGAAATCATCTCCCTCCCGCAAACGGACACCGACAGCATCGCAGCCAGTCCATTCTTTGAGAAACCCGGTCAGGCTACGGATCAATTCATGGGTGTTATTCGAGTCATTCAGGAGTCTCAACAGGTTCAGTGTGGTTTCCCGTTCATGTTCATAGCGTACAACTGCAGTGACATCTCGGAAAAACCCCTGGATGAGCAGTCTCCCGTTGACCTCCAGGGAATTCGCTTTGACATCCATCTGCCTGATCGCGCCATTTTTCGTGACCACCTCCTCGCGTACGACCAGGTCGGTATTCTCATGCAAGCGGCTTGCAAAGGATTGTGTAAGTCCGGAAGGCAGGGCCTTTGCAGGATGAAGAATTCTTTGAGGTTTTCCCAGCAGCTCATCCCGGCTGTAACCGGTCAGGTCCAGAAAAGCCTGGTTGAAATCAAGAAGTTCTCCTGTCTCGGCGTCAGCCAGGGCGATTCCTTCGGTGGCCCCGTTAAAGAGTGTCCGGTAGCGTGCCTCATTCTCACGTGCTTTCCGTTCGGCTGTAAAAAGATCTTTGTAATGAGTCTTACGGTAGTGAAGAAAGAAAGCACCGGTCAGCGCAGCCATGGCCAGTAAAAGACCCAGGAGCATTCCCAGGATGAGAAATGACTCGGATCGCCAGGCTGCGAGGGCTTCCTCTGTGTCCATCTCAGCCAACAGGCACCATGAGGTGCCTGGAACTGGTTTTATCGCGGAAACCACACTAACCCCACGATAATCGATTCCACGCACCACGCCAGGGGAGCTTTGGATAGCCTGAACAGCGGTTACCTGTGTCTGATCCAATGGGATACGAAGCTTCAGTGCGGTATTGGTTTTATGGCGCAGGTCATTCATATACACCACAGAGTCACCATCGCGGCGGACCAGGTAGGATTCCGCGGAATGACTTTTGATCGGCCAGGATTCCAGCAGAGGGTACAGAAACTCCTCGGCATCCGTTATCAGGATAACCGCCCCGATGGGTTTGTGGGTTCCAGCATCATCTCGATACAGAGGGGCAATGGCACTGATGTGAGGTTGTAAGCCATCGGCTCTCAGATGAAGGTCAGTGAGCAGGGGTTTCCCTTCAATGAGCGCTCTTTTCAATAGCTCTTGTGTCTCAGCTTCGAGTTCAGTTGGATTACTCAGTACACTCAGACGAACCTGGCCAGTTGCATCTACCAGCTTGACATCATAGTAATGGTCATGTTTTTGAAGGTTCTGCAGGAGTCCCTGGATGAGATCGTTGAGACGGGTAGTGGGAGTGGTCATCCAGCGTTCGATGCCATCGGTCAGGAAGGGTCTTTCGGTCAGTTCAGCGGCCTCATCCAGTAAACTCGATCGCCACCGGACAATCTGATCCACCTGCAGGCTGGCGATTGCCTGAAGTGTCTCCTCGGTTTCATGCCAGAGTGCATGTTCCTGAGTGGTGTGGAACCAGACCCCCCACGCTATCAACATAACAAAGACTAGCCCTAATGCCAAAAGGACCCAACGAGGAGATGAGGGCATGTAAATAAACCTCTCTTTTCACGCCATGAATACAGCGTGATGAAGACCTGTATTCTTCAGGACCAGCCTGTGAGAAGCGAAGGAAAGGCTTTCCAAGAATTCTGGCATTTGTCTGGAATGATACTACAAATGAGGTGGAATAGAAGTAAATAAAACGGACACCTTTTCCCATAACCTAGGCGAAAAAAGCCAGGTAATCTATCTTCTGTCAGAAGATGGACCAATCTGGTTTCCAGGAGGGAGAAGGTTCCATGATGCGCCGTGAAGCACTCCGAAATCTGACTGCGGGTTCCCTTGTGGCCTTGGCGGGATCCGCGATGTCCTCGACATCAGGACATGAACAAAGGCCCAACATCCTGCTGGTTCATTGCCACGATTTGGGGCGTTTTCTTGGATGCTATGGAATCCCCACGGTACGGACTCCTCACCTGGATGGATTTGCCGCCAGAGGAGTTCGCTTCGAACGTTGCTTTTCAACGGCACCCTCCTGCAGCCCCTCCCGTGCCTCACTCTTTACCGGACGGTATCCCCATTCCAATGGAGTTATGGGCCTCTCCCATGCTGAGTTTGCCTGGGACCTCTATCCAGAGGAAAGGCATCTCGGCCAGATCCTGAAGGAAGCGGGGTACCAGACCGCCGGAGTGGGTGTCATCCACGAGACCCGTTCCGGACCCCAAAGATGTGGCCTTGATAATTACGATCCACCCGCGAGAGCTGTCCAAGCCACGGATGCGGCGATTGAGCGTCTGCGGCAGTTCTCAGCTTCCCGCCAGGCTCCTTTTTACCTCCAGGTGGGATTCATCGAACCCCACCGTCTCAACCCGGCGGATCCACGGGCGGATTCCAATTTCCTTGGTACAGAAATTCAGCAGGATTCCTCGCTTGGTGTCACAGTCCCCGGTTACCTGCGCGATACAGAAGGAACACGATGCGAACTGGCCGAGCTGCAAGGTGCGGTGCACCATGTCGACACCCAGTTCGGAAGGCTGATGGAGACGCTCAAAGAGTTGGGATTCGAAGAGAACACCCTGGTGATTTTCACTACTGACCATGGGATTGCCATGCCGCGTGCGAAGTGTTCCTTGTATGAACCGGGATTACAGATTGCCTTGATGTTGAACCTTCCTTCACGCCAAGGATGGACAGGAGGGAGAACACTCTCACCCATGATTTCAAATGTGGATATCCTGCCCACCTTACTGGATCTTATCGGTCTGCAGGGGCCCATGAATATCCAGGGCCGGTCTTTTAGTGGGCTGCTTGAGGGAACAGGTTATCTGCCACGCAAGGTCATCTTCGGTGAGATGACTTACCATGATTACTATGATCCACGCCGTTCGATCCGTACCGAGGATCACAAATTGATCCTGAACTTTTCAGCGGCTCCGGCGTTTATGGATCCCTCCCAATCCTGGCGTCCACGCTCCGATACGGTGGTCCCTGAAAACCATGCCTTTGCTTATCATCCCAGGGTTGAACTTTTCGATCTTCAGCAGGATCCCTGGGAGCAAAAAAATGTTGCGGATGACAGCCGTTACCAGGATGCCCGTAGAGATCTCCTGGCAAGGCTCGCGGTCCACCTCAGGGAAACGAAAGATCCGATTCTCGCCGGGGCAGTCACTTCGCCGATGCACCGTTCCGTGGTTTCTCTTCTTCCGGGATAACCAAAAGGAGCGGTTCCAACGGGAGAAAATCCCTCGGGGATGGGTTATTGCCAAGCCACCTCGGCCTCAATCTTCGAGGGCGGAGAAGCGATGACCAGGGTGTCTCCCTCCTCATGCAGGAAGAGGTTACGCAGCATGATGATGTCGTTGGAACAGCCCTTGCCATGCGGCATATCGCCACCTCCCCGGATACCCTTGCGGGGCGGAGTGAATTCGGTGAACTCGTAATCCAGCGCCTGCCCTTCGCTCCAACTCATCATCCTGGAAGCGGTTTTCCTCGGTCTTCGATGGTCTCTCCCTTGGCGTTGAGCGTGGTAGCTCCATCCAGGTTGAGTAGTAGTGCGCCTCTCACATCGGTTGTGCCCGGGTCCATCAAGTGGATTTAGATCAGGTCCACTGCTTGTGGAGCTGTGGGGACAGACAGGTAAGTGACCTCATACCGTACTCTATTCTCTTCGAACTCACTGACAATAGCGGGCAGGTATCCATCCAAAGCCTGCTGTTCAAAACGGTCCAAGAGATTAAGATTTGATCTCTTTACTCTCGCGCTCGATTCAGAAGGAGGGAATGAACTCGCTGTAGCGGATATACACCTGGTGCCCGACATCCTGGACTGCCTGGTGAGGAACTCCCATAAGCCCACAGGCGATCAATGGCGTACGGCGTCCCACTTCGAATTCATCAAAAGAGGTCTGCCAACGGAACGGTGAGTAATCGGACTCGGTTCTTGGCTTGGTGACCGGTCCCCAGAGGCCTTCCGGCTTCATTTCGGTGCACACCCTGCTTGCCAGGAAAATGATCAAAAGGGAAAACATGAATCTGACCATCACCCGGACCATGAAGTTTTCCTCCTATTGAGGGGGCAGGACGGGGACCACCCCTCGAGAATAGTGTGTGGCATACCAGTCCTTTTCCATGGCATATATGTACGCTTTTGATTAAACAAGTCAATTGATGCTTGAAAAAGACCTTTAAATTGCAGATATCGATTGGATATTGACTTCATAGTAACCACATTGTATATATGCGCGCATATGTGAACGGATTATCCTTCACATAGGGTTGTCTGAAGATTCGTACGAATTTTCGCTCGGTTGAACCTTATCCAGAGAGGGGAGTGGAAAGCAATGTCCCCGTCCTATCGTTCCGTGATTCTGAGCCTGTGGGTGTTTGTGTTCAGCTGCCATTCAGCCAAATGTGAGGAGGAGATAAAACCTTTTCCCATCCCTGACTGGCTGCTGGACTGTACACGTCCTGTGTTTGCCAGGATGGCCAACGATGAAGAGTTTGTGAGGCTGGCCGAGGATGGAGCTCAAGCGCTCTTCAACCTCGGTCTCTACCTTCCGTTCTATGATGGGAAGGACATTTACCAGGCGGCGACAGATGCCAGCGGTCAGAATCGTTTAACCACGGTGACCCCTGCTGAGATCGAGACGCTGAAAAGCAAGGTGGCACGTGTTCATAAACTGGGGATGCGCGCGATTGGAACCATGCCGCCCATGTGGGAGATCAAAGTCCTTGATCAACACCGGGATTGGCAACGTTTGAGTTCCCCCTCTGCAGCTCCCCGTGATCCAAGCCATGGCTGGCCACCTCCGACGGGGTGTTATGTCTCGCCTTTCGGCGATTGGTATATCCAGAAGAACCGGATCCTGGCCCAGACCTTTGGGTGGGATGGGCAGAATATCGATGGATTTGGGACTTATACGGTCTGTTATTGCCCGCACTGCCGTGAAGCTTACCAGCGTGATTGCGGCGCGGAAGTCCCTGAAAATGAGGATATCAAAGACCCCAACTATCGGAGGTTTTTACGTTGGCGACTGTATGTGTGGGGGCAATATGTTCACAAGTGGCAGAAAGCACTGAAAGAGTTCAATCCGGATTTCGCTTTCATTCCTTGGAGCAGTGCGCCAGGACGGTGGTGGCACTGGGCAGCCTGCCCAAGGGTGGAGGGTTCGGAATTGGGAAATCTGATGGTGGATGCGCCGGTTCTCGAGCTCTTCTGGGATTTCCCTCCCGATCAGGGTACCAACCTACTATCCAGTTTCACAGCCAGATTTTACCGGGGATTCTGTGAGGAACGCCCGGTTTGGATGCATACCTATTTCCGTTCACATGGTCAACAACAAGCGGTGACTCCACGTGTGGAGAACGAGTTCCGGATGCTAACCGCGATCACCAATGGGGTGATCCCCAGTGTAGCATATTGGTTGACCGACAAGTCGACTCCCCCCAAACATTACCTGGACCTCATTAAGAAGATCGAGTCTTGGACCAAGGGGGGCACCTCTATGAAACATGCCGCGCTGTTGATGTCGGAGAACAGCCGTCTCTTCTATGGAGTCACCGGGGCGGTACTGGCCTCGGCGGGACCCTTCATCGGGAGCGGGGTCGACTCCAAGATCGAGTCGCAGTTGTCACCTGGGGAACGCCGTCTGCCAGCTCATATCGAAGCGGCCATAGGATTCTTCCGTGCGCTCAATGAAGCCCATATTCCCGTGGATATCGTCTCCGACCGGATTCTTGAGCAGGAACCGGAACGATTGGGGGAGTATGCAGTCCTCATTCTTCCGGATGCGGCCTGTCTTTCGGAACAGGCCATGACTCACATCCGCCGTTATGTGGAGCAAGGGGGCGGGCTGGTGGCGACACACTTGAGCTCGCTGCTGGATGAGAATGGCACTTCGCGCAAGGACTTCGGTCTTGCGGACCTCTTTGGAGCCTCTTTCCAGAAGACCGAGGACCACAGCGCCCTTTGGCCGGATTATCAGGACACTTGTCTCCTCAAGTTCAGCAATCACTCCATTACGGAAGATCCTGTCATTCAAGGGACCATTCCAGTCGAGGGGGAGCGAGTGGACTATATCGGGATGACGGCACGGGTTTCTCAAATAGAGGGAGCCTTAACCATCGCGAACTATGTCTCCATGAAGGATTCCAGCGAACGTCCCTTCCTGCTCCTGTCAGACCATGGCAAAGGGCGAGTGGCCTATTTTGCCGCGGCGGTGGACCAGAGCTATTTTGTGATTCCATACCAATACCAGCGGCCCCTGTTAGTCAACGCGGTACGTTGGGCCACCAGGGACAGGAAACCGTTGGTGGAGGTCGAGGCTCCCATGTGTGTGCAGACCACTTACTACGAACAAAAGGAGAAGAACCGGTTGGTGATTCATTTGTTGAATGAAACCAACACCACTGCGGACAGGGCCTTACCGGAAAGTAATCCCCCCATGCGTGAGGAAATTTTACCGATCAGAGGCTGCAAACTCAGGATTCAGGGGTTCCAGCCGAAAGCGGTCACCTGGGAACCGGAAGGAAACCGGCTTGAGACCACTATGGAAAATGGAAAGACGCAAGTGGCTCTTCCGGAGTTGGGACTGCATGGGATGGTGGTAGTGGAAAGGTAAGCAGAAGGGGAGGGTTGGCCCCCTCCCCAGAGCGCGTATTTCCATTGGTTAATAATCGAAAGACAGGATCCGGCCCTTTGTGAAGTTGAAAAAGGCTTCCTTGTCCGCCACCTTGATTCCGGCTGCCAAGTCTTCAGGGGTCTTCCCGGCGGCTTTCAGGCATCCGGGACAGGCCATCAGGGTGATCCCTTTGTCGAGTAATCCCTTGATCTGAGTCTGGGAGGTGGGGAAGTGGGAGTAGGCGATGTCCTCGGCATCTTTAAGGCAGACTTCCACCCCTGTGATGTCGAAATACACCAGCACATCATGGTCCTCGGCCATGATCTGAGCCATTTTGAGAGCCATCAGGAGCCGATGGGGATTGTCTTTACCGTGACTGATGTGAATGAAGGCCCCATCGCGCACCGCTTCATTGGCGGCATAGGGAGCGCAGACAGCTACGAGCAGGGCCAGAGCGAGGATGCAGAGAGTTAGGAGTTTCATGTGAGTTGTTTCCTTTCGATCAACAATAAGGGTTGGCAGTGTTCTCCAGGAAAACCAGCATGCCTGATTCCATGGTATCTTGGCTGTGATCTCCCTACAATCTCCCGGAGGAGGAAACCATGACAACTGATCTGAAAGACATGGTGTTTATCGGACTGAACCGGCGTGTGGCAACCGCAGCGGATGCGGCTGCCGCGAGCTCCTCGGCGGCCACCTGAAGGCATCTCTCGGGGGTACCTTAGTGCCATGCTTTCTCAAGCAGAAGAGAAAGCAAAACACAGGCTTCACGCCGGGTAACTGTTTCGTCTTCATTGGTTATCAATTCACCCCGAGCTAAACCTAAATTTTCGGCGACTGTCTGCATCAATTGATTATAGACAGAACGGGGAATGGAATCGCCGTAACAAAGATAATTCCAGTCTATTGATTCTTTCCCGGCTGCCTGGAGCGCAAGTGTGGCCCATTGATATGCTGCCGCACAAGAGAGTGGTGCATCGGGCTGGGCCTCGTAGCTGTCGAAGAATCCCTTGGTTCCGAGGTATTGAAAAGCGGCAAATTCCCGGCTTCCCTTGGGAACATCACTGAAGTAGCTGATTACTGCTCCTTGTGAGACAAGCGATCTTTGAAGCTTTTCGATGGGAACTTTTCTTGGCTGGATACCCAGTTCCAAGGCGAGATGCGCGGCGGTACCCGCAGCCTGCCCGAGGCTCATCCAGGTCGGCTCCAAACGGACCGAGGAGAAGGCGATGTGAGTGGCCGAGACGGCAACAGGCACGATCAGTCCATCGACATGTTTGGGAACCATCACACCGTAAGGGATCTGGTAAGGCTGGGTGTATTGCTTGAGCATCAGGATGTAGCCCTCCAGCGCGGTCTCATGGCCTTTCTCATACTTCCGTGTTGGGAAGGCATCGATGGGGAACTCGCCAGCGCTGATGGCATCCGCATGGACCGGTGCACGAAATGCGCCTGGGGCAAAAGTCAGGTCTTTTTCTGTCAGAGTGTATTCACCCACGATCCGGCGTGCTTCACGGATGTAGAACTGGAAGGGGAAATTGCCGTTATCCGTGAATTCATCCTTGGCCAAACCGTATTGACGAGCCCTCTCACGGTCTGCCTCGGGCACATCGAGATCGTTCTGGAGAAAATAGACCAGGCCGAGGGTGAGATTGCGGATGTGAGCCATGATGGTTTCACGTTCCTCCCAACTCCCCTCCGGGTATCCGAAATTCTCTCCCGCGAAGGGAAAACCGAGTGGCCAGGGTTTCATGTTGGCGTCATATTTCCGGTTCGGCAGCGGAGCGATGGAAAGGGCATCGACCGCCGACTTCAGCCGTCCCAGTTTGAGGTCGAGGAGATAGTTGAGATAACGGGTCCGGTCATAGCCGGGAGGCATCCCGGGAAGAACTCGGTTGTCGGGATCAGAGGATAGACACAGACGGTAGGTGTAGGCGGGGAGAAGCTTGTCGCCCTCTCCAGTGGTTCCTGGCAGGAAGGCACGGGTCTGGTGATCCATGTAGATGACACCCGCGTGAGGTTCATCGAATTCAATACGGCTTTCACGTCCGAGACGATATTCTGCACCAGCATAAGCAGCGAGATCGCCTTCGTAGGTTGCATCGATGAAGACTCCTCCACGGATTTCATGGATTTCCCCAGTGTCTCGATGATGCACCCGGATCGCCGTGATCCTATTCTGGTTCCGTACCACTTCATCGAGCCGGTGACGCAGGAGAACCTGTATACTTGATTGTTCGGCGATCATTTGATTGAGGATGGTTTCCGCTACCGAGGGTTCATAGAAATACCCATTCCTGCAAGCTGTCACTTGGACAGAATCCGCGCCATATTTTTCGGTGTAGTAACGGAGGATTCGTTGGACAAATTCATCCCAGATTCCTCCAATGGCGTCAGCGGTTTCGATATCAGACTTACCCAGGCCACTGGTGGTCATGCCGCCCAGGTGGGAGTGGTATTCAATGAGGGTAACGCTATGCCCCAACCGCGCAGCTGTGATTGCTGTAGCAATACCTCCAGGGGTTCCTCCCAGAACCACGACATCAAAATGTTCAACGGTTGCTGGAGCTGCCGCTGGCAGGCTGCTGAATAAGACATAAAGCAAGAGTGCTTGTTTGAGCATGCGGCTGTCTCCTTCTTTTGGTAAACCAGGTTTTGGATTGAAATTTAAGCTCAGTAGTCGACAGTCACTCCCCGTGCACGAAGAGCTGGAATCTGCACATTTTTCGCTTGGTCACTGAGGGGATTGCTATATATTGAAAGCTGGTCGTTGGTGGCGAAGTCGAGGTTGTTCACTAATCCAGTCAGATCTGTGATCAGATTCCCAGGTAAGCCCACATAATTCAGCTTCTTTAATCCCTGGAGAGGATCGACACTGGTGATGTAGTTCTGGAACGGAACCGATAGAATTTTATCTCCATGGGCATAAAGGGTGAGCAGATTGCTCATCCCAGCCAGTGGAGAGAGGTCATTGATTCCGGTTCGCCGCACATCCAGTTTGCGTATCTCAACAAGTTGAGTCAAAGCAGATAATGATCCGATGTTATTCTCACGGATATCGAGTTCGTGAAGCGCTGTCAGGCTTTCGATTCCATTCAAATTGGTCAGGCCGCAATACCCCACATCGAGTGACGTGAGCGCTGTCAGGTTGGCCAGTGGAGCAAGGCTTGTCAGAGGGTTTCCATGAAGGGCCAGGAAATCAAGATGATCCAGGTTTTGTAATGGAGACAGGTTTGAAACCTGGTTGTAATTCATGTTCAATGTGAAGAGCTGAATCAGGTTTGACAGTGGACCCAAGTCTTGTACCAGGTTGTGTTCAAGATCGAGGTCCAACAGATGCGTTGCATGCTGGAGTCCCTCCAGGCTTTGGATATTTTTATAGCGGGCCCGTAAGCTTGTCAGCTTCTCCATGTCTTCGGGGAGAAGCTCCCCCACAGGTTTGCAGAGTTCACTCCGGACAGCTGCTTCGAGATTCGAGTCGGAAAATCGAATCCCTCCTTTACACTGAGGAGTATCCCCAGCCAGTTCGAGGAAAACGGTATTGGCCATCAGGGCAAGAAATTGAAGGCACTTGCCGGTTTTTTCCAGAGATTCCCTTAATGCTGTTTTATCGATATCTTGGCACTTATAGACGTCTGGATGAGCCTCACAATCATCCAAGAGCGCCTTCGTTTTCAGGTGAAACGCCATCAAGGGGGTAGCAGCCAGGTTAAATCCGGAAATTTGCCGTACACGGTCATCATCCAGTGGAGTTTCATTTTCATCGACAAAGGCCCTCAAAAGACAATCACAGGATAGGGCGTTATTGGCGGGAAATTGCTCCTCATCAGTCAGAAAGAAAGTCAGTATCATGTGGGATGATTGCGCGTCGGCGGCGCCGAAATACACCGGGTCAACGTTAAAGATGGCCGCCTGTAAGACTCCTTGTTGATCATGACAGAATTGGGAAGCGTCATCATAATTCCGCTTGGCACCACTACCTTTGAAGTTTTTGAGAAAGTCACCAGGGATCATCGCGAAGTCCGCCAACCCCGAAACCACTTCTCCCCCCGTCGTTCCAGAGAATGTGAAGGCAGAGGAACCGGTGTACTGCGCGATCAGATCGATTTCTCCCCCGTGTAACTCTGTGGGACGTCCCACTGTGTCAAAATCAACTTCCATAAGGTTGCCGGCCGTATCAACGATGGTCATCGAAGCGGCCTGCACCAGGTTCCCCTGGCTGTCTTTAATACCATAGACCGAAAGTACTTGCGGTGGTCTTCCCATGACCAGTGCCAATGGATTGAGTGGATCCCCATTGACCACAAGGGACTCATCGAAGAAGCAGCGGGATACGCCTTCCCCGGCGGCGATAAGAAGGTCAGTGATACCTGTTTTACCATCGGAGTCGAGATCGCATCCGCTCGTGCGGGCGCCTTGGAGGAAGAGTAAAAGGTCATCAGTGTTTGATCCGAGGGTCAGCGCTATCGCCTGTGGGTGAACACAGGTGAGAAGAACGATAACAAGATGGACTATGTACCGCGTTGATCCAAAACACATGAC
>CAYZUX010000146.1:0-15295 GCA_964481775.1 uncultured bacterium | reverse complement strand
GAAACGCATCAACGGAATCTTGCGCTCCCAACCGTGGCTCTTTCACAGCCCTATGAACGACTCTTTTCGTCCTGGAGGCAGTTCCAGTCAGGTAAATTGCTCCTCGTCAACCGGGAGGAGACCTTCGCTCCAGGCCAGTTGTGGGACCATTTCGAGGATCCCGCTTTGCCACCTCTCGTGATTGAGACCTTCCATTACCACCAGTTTGTTGTTGGCTTTGGAGAGTTACTTGTCTGTCCGGAAGTGGATGAAAAACTCCGTGTGGAGATCTTTGCATCACTGACCAGGTTCCTGGATGACTGGTGGGAACATTACCCGGTGGGGCAACCTCCGGCCTGGGGTGCCTTCGCCACAGCTTTCAGGGTTCGTTCCTGGCTGTGGTTACACCGGTTGTTGAGTCGATGTCCGGAATCCCTGGCGGGTTCCCTTAAGGAGAATATTGAGAAAAGAACCTTTATCCATGGCCTTTACCTCGAGCAGAACCTGGAATACCACCTGGGGGGGAATCACCTCTTCAAGGATCTTTGTGCCCTGGCCATGCTGGCCTCGTTCTTTGAGGGGCCTGCTGCCTTTCGTTGGTGGACTCTGATATCAAGGGAGCTGCCACGCCAGATCAAGATCCAGGTCCTGCCCGATGGAGGCCATTATGAACGCTCACCCATGTATCAGTGCCTTGTGTTGAGTGACCTGAGGGATGCGGCTGAGTATTTACAGGCCTGGAATCCCTTATGGGTAACGGAGAACCTTTTGAATCCCATGGAACGGATGGTCAAGTTCCTGAAGGGGATCCTCCATCCCGATGGGGGGATTCCGCTTTTCAATGACAGTGTGCTGGGGCAAGCCCCTCTCCCGCAAGGGAATGGGGGGGCAATTTCCACCTCCCCCCATGCGGCGGAGGGTTGGGGTGGAGGGGGAACCCCAATGCCACCCCTGAACACCTTCCCGGACTCCGGCATCACCCGCATTCATCAGGGTGACTTGACTTGCATCATCGATCATGGGCCTCTGGGGCCTGATGAGTTGATGGGGCATGTCCATAACGACACTCTTTCCTTTGAACTTTCAGTTGGGAATGAACGTTTCATTGTAGATAAGGGAGTTTATGAATACACCGCGGGAGAACGGAGAAAGGAGTGCCGTTCCATCCGCTCACATAACACCCCATCGATAGATGGTTACGAGCAGGCAGAGACTTGGGCCTCCTTCCGGGTGGCAAGGAGATGGCATATCGCAAGGGGCGAGGTGACCGAAGATTCGTGTGGTATGACTGTCCAGGGCCGCTGGGAACGTCCCGGTATGGGATCGGTTGGCAGACGGTTTTCCATGTTTCCGGATGGGAGTCTGGTAATCCGTGATGAAATCCAGTCTCTCCAGCCTCATGCCTGTGAGATCCCTTTCCTCTTTGCTGCGGGGATTGAAGTCAATGTCCATCCTGATCAGGGGAACGCTCAGTGGTGGCGTTGGAAGGCAAAGAGCGGTGCTCATACCCTGTATGGGTGGATTCGTTCGACTTCTCCCCTGCAAGTGACTGTGGAGGACACCGTTCACTGGCCCAGGTTCTACACGGAACTCCCCTCCGTCAGAATTGTTGTTCGGGCGAAAATAGAGAGACAGATCGTGGTTTTCACTTACCTGGGATCGAGTTGGGAGGTTCTTGAAGGTCTGCTCTCTCACAATCAAGCTGTACCTGAACATGGGGGATTATCATGAGCCAACCAGACAAATCCCTTCCTCGCATCGCCTTTATTGACCTGGCGTTTAACTGGCCACCGGTTGGCGGTTGTTGGGTCGATCTCAAGGAGGTCATCACCCGCCTGCAAACCCGGAATTTCGATGTCCGCCTGTTCACTCCCGTCTGGACCGATTATTACCCCCGTGGCGACATACGGACCGAGCTTCCCTTTCCAATTACCCGGATCCATTTCAGCCGTTTCACTTTCAATGCCTGGCATCTGAGGAAACGTTTCGGACATGCTGTGCGGGAGTGGAGACCTGACCTGGTATTCCTTGCGGAGGGATATCACCTCAAGGGACACCTGTTGGATCATTTCTCGCGTGACTTTCCAACCTATTGCCGTTTTTATGCCTATGACAGCAACTGCCTCAATTTGCATTACTGGCTGTATGATCAGGGCAGGATTTGTGATGGTGGTTTCCTGACCGATCCCGGCCGCTGTCATCGTTGCTGGCATCCAGGATGGTCTTTTCCCAAACGACTGGCGAAAATTGCCTTGGGTTACCCGGACCAACACCCGCAACTGCATTTTACCCAGGAGTATGCCGCTGCTTTGGCGTTTACATCGTGGTACCGGAAAAGACTGCCTCAGTGGCTGAGCCAGGCTGAGGCGTTGATTGTGTATAATGAATTCATCGCACGCTTTTTCCGTCCCTTTTCGGATCGCGTACGAGTGGTTCCAGCGGGGATCGATACCGCGCGTTTTACACCCGCTCCACCCCCCTCCAATCCCAGACCAGTCATCCTGGTGCCTGGACGGATCAATGATGAGCTTAAGGGTTTCAGGACCGTTTTTGAGGCATGTCAACGATTGCGGTCTGAGGGGTATGATTTCGAAGTGCGAATCACCGCGGCCTTTGAAATGGGATTTGCGGAGGATTGGATCCGCAACCTGGGATGGGTTCCGCAGGATCGTGTCCCTGATCTCTACCGGGATGTGGATCTTGTCATTATTCCAAGTCTTTGGGTTGAGCCTTTCGGAATCACCACTCTCGAGGCAATGGCTTCGGGGCTTCCGGTGGTTGGTTCACGGATCGGGGGGATTGCTGAGACCATACGCGATGGAGTCACCGGATTGCATTACGAAGCTGGAAATGCGGATCAACTGGCCGAGGCTCTTCGGAAACTACTGGATTCTCCACAACTGCGACAGAGCCTGGGGGAGGCGG
This sequence comes from uncultured bacterium, assembly GCA_964481775.1. GTDB lineage: Bacteria > Hinthialibacterota > Hinthialibacteria > OLB16 > OLB16 > OLB16. The sequence goes on along the minus strand of CAYZUX010000146.1, from coordinate 12,391 downwards.
GACGCCGCCGGGCGGTGGAGGTTTATGACTGGGACAGGGTAGTCGATGAATATTATGCTAAACCCTTCATCGAATGTTACCAGCATGTCAGCTGCCGGGGGAAATGATTCCCGTCTCATTCCGGATTTCCTCATCTCCCCGCCTGGACAAACAGTTCGAAGATTCTGTATTGACGATTTTCGAGGAGTTTTGTTGCGAGCCATGTCAAAACCAGGAAGACCAGCAATCCATACAAGAGACAGACTCCCAATGGTAGGAGATTCACTCCGGTCGCTTCACGGTCAAGCAGACCTTTGAAATGACAAACCAACAAGGGGGGCAGGCTGAACAGAACCAGTATTCCTGTGTTGATGTAGTTCCACAGGGCGAACAGGCAACCCCGGCGTTCACTGCCGGTTTGAGTCAGGGAACTCTTCCCAGTGGTGGAGACTGGAATGGGAAGAATGACAGAGGAAAGGCAGCCCCAGCCCACGACCACCAGTAAGAGGGAAATCCCCAATATAAGGTATACCGGCCCTACGCCTGGATTCCCAAAAAAGGTGCACAGTGCCGAAATCAGAAGTGAGTTCCAGACCCCTGCGACAAGTCCCAAAGCCAGGTTTTTCCCCAGTAGCAGAGAGCCCATCTTTATGGGAGCCATGAACATGTGTTGGATGGCCCTTCCTTCAAAGCCCAGGGACAGGAAACAGACCTGAAACTCGACATACAGGAGAATCAGGACGCTGGGCAGCAGGAAGTCCATTCCTCTCACGAGGATTTTTTCCAGATCAAATCCTGTCTGAGCGATTACCCCCACGAATGGAAGCAAGAAAAGGAAGGACTGCTGGATCAAGAGTGTCTTGATTGCAGGCTCCCGACGCATCATCCGGATTTCCTTGTGGAAAACAGCCCATAGGGGTTTTGGCAATAGTTCTATCCGGGACTTGGAATGAGTGGTCAAGGAGGCTGTGTCCCAATCTTTGGCCATAAGTTTTCCTGTGGAGGAGGATTCCATCTCGCTTACCAGAGCCCGATTAAGGAGGGGAATGCCAACCATTCCCAAGAGTGGAACAGAAATCAGCACCATCAGGACCTGATAGACCACCTGTACCGGAGAATGATCCTGGAAAGATATCAATCCAGAGTGCCAGAAAAAGGGTGTCCAGGCAGTCCACTCTGGAAGACTGACCGCCAGAAGAAGCCCGGCAAATCCACTGGGATGGCTGTACAGTGAGAATTGCATCAGAGTGAAAAAGATAATTCCTGTGAGTGGTAGTAAAAGACGCAGCAGGTCCTGGTAGCGGCGTTTCCGAAGCAGATTGGCAGCCAGGAGAGAAATTCCAAGACGTACCTGCGCGGTGTGGATCATGAAAAGGATGAGGATCAGGAGATTCAGGAGGAAAGTGACTGGGTGACTGGAAACCGGGAACAAGAGCAACAACAAGGTCGGGAAAAGGAACAGGAAACCTGGCGAAAAGGCCGTGAATACCACTGCAACACTGTAAAGTATGCTTGCCGGGACAGGGAAAATCCGGGCCTTCTCAATTTCATGGCTGTCACTGAGTTCTTTACCAAAAAAAGGGGAGAGAAGGGAATAGGCATAATAAGCGCAGAATCCCAGGGCGAGAATTCTGGAAGCAGATCTCCCGGGTTGATCGGTTGGAAAGACAAGAGAACTCACGCTCCATGCCAGCAACAGCGAGGCTGGCACAAGGACAATCAGAAGGGTGAAAAACGCCAGGAATTTCGATCCACTCGAAGGACTGGATGAACGCCAGCTTTGTTTCCAATGCACGGCCAGCAGGATCAGGGCCTTGTTCATGGAAACCGGTTATTCCTTGAGAGCTTCACGGATTTTTTCCAACAAGGCGGAAGGCAAGAAGGGTTTCTGAATAAAACCGGCCAATCCCTTTCCCGCGAATCGTCCAATCGCATCCTGTTCACTGTAACCGCTGGTCAGGATGACCCGGACATCGGAGCGGATTCTACGCAATTCACGAAAAGCCTCTTCACCATCCATGTGAGGCATGGTCATGTCGAGAATCACAAGAGTGATCCGCCCTGCCTCTTTCCGGAACAGATCAACCCCTGTCCGGCCATCATTGGCGGTGAGAACCTGGAATCCGCGAGATTCAAGGATACGCCGGCATACGACACGGACCGATTCCTCGTCATCCACCAGCAGGATGGTTCCTGAGGGTTTCCAGTCTTCTTCCAGCTTGGCCTCTTGACCTTCAGGTTCATCCTCAGGGAGCTCACAGGCAGGAAACAGGATCTTGATGGTGGTGCCTTTCCCTACCTCTGAATACACCTTGATGGCCCCCTTGTGGCCTCTCACGATCCCCAACGTCGCAGCCAATCCCAATCCTCTTCCGGTGAACTTGGTGGTGAAAAAAGGATCGAAGATTTTCGACCGTGTTTCCTCGTCCATCCCACATCCGGTATCAGAAACCTCGACATAGACATAGTATCCCTCCGGCAAGTCATCATCGAGGTAGGATTCCGACAGATAAGCTGTGTCTGCATAGAGAGCCCCGGTGCTGATAGTGATAATCCCGCTTCTGTCGCCGACAGCATCAGAGGCGTTGGTGATCAGATTCATGATAACTTGCCGGATCTGTGTGGGATCTCCCTCGACGGAGGGCAGGTTGGAGGCGAAATTGTAGCGAAGAAAGACTTTCTTTGAGATGGATACCTGGAGCAGATGGGACATTTCCTCCACGATCCGGGAAAGGTTCAATCGCTGGATGATAAATTTTCCTTTGCCGGAATAAGCGAGCATTTGTTTCGCCAGCTCGGCGGCTCGTAATGCTGCCTGTTCGATGTGGGTGACACTTTCGCGGGCTGGTGATTCCGGTGGAAGCTCCGCCAGGGCCAGGCTGGCATTTCCGAGGACCCCCATCAGGAGGTTATTGAAATCATGGGCGATACCTCCCGCAAGGACTCCGAGGCTTTCCAGCTTCTGGGCATGATGTATCTGGCTCTCCAGCTTGTGGCGCGCTTCTTCACTGCGGCGCCGTTCGATGATGTTGGCCAGCAGGGAGCAGAAAACCGCAACAAGTTCCTGTTGGATTGGATCGTAGGGAGCTCCGCTGATTGCGCTGTCATTGAAAAAGGCTCCCACCCATTTCTGGTTTGAATGAAGCGGAGTGAAAACGATCCATCCTTCGCCGAATTTCACCAGCTCCTTCCCATCATATTCAACATGTTCGCCTTCAAAATAATACCACTGGAGATTGGCGCCGGATTGACGTTTCAGGTTATCCATCCACCCGTCCTCAAGCGGGTTCCGGCAGTTTCTTTCATCCACCGTGTTGCCGTGGCGGTCAGTTCCATAAGTTCCCACCAGGGTCTGTGACTCGAACCATTGAAGGCTGCAGCGTTCCAGGCCCAGCTTCTCTCTGGCCAGCTCCACCGCGCGGCGTGAGATTGTGTCTTCATCCGGGCAGGTGAGCAGTTCATCCGCCATATCCACCACCGCCATCAAACCATTGGTGAGATAGGTTTGCTGTTCCTCCATGCGGACTCTTTCCGTGATGTCGTTCTGGATCCCGATGAAATGAGTCACCTTTCCACTCATGTCATGGACAGGAGCGATGGAGAGTTCCACCCAGATCTGTGAACCATCCTTCCGGTAATTACGCAAGACAACGTCGGTTTCACGCTCGTTCTGGATAGCCTGGCGCAAGATTTCGGCACCTGGTTGGTCAAGATCATCGGACTGCAGGAACCTCAGGTTTTTTCCGATGACCTCCTCGGCGCTATAGCCAGTGATCTTCTCAAAGGCAGGATTGACAAACACGACCGGATTATCTGGCTGAGTCCAGTCGGTGATGATGATTCCATTCACCGCAGAAATGATGGCACGGTCCTGGAGGCGCAGGCTTTCCTCGGCCCGGACACGTTCCGTGATATCCTGGAGAATTCCAAGAGAACCGATTGGTTTCCCATTGGCATCACCAACCTGAACCGCCGAATCCGCCAGCCAGCGTTCCCCTCCGCCCTTGGTGCGTATCCGGTAATCCGCACGCCACTGGGCACCGGCTTCCATCCGGACTTTATGGACGGCCTCATCACGATCAAGACCTACCAAACCTCCATAAAAAATGCGCTCAAGGATGATGTTGCCCAGTGTAACCGGTGTGAATTCCTGGGCTGAATAGCCGGTCAGATTTTCAATTCCAGCACCAAGGAAATTGTACACTTCGGAGTCGTAGTTCCGGTAATAGGGAACCGCGCCGATCCCCTCAATCGTGGTCCGGTACAGTCTCTCGCTTTCGCGCAGCGCCTGCTCAGCCAACTTCCTGTCAGTGATATCCTCAAGTATACCCAACGAGGCTATAGCTTCTCCATTCTCATCCCGGACCTGGATCGATGCATTCGCCAGCCATTTCTCAGTTCCATCGGGAAGGCGCAAGTGGTAATCAGCAGTCCAACTGATTCCTTCTCCATGACGTGCTTTCTGGATTGCTTCATCGATTGTAAGCCCAGACAACTCACCGGTCGGGATTATCTCCATGGTGAGTGAATCCAGCAGCTCCTGACTGAATTCGGAGGCGGGAACTCCGGCCAGGCGTGAGATCCCTTCCCCCACGAATTCGTATCCTTTTCTGGCATACACTTCGTAATAGGGGACTGCTCCCGCCACCTCAATGGCATTCCTGTAAAGCCGTTCGCTTTCTGAAAGGGCATGGATCGCACGGTTTCGTTCTTCAACTGTTGCCGCAACCAGAAGAGTTGAGAGTATGGCGACTGTCATGATGACTTGCATTCGGAAAAGGACTTCCGTAATCGGGATTGCGGAAGCAGCGAAAGGTCCATAGCCGTGGAAGGTGTATGTAACCCCCAGGGCAGTCAGGATCAGGCAGATCAATGACGCTCCATGGACTCCGAAACGAATGGCCGACCAGATCAGGAAAGGGGTTAAAAGGAACGGGAGTGGCCCGAATGTCCTTAATGGGCCTTCCTCACCACGGAAGACAAGATGGGTGCAAAGGAGGAACCCTGAAAGGAGCAGAATCAACTCAATCCATTGATTGGGTGTGAAATTCCGGACTCCCTTCCAACCAAAGGCATACCAGGAAAGGAACACCGGTGTGATTGCGATGACACCTGTCAGATCACTCGTCCACCAGGCTAGCCAGATCAGCCAGAATGATGCTCCATTCAACCCCCAGATCGCGAAATACGAACCAATAAAGGCACACCCTGCCGAAACACTTACCCCTCCGATAAGGGTGATATAGAGGATATCTCGCAGGTTCCGGATCTGTACCGGGTTTCCCAACAGCCGGGTCAGCCACCAGGCACCCGCAAGAGGTACAAAGGTATCACCCAGAGCGAATCCAGAGGCCACCCATATAGGTTTTCCCACCAACATATTGGCGGCCATATTGGCGGGAAATGCACCAAGACATGCGCTCAACCATTTATCCTTTGCAAGGATAAGATACAAACTCAACAGGTAACCTGTCGGTGGCCAAAATGCGGAGATTTTCTCTGGTTCTACAATGAAAACGAGCGAAAGACGGGCACAGATCAGGTAACTGAAACCTACCAGAACGCCAGTTACAAGATTTGAGTGGTACCAGGGTGTTGGCGTTGATTTCGGCATGGTTAAGTGCTGATTGGGGTGATGCCTCCCGGAGTTCCTGCAACTCTACTACAGGTTTGTAAAAGTCGCACGACCTCCCGGATGGAGAAATGCTGGATAGCAGTGTTTACTATCCCAAGTGTTTCTGATGAAAATGGTCTTCTCGTTTCTGAGTAACATTGTAATCCTCTGGTCTCCTCAACGGCCTGTGGTTGGAGAAGATGGTATGGCTGATCGGAATTCTCGACTCAGAATCTGGCAACTGGAGGGAGGAACACTCGCCTGTGCGGATTGTTTGGTCTGGTTACCCTTGTTACCACCCAGGAGCATCCGCCTGATCGCTATCGATCCCCCTTTCGCAACCGGCATAACCCGGAAAGGTAGGGTGGGGCTTGCCCCACCGGATATCTCTGATTCCCCCACAGTGGGGCAAGCCCCACCCTGCTTTCAGGATCGTTGGGAGGGCGGGGTGGATCATTATATCACATGGCTTATGGAGCGGGTGAGCCTTATGCGGGAGTTACTTCTGCCAGATGGTTCCTTTCTCATTCATTTGGATTGGCATGTTGTCCATGCGGTCAAATTGGCTCTGGATAAGCTGTTCGGGGCAAAGCACTTTCAAAATGAGATCATCTGGTATTACCAGACAGGAGGGGCCAGCCAGAACCGTTTCAGCCGAAAACATGACACCCTTTTATGGTACACACGCTCCAATCATTGGGTATTCCATCCAGAAAGGATCCGGGTGCAACGTTCTCCCAAGGCTTTGGAACGTGCACGCAATCCTAAAGGGGCACGTATAGATCTGGAGGATAGGGACAAGTTGCCCGGTGATGTGCTCTTTGTTCCTTCCCTCAACCCCATGGCCAGGGAACGCAATGGGTATCCCACCCAAAAACCGCTTGAGCTCATGGAAATCTTTATCGAAGCCCTTTCCGAGCCAGGTGAGTGTGTTGCGGATTTTTTCTGCGGTTCAGGGACAACCGTGGTAGCCGCAAAGAGTCTGGGGCGGCATTGGCTGGCTTGTGACAAATCAAAAGACGCTGTAGCGATCACCCGCGCGAGGTTAGCGGAACTGGGAGGTCTGTTCCCGGGATTTCTAACTGGGGAGGGTACCTCGGCGCTCGAAAAGAGTTAACTTTGCTTAATCGGCAAAGGTGTGGTACTTTCAGGCATTTCAAAGGAAGAATTACCCAATCCAGGAGGCTGTCATGAACTCGAAGATCGCGGTCATCGGTGCTGGGAATGTTGGGGCAACATGCGCGCTTTACCTGGCCCAACAGGAACTTGGCAACATTGTGCTTACAGACATTGTGGAGGGTGTTCCTCAAGGGAAGGCGCTCGATATCCAGGAGGCGGCTGGCCCCCTGGGAAAGGATGTGGTCATCCAGGGAACCAACGATTACAAGGATATCGAGGGATCTGACCTGGTGATTGTGACTGCGGGTTTACCGCGAAAGCCGGGCATGGACCGTCTCGACCTGCTCAAGATGAATGCTGGGATTTGTGGTGGAATCGCCGAAGCCATCAAACAACATGCTCCCGATTCGATCGTGATCGTGGTCTCCAACCCGATCGATGTGATGGTTTACCACACCTTCAAGATCACCGGATTCCCATCCCATCGTGTGGTCGGCCAGGCAGGTGTCCTGGATTCAGCCCGTTGCGCCGCTTTTGTGGCGATGGAGCTGGGCTGCAGTGTCAATGATGTAGACGCAATGGTCCTCGGAGGCCATGGAGATACCATGGTGCCCTTACCTCGTTACACCACGGTGTGTGGAGTTCCCATCACTGAGCTGATTCCAGCTGACCGCATCCAGGCCATCTCCGACCGGACTCGTAATGGTGGCGCGGAGATCGTGAACCTGCTCAAGACCGGCAGCGCCTACTACGCACCCGCCGCCGCGACAGTAAAAATGGCGGCTTCGATCATCCATGACACACACCACACCCTCCCCTGCAGCGCCTATCTGACCGGGCAATATGGGTTGAATGATGTTTATGTTGGCGTGCCCTGCCAGTTGGGGCGGAAGGGGATCGAAAAGGTGATCGAGCTCCAACTCTCGGAGGATGAGAAGAAGGCGCTTCATTCATCAGCTTCGGTGTATAAGTCAACACTGAAAGATTTGGGATACTGAGACATACCTGCTATCGTGCCCCCTTCCATGACCGGAAGGGGGCGATCCCAGACTTCATGCCTGAAATCTCCGTCATCATCCCCACCTGTTCTCCCCATGTCCCACTGGAGGCCTGCCTGCGGTCCCTGGTCCGGCAGACCCTTCATCCGGATCGTTATGAAATCCTGGTGGTCAACAATGGAGGCGTCCGCCACTCGAACCGATTTCTTCGGCCCATCCTTGAGCAGTTCGAGGATCGGGTGTGGCTGGTTGAAAGCAAGAGAAATCTGGGGTACGGCGGAGGCTGCCGCCTGGGAGTAGAACATGCCAAGGGACAGATTCTGGCCTTTCATAATGATGACTCCATGGCCGATCCCACCTGGCTCGCGTTGGCTGTAGCGGAGTTTGATCAGGTTCCTGATCTGGGTGTGGCCACCTGCCGGGTGGTCAGCATGAATGGTCCGGTCCTCCAACATGAAGGTTCCTCGATGACCCACCCGCATGGCCTTTTCTGGCAGACCGGGTATGGAACGCCAGATACATCGCCCTCGTTGAAGGATGTAGTGAGCGTGGACCTTGAATACTTCGGAGGGTGTATCTGGGCGACGACCCGTGAGGTATGGGAGCGGGTGGGTGGTCTCGCTCCCGCATACTACCCTGGTTATTATGAGGATTCAGAGTATGCGCTCCGTTGCCGCCAGCTCGGTTACCGGATTCGTCTGCTCAAGGCCGTGACCTGTTCTCACATCATGAATGCTACCCTTGGCCCCCAGGCTGCTCGTTTCTGGCGTGTCTTTCACCGTTCACGATACCTCTTCCTCTTGAGAAACCATGTGGGTTACAGCTGGAAGGAGATTATCAGATCAGAACTCGGTTGGTGGTGTGCGCACCGCGCGGGGTATAATCCTGGCCTATGTCTGGCGGGATTTCTTTCAGCTCTCCCCAGGATACCTGGGGCATTATTCGAAAGACGGCAGTTTGGGAGGCGGATGAAGGATGAAGTGCTGGGAGGGATCACGCCCTAAAACGGGACACCCTCATCTACTCCAACATCCTCATAAAAGTCATCTTCCCTTGCCCCGATTCCCTCTGGCGGGGCCTCGGCAGGTGTAAGGTTCCTGAAGGCCGCATAGCGTGAGATGAAGGCGATGGGGATGCTCCCGACCGGGCCGTTTCGTTGTTTTCCGATAATGATCTCGGCTTTCACATCCTCCTCGGCTTCCTCGCTGTCCTTGCTGGGACGGCGGCGGTGGATGAAGAGCACCACATCGGCATCCTGCTCGATGGCGCCGGACTCACGCAGGTCGGAGAGACGCGGCATGTTGTCTTCACGGCTTTCAACACCACGGGAGAGCTGTGAGATTGCCAAAACTGGAACCTCGAGTTCACGAGCGAGGGCCTTGAGTCCGCGCGAAATCGCGGAAACCTCTTCCTGACGGTTGCGGTTTCCGCTGCGTGCCAGCCCGGCTTCCATGAGTTGCAAGTAGTCGACCACAATCAACGAAAGGTTCGGTTCCTTATGCTTGAGACGTAAGGCACGGGCCCGCATCGAGGCGATGGAAAGCCCCGGTGTGTCATCCACATAGATCGGCAGAGGGAACATGCGCGCCAGCGTATTAAAAACATTCGAGGATTCACGCTTGGAAAGTTGGCCAGTACGCAATCTTTTAAGATCCACCTTGGCCATCGAGCAGACCAGCCTCTGGATCACCTGAACAGCGCTCATTTCAAGGCTGAATACACCGACAGGTAACTTGGATTCCACTGCTATGTTCTCCACCATGTTTAAAGCAAAGGACGTTTTGCCGATGGAGGGTCGCGCCGCGAGGATGATGAGGTCGGTTTTCTGGAAACCAGAGGTCATCTCATCCAGCAGGGTAAAATGGGTCGGAACACCGGTGACCAGGCCTTTTTTCTGAAAGGCTTCATGGAGAGCCGTTTCCACTGTCCCAAGGAGTTGGCCGATGCGGATAAACGCTCCGGTTTGACGGCTGTCCGAGATCGCGTGGAGGTCGCGTTCGGCCTCATTGAGTATCGTCTCGGCATCCTCACGATCCTCGTAGGCCCTTTCCAGGACCTCGTTGGTCGAGAAGATGAGACGGCGTTTGAGATACTTTTCCTTGACAATCTCGGCGTATTCACGCACCTGCGCACCGGTGGCCGCCGAGGAGGCGACCTCGAGGATAATTGCTGCTCCTCCAATTTTCTCGACCACGTTTCGCGTTCTGGCTTCTTCCAGAAGTGTGGTGAAATCAGGCATCCGTCCCCTTTGTTCGAGGTCGGAGATGAGTTCAAATATCAGCTGGTAAGGTTGATGAAAGAAAAGTGAACGGACATGGGGACTGTCGCGCAGTTCTTTACCACGCTGGATCTGCTCGCGCTTGGATTGCTCGTCGAGGTCTCTCAGGATTTCGAGTCCCGCCATGAGTGCTCCACGGTCATGGAGCATCGCGGCGAGAACCGCTCTTTCGGCCTCGATACTGAACGGAAGATTTTTGTTGACACCCGGCTCAGCCATTACGACCTTCTCACCCATCCCCATCAGAAAGATTCGATCCACACAGATCAACACGACCGCCCGGATCCATCTGGATCGGGACCCGGGCATCGTTTCTTTGTCCGTGAGATCAATCGCAAGTACGGCAATTATTCCGGCCAGTTGTTCCAACGCCGGTTCAATGGCAGGGGCTCGCGAGGTTCTCCCCCTTGCTCCCCAGCAACACATCCATGGTGAGACGATCTTCCCTTCCGGTCAAGAGTGAGTTGAGAGGGCCAAGCCGATTCTTTTCGGTCTCACAGGATTCCAACAGGGACACCTTGTGAAAGAGACCTAAGCTGAATAAGAAGAGGGAGTAACACACAGATCACGTGAAACCCCGAAGGATCTCTCCGAGGATGATTGCTCCGAAGGATCAAGCCTGATACACTTCGCTTCCAAGACCAATGATAAGGCTTCCTCGCGGACTTCATGGCATGAAAAAACTCCTGGCTCTTCTCCCTTTATTTATTGCGCAAACCGGCTGGCCTCAATCCACCTCGAGCCCCGGGGGTGAATTCGGCACTCTTCTGCCGATGCTCCTGATCTTCTTTGGTATCTTTTATTTCATCGTGATTCGCCCCCAACAGAAAGAACAACGTGCGCATCAGGCGCGGATTGCTGCTCTCCAGAAAGGTGACCGGGTGATCACCTCAGGCGGGATTCATGGTACGGTCCGGGCCACCAAGGAGAAAACATTGGTCCTCGAAATCGCGGAGGGTGTCAAGGTTACCCTCAACCGTCAGGCGGTCTCCGCGGTTCTTGAAAACACTCCCAGCAAGGGAAAACAGGCTGAGGATGAAGAGGAAGAGGAGGAGGAGTGAAAGCTCCCATACATCCATGACCGGCACCGGTAGTCCTCAGATACTTGCTACAGCTGATCACGTTCAGGAGGCCGTTGTCCGGATAGCCCAGAGTGTCCGTGAGAAACTGACCTCCCTTGATAAAGCCGCTTTTATTGGAATCCACACGCATGGCGTCCCTCTCGCTCACAGGTTGAAGTCCCTGTTTCATGAATGCTATGGAGTTGAGGTTCCTGTAGGAACAGTCGACATCACTCTCTACCGGGATGACTATGACCTCAGGGGAGTCAAGCCGCGTATCCAGAGCAGTCAGATTCGATTCTCAGTGGATGGGCGCGAACTGGTCCTGGTGGATGATGTCCTGTTTACGGGAAGGACTATCCGGGCAGCCATTGAGTCTTTGGGGGACTATGGACGTCCCAGCGCAATCCGCCTGGCGGTTCTGGCCGACCGGGGACATCGTGAACTACCGATCCAGCCCGATGCCGTTGGAATGACCTTCCAGACCGGAAAACAGGACCGTATCCGTGTCCGGATGGTGGAAGTCGATGGTGTTGATGAGATCCTTCTCATTAAGGGGGGTCTCGGCACTTGAAGGGGGGCCTGCTGTGAACCGGAAAGACTTGCTCGATATCCAATCCCTCGATCCGGAAGAGATCTATGAAATTCTCGATACAGCTGGCCCGTTCAAGGAAATTTTCACCCGTTCGGTGAAACGGGTTCCCTCCCTCCGGGGAAAAACCGTTGTCAACATCTTTTTCGAACCGAGTACAAGAACCAGAACCTCCTTTGAACTGGCAGCCAAACGCCTCTCTGCCGATGTGATCAACATCGCCTCGGAACGCAGCAGTTTTGTGAAGGGCGAGTCGCTGATTGACACCTTCCATACCCTCCTGGCGATGAAAGCGGACCTCTTTGTCATGCGGCATTCCTTCGCCGGGGCGTGTCACTTCCTGGCGGACCGCATCCCTGTTCCGATCATCAATGCGGGTGATGGTGCCCATGCTCATCCCACTCAGGCGCTTCTCGATCTGTTCACCATCCGGGAAAACAAAGGCAAGTTGGAGGGACTGAAGGTGGCTATCATCGGTGATATCACTTTCAGCCGGGTGGCGCGTTCGAACCTGTGGGCACTCAGGAAGGTCGGCGCGGATGTCCACATTACCGGTCCGGCCACCCTCCTTCCCAAGGGATTGGAGGAGATGGGAGCCAGGGTCTGCCGTCGTGTGGAGGAGGCTTTGGATGGAGCCGATGTGGTCTACATGTTGCGAATTCAAAAGGAACGCCAGGGGTCACATTTCTTCCCGACCATCCGCGAGTACTATCATCTTTTCGGCTTGACCCCGGAACGTCTCGCACTGGC
>CAYZUX010000145.1:0-15529 GCA_964481775.1 uncultured bacterium | reverse complement strand
TTCCCTGCAAGGGATCGGCATATTTCTCCAGTAATACCACATCAAAGTGGTAAGTGTGGTTCCAGAGAGTCTCCCATCCTGGAATCTTTTCACCCGTGTCGGGATCGGTCCACTCTGGCATGAGCCACAACATGGACTCGATCTCCTTGATGGGACGGCTTCCCTGCAGATCAAACCGGGTACAACTGAACACACGCATGATTTCGGGAGAGAGCTTCCAGATCAGGTAACCAGCTCCCGTCTCCCGAGTGAAGAGAGTGGGAGTTTTGATTCCGTGTGTGAGAATGAAATCCGCCAGCTTGTCCGGGAAATTGCGTGACGACCAACTTGTTCCCCTGACACAATCGATGAACCGGGTGGGACGCTGACCGGCGATTCCCACCACAAAGGCAATAGCGAACACAGCACCTGGAATGAACCAGCGAACCACCCGCCGCTCCTTATACAAAAGAACCAGAAGAGCGAGCACCGATAGGATGGCCACCATAAAGAACCGGAATAGGCTCGACCCCCAAAGGGGCATGGCACCACCAGGAAAGATACTCAGTCCAATCAGCAAGAGTCCAGGAATTGTGGCCAGCAGCCAGCCTTTCCGGGAAACCATCCCAAGCGGGTCTGAAAGAACACGAGCCGCATAGGGAGCGGCCCAGATCGCTGTCAACGGCAAGTGACGGACATGGCTGAGACCCTGCCAGAGCAGGAAAACGAAGACCAGCCTCTCACCCCAGCCACCGAACCGAATCACTCCCAACGCTGCAGGGATCAATAAAAGGGGAGCAGTCCAAACCAGATCGATTCGCGGAGGAGCCAGTTCGAAGATCCGTTCGGTCAACCACTTCTGTGACATGACCTCGAAGGTCAAGGAATGCAAGTGATAGCCATAGGGATTCAACAGGCTGGCACCACCTATCAGGAGCACAGCGAGTCCCCATCTGAGGATCGTTGTTCGAGACTCGGATTGGAAAAATGCTGGGAGGAAACACCGATCGATGACTGACCCCACCCCCATCAACAGAATCACCACACATCCCAGAATCGCACCACCATGCAGGTTGGCCCATAAGACCATCAGGACCGCCATCAGAAGGATCACAGGCCATTGGAGGCATGGCGTATGAGGTCTATCTTTTTTTTCCCGATAGGAACCGAGTATCAACCGGTGATATACGGACAATAGAAGGAAACTCCAGACAGGAGGACGCAGATACATCGTAAATTGTGAGGTGGGGATTGCCAGGCATACGGCAAGAACCGCTGCCGGGAAGCAGGCTTGTGACCCAAACCCTATTTTCAAACACGATAGATAAACCACTGAGAAGGCTGCGATGAGGACCAGGGATTTGAACAGGTTCGCGGCATTCAGACCTCCCACCCTGGCAACAGCATAGAAAAGCCACTCCGCCAGCCATTCATGATTGATCCAGACCTTCTCCCGGGCGGTTTGTGTGAAAGGATCGAACGAATACCAGCCAATTTCACCCTCCCACAGCAGTTTTCCCGCTTTCAGGTGCCACCAGTCATCATCACTTTCTTCGATTGGGAAAAAGGAAACCACCAGAACCAGAAGGGACACCAGAATCCCGCCCAGCAACAAAGACACAAAATAACGATAAACTGGCCGGGAGAAGGGATTGGTCGGCATGGTTCACAATCTTCTCTTGACTGGCTCGAGTTTGGAATGGGAATGGCCAGGTTCTATGAATGAAAAAATTCATATGAACAACATGCAAAAAGATATTTCCGCTCCAGTTAGGGCTGTGTTAGCATGAAGATGAAAGAGCCGGAAGGATTGACTTTCTTTACACAAATGAAAACACCGCCCACCAAATCAGGATCCATCTCTCGGCGTTCACGTCCCACTTTACGGGAGGTTGCACGCCAGGCCGGTGTTTCCACAGCAACCGTCTCACTGGTCATCAATGGAAAGGCCTCCGAGGCAGGAATCACAGACTCGACCCAGCAGATGGTTCGCGAGGTGGTCCGAAGGATGCAGTACACACCCAACCGGATGGCCAGTGCTGTGGTGACCGGACGCAGCCGGATTGTAGGGGTTGTCTCAGCCCTCTCACGTGAACTGTTTGACACGCAATTTGGTGCGCGTGTTCTGGGCGGATTCATGCACGGGGCAAGGAGCCGTGGTTACCACTTTGTCTTCCTGGAGGATATTGTCCCCGGCCGTGAAGAGGACCAGCGTCGAGTGCTCAGCGATGTGCGTGAAATGTGTCTTGAGGGGATCATCCTGTTGATGGATCCCAGGGACAACAGAGCCGCCTTACACGCGGACCAATGGCTCTCGTTACCGTTGCCCGTTGTTTCTGTTCAATTCACCTTTGATCCCGGAGGTGCTCCTGGGTTCCGGGTGGATCACCAGCACGCGGTGGATACCTGCATGGGGTACTTTGTGGATCAGGGGCATACGCGCATTGGCTTTGGAGCGCGTCATATCGATACACGTTCACGTTCGGCGGTAGCATTGGTACAAAGTTTCCTCGCGGAACGCGGGATTCAATTTGGTGAAGATTGCCTGATCACGATCCCACGAGAAGACCCGCAGAAGAGTGTTGTTGAGTCAATATTGAGAGCCGGTATTACAGCACTCTTCACCCTCTACGACCTGGAAGCTATCCGTGTTCAATGCTTTCTGCGTGAAGCAGGTTTGGAGGTACCGCGTGATTTGTCTCTGATGGGGTATGGTGATTTCCCCCTGGCGGCTGACATCCCTCCCGGTTTGACCACCTACCGGCCCCCGATGGAAGAGATTGGTTATGAGGCGATGGTCTATCTGATCGACTGCCTCGAAAAAGGTACTCAACCCGCCCAAGAGGGGCTCCGTGATATGGTAGGACGGCTGGTAGTGCGTGGATCGACCGCCAGGAATCTTTGACGATAAAGTTGTGGATGAGAAAGGAGTTTTGCAGAGTGTCGCTTTCGCTGGCATCGATCATTACCGAGAGCGCCCGCCGGTTTCCTCGCGAGGTGGCACTCATCCAGGATGAGAAACGATGGACATACCTCGATGTGAGAACCCAGGTCCTCTCATTCGCCGCTTACCTCGGATCGATCGGTATCAAACAGGGAGACAGGATTGCTCTCATGTGCGGGAACCGACCGGAATTCACCATTTCCTATTTTGGAATCCTGGCTTCCGGGGCCACGGTTGTCTCACTGAACAATCTTCTGGTACCGGATGAAGTCGTTTACCAGCTTGAGCATTCCGAAGCTGTGGGAACGGTTGTGGATGCGGAATCCATTCCGGCTCTTACAGAGGCCACGAGCCGTCTGGAAAACCCCCCATGGATTCTCCAAGCCGCTTTAGACCCGGCAGAACGTGTGGACTACGCTGAGAGGACCATGATTTTGGGCGAGGTCATCAACGGGAGAACTTCGCTGGAATCCTTTGTGAACACCCGCCCCGATGATACCGCAGTCATCATGTACACTTCCGGAACTGCAGGGCGCCCCAAAGGGGCGGAGCTGACTCATTTCAACCTATGGGAAAATGCACGATTCTGTTCAGAAAGGGCCTTTGCCAAGACTGAATGCATGATCACTCCGATGGGACCCGGGCATGTGGCCATGGCGGTCTTGCCTCTGTTCCATTCTTTTGGTCAAACCTGTGTTCAGAATGCCATGCTCCTGAATGGGGGGGCCATCACCTATCTGAAGCGGTTTGATCCCGGCAAGATGGCTCATATCATCGCCCGCGACCACGTGACAGTCCTTAATGCAGTTCCCACTATTTTTAACGCTCTCATCCACACCGAGAATCTCGATCCCACTCTCCTCAATTCCCTCCATTATGGGATCAGCGGCGGAGCAGCCTTGCCATTGGAAACCCGCAAGACCTTCGAGGAGGAATTCGGAATGCCCATCCAGGAGGGATATGGGCTAACCGAGACTTCACCAGTTGCCAGTGCCCAGTGCCAGTGGCTCACTCCGAAGAGCGGCAGTATCGGCAGGCCGATTCATGGGGTGGAAATGAAGATCTTCGACAACCATGACAACGAGGTTCCACCCGGTGTTGAGGGTGAAGTGGTGATCCGTGGACGGAATATCATGAAGGGGTATCTCAAGAATCCCGAGGCTACCACTCAAGTGATGCGTTCTGGCTGGTTCCATTCCGGTGACATCGGCCGGATGGACGAGGATGGAGATTTTTACATTGTCGACCGTAAAAAAGATCTGATCATTCGTGGCGGGTTCAATGTGTACCCGCGCGAAGTGGAAGAAGTGCTTTACAGCCACCCGGATGTCCTGGAAGCCAGCGTCATCGGAATCCCGGATTCCCACTATGGAGAGGAAGTCAAAGCGGTCGTGGCTTTACATAATGGCTCCCGGATTTCCTCTCAAGAACTGATCACTTATTGCAAGGCCCATGTTGCCGCTTACAAATACCCGCGCATCATCGAGTTTGTCGATGAGCTTCCCAAGGGAAGTACGGGGAAGATTCTCAAGCGGGAGATCCGGAGGATGTATACGGAGAAGAGGGAGGAGGAGGATTGATGGGCTGCGATTTCATGTGCGCATGGAAGGGCTGATATCCAACGCAGTCACTTCTCCTAGCACCTACTCCCTTCCCCCGTTAAACTCAAGGCAGTCATGCCGAGAACTCGATCTCACCAGGAACTTCCGCTCGTCTCGATATCCCCATTCGGGAAAGATTTTCGCGCGGTTCTTGTGTTCCCTGAGCCTTATTCGGTGGCCAGTTCGAACCTGGCTTTCCACCAGATCTACCGGATCATCGGACAACATCCCCGCTGGTCCTGTGAACGCGCCGTGGTTGAACCGGCCGAGCCTGTCCAAAGCCTGGAAGGGGGTCATCCGCTTAGGGAGTTCGACCTGATCGCTTTTACAATCCCCTTCGAGTTTGGGTACCTGAACGCGATCAAAGCTCTGGATGAGAGTGGAATCCCCCTGTTAGCGGAGGAAAGAAGTGAAGGAGATCCCCTGGTGGTGATGGGAGGAATCGCACCCGCCGCCAATCCAGCCGTGATGGCCCCGTTCTGTGATCTGTTTTTACTGGGTGAGGGAGAGGCTTCCTTGCCCACAGCGCTCGATCGAATGGCTGCACTGTTGGAGCAATCCTGTTCGCGATTATCCCTGTTGGAAAACCTCACGGACCTTCCGGGGGCATATGTGCCCGCACTCCACGGAGAGCAACCCAATCCAATTTCTTACGCTCGTGTGAAAAACATGGACACTCACCCTCCCTGTTCGGCCTGGCTGACTCCCGAGACGGAATTTGACAATACCTTTCTCTTCGAGATCAGCCGGGGCTGCCCCTGCGGATGCAGGTTCTGCATGATCCGTCTCTCCCAGAAACCCCTCCGGGCGGTTTCCGTGGATCGGATCCTTGAACTGGTGGAAGAACTGCCAATTCAGGTTCCCGCACCGAATGGGATTGGGAAGGAGCGCCCTCGCATCGGACTGGTCGGAGCGGCGGTGGCTTCACATCCCGACTTCGAGGAACTCTGCCTCCGCTTGCGTGAAAAAGGCTGGGAGATCACTGCCTCCGCCATTGAAATTGACAAAGTCACCGAGGGGATTCTGGATCTCCTGGCGCGTTCACAGAAGACACTGACCCTGGCACCAGAACGCGGAATCGAGGCTGAACGATTTCGTCTGGGGAAACGGATCAGCGATGAGCATCTTCTCGATGTTGCCCGCCGGGCCAGCGAGCTGGGCATGCCACGTCTGAAAATGTATTTCGTGTGTGGAATCGTAGCACCGGAGTTTTATGGCGCCGGATCGGACCGGGCCGGGATTGAAATCCACTTGCCCGACTGGCTTTCCTCGGCCCATGAGAGGGAAGCCTATTGTGAGCGGATATTCGAGCACGAGGCCGAAGCAGTGGCCAATCTTGTGGAACGTATCGCGGAAATTTTTCGGCCTCCAGGGAAACCAGGAACTATCGGGGTCACATGCAGCCCCTTTATTCCAAAGCCACACACTCCATGGGCTGGTTGGCCCATGGCAACTGAAAAAGGATTGAAGTCACTGGATCGAATACTCAGGAAACGTTTGGGACAAATACCACGCACTCGATACCACCCTTTCAGCGCATGGGAAGCGCTGCTCCAGGGAATCCTATCCCAGGGGAGACAGACACTTGCACCCATGTTGATCGAGGCGGTACGTCAACCTGAAAAGAGAAAGGTACTTGTTCGTCAATTCCTTGAAACTGGTCAGGTCAATCTACACAACCACCGTTGGCGGGATGAACCAGCCCCATGGGCATTTGTTCAACTTTGAAAGTCTTCCATACCCGGATCGTCCCATCTACCACTCAAAGCCGTATGACGGCATACTATTTATTAGATGTCCACAGGAAGGTCATCTGAAGTGTTCCCGAGAACAAAGGATTCATCCTGAACCTGTGGATCTGTTGAAAAGATGTGTTGGGGAGAGGTCCCCCATCTCCGCTCATGCAGGTCACCATTCAAAATGATCTCGACCAGGTCTATGAGTTGGAAGCCTCCATCCTGGGGGAGGTGGAGGAGGCTGGCTACGACGAGAACGCGCGGTTTGCTCTCCGGTTAGCCTTGGATGAGGCCCTGATTAACGCCTATAAACACGGTAACCGGACAGATCCTAACCGGAAAGTTCATATCCGTTACGAAATCAATCCGGATGGAGTCGAGGTTGAAATTGAGGATGAGGGGGATGGTTTTCTCGTTGATTCTCTCACCGACCCCCGTCATGATGATTTCATCCACAAGACAAGTGGGCGGGGAATCTTCCTGATCCGTAGCTTCATGTCTTCCCTTGAATTCAATCATCGCGGAAATGTCATCCGTTTTACCTATGAAGCAAAGCCCAATCAGGGAGTCAACTCACACGGCCTGTCCTATTGGAGGTTCGAGGATGCACATGTGCTTGAGCTGGATCCGGTCCGGGTGGAACACAATCCCGTGATTGTTCTGGACTCAATCCTCCAACTCGTCAAGGAAGGCGCGCGTAAGGTAATCATCGACATGGAGTTCATCACTGATGCGGACAGTGCAGTGTTAGGCCTGCTTGTCGCAGCCCATCGGGAGGTTACTGACCGGGGAAGTTCTCTTGTTCTCATCCGTCCTCAACAAATCGTCATTGACACCCTCCATGCCACGAAGCTCGATGAAATTCTGGATATTCGCCAGGATCTGCGTGCAGTCCTTTCCCCCAGGCCAACCCACTCCTGACTGACTTCCATTCAATCCGGGTGTAACATACTTTCAAGGTGTGAATCTGAGCCATGAACCCAAATCAAGGAGGTTCTTTCGGACCATGAAGAAACAGATGTGTCTGGCCATTGCCTGGTTGTTAATCCTCAATTTGCGGGGGACATGGTCAGCATCAGGAACGGATGATTCCACTGAGTGGGTCATGAGCTCGCCTTCCGGTGAGAGGTATATCGAAAGGGATGAAAATGGTTCCACCATCATCCCCAATGGCCGAATCCTCACCCCGGCAGGAAAACAGTACCGTATCCAACCGCACCCTTACGGGATGGCACTCAGTCCGGATGGTCAATGGCTGGTGACGGCAAACAGTGGCCGCCCCATTTGTCTTTCGGTCTTGAATGTCTCGGATCCCTTTAACCCCAAGATCTACCAGATCCCAGAGAACCCCAAAGACCGTGAGGGTGTCCTGGATGCTGTCTTCATGGGACTGGCATTCTCGCCTGACAGCAGGATTCTTTATGTGGCTGGGGGTAGAGACTGGAGTGTGTTGATCTTCGATCTGGCCACACGTAACCGTCTGGCCCGGATTGATTGTGCCCATGAAGCGGATGGGCAGAGTTTCAAGAATGGATACCTTGGAGATATGCGGATCTCTCAGGATGGTTCCACTCTCTACGCCATCGATCAGTCCAATTTCCGGCTGCTGGTGATCGACATCAAGGACCAGAAGGTTATCAACTCCGTTCCAGTAGGGCGTTACCCATTCGGTCTGGCACTCTCCATGGATGGCAAAAGGGCTTTCGTCGCCAATGTGGGGATGTTTGAGTTCTCATACATCAGGAACGAGGCAGGAGAGAAGACCACGATTCCCTTCCCGCCCTATGGGGTTCCCTCCAGAGAAGCCGAGGAGGGTGTGATCGTGGATGGAGTCAAAGTCCCAGGACTGGGAGATCCCAATGACATCCGGGGCATGTCCGTTTTCACTATCGATATCACAACTAAAGGCCAGGAAAAGGTAGTGGCTAAAACCAAGACTGGCCACCTGGTGGGAGAACAGCTCGAGGACTTCCCGGCGGTGGGTGGGAGCAGTCCCAATTCCCTGGCGGTAACAGAAAAATATGTGTTCGTTTCGAATGGGAGTAATGACAGCCTTACGGTAATCGATGCCCAGACAGGTGAAAGGATCAAGGACATTGATTTACCCATCGATCCCAGGATCGATCACTTGCGCGGGATGATCCCCTTTGGAGTGGGGCTTTCCCCCGATCACTCAACTCTCTACGTGGCCGAAGCTGGAATCAATGCAATCGGGGTGATTCGTCTTTCAGACCTCACAGTTCTCGGTCATATCCCCACCGCCTGGTTTCCCAGCCGGGTGTTGGTATCTCCTGATGGGAAAACCCTTTATGTGGCCAATGCCAAAGGACTCGGTTCGGGTCCCAATGCCGGTCCAGGACACAAGCCAGGCGACCCAACCGGAGTGGGTGACTTGATGCGCGGCTATGTCTCAATCATCGACCTTTCCACCATTACCCCCAGGATTGAGGAACTGACCCGGAAAGTGGTCACAAACAGCGTCGATCTTCGCCCTCTCAAAGAGATTTCGAGACCCAAGGCAAATCCGGTCCCGCCTGTGGCGGGGGCCTGGCAGAGTCCCATCAAGCACACCATCTATATCACCAAAGAAAATCGCACCTATGACGAGGTCTTCGGTGCGTTGCCAGGTGGGAAGGGTGATCCAGATACCTGCCGGCTCGGAAAACCCATACCGGTTTCCAATAAAGACAACTCGAGAACTGTAAATGATGTAGTGCTCATGCCTAACCATATCGCCCTGGCAAAGCGCTTTGCCATCAATGACAACTTCTATTGCGATTCAGATCATTCGGTCGACGGTCACCGTTGGCTGGTGGGAACCTATCCGAACGAGTTTATGGAGGCCAAGATTGGTGAGAGCGCCGAGGGGGAAGGGCCAGGAAACTTCGCTTTCATCGGTTCGTCGGGTGCCATCTATCCCGAGGACTACAACGAAGCCGGGTCGATCTGGGAACACTTCGACCGGGGTAAGGTGACCTTTTACAATTTCGGCCTGGGCTTTGAGTTCTGGCCCCAGATTGAAGAACAGGATGACCAATTCACCGGGATCAAGATTGCCGTGAACTACCCGATGCCCAAACCTCTGTTTGATAATACCTCACGTATTTATGCAACTTACAACACCAATATTCCTGATCAGTTCCGCATGGACATGTTCGAGAAGGAATTCAGAGAAAAATGGCTCTCCGGAAAGGAACCCTTCCCGCGTGTCATCACCCTCATGTTCCCCAATGACCATGGTGCCGATGAACGTCCCGCGGATGGCTATCCCTTCTGGGGTTCCTACATGAGCGATAATGATCTGGCACTGGGACGGTTCGTGGAGCTCATCAGCCACAGCCCCTTCTGGAAAGATACCGTGATCTTTGTCACCGAAGATGACGCCCAAGGTTACCGGGATACGGTCGATGCCCATCGTTCGGTCTGCATGGCCATCGGCCCCCACGTGAAAAGAGGACACGTTTCCCACACTCACTCAAGCATTGCCAGTATTCTCAAAACCCTTTTCCTGATTCAGGGCCTTCCAGCGCTCAACCAGTATGATGGATTCGCCTCCGACCTCTCAGACATGTTCGCCGAAGCACCTGACAATATCGAACCTTATAATGCGGTACCAGTGAACGCTGAAATATTCGATCCGCAGAAAGCGCTCGATCCCTTTGATGCCGAATTCAACTGGAAAGCGGTCAACGATGTCGTTCCGATTGATGATCAGCCTTTCCTGGATAGCGATCCCTATGGTCATAGCGGGCAGGAGGGCCATCTTCCACGTCCCGGTAACTGATACCTGACATTCATATTCCAAGGATGAGATAGCCACTATGTTCAAGATTGTTCTGAAGAAGACCTTGGTCCCCAAGATCAAGGAATTCGAGGTTGTAGCTCCGCTGATCGCACGAAAAGCCAGACCGGGTAATTTCGTACTCGTCCGGGTGAACGAGAAAGGAGAGCGTATTCCACTCACCATCGCTGACAGCGACACAAACCGTGGAACCATCACACTCGTCGTCCAGGAGATTGGAACCACCACGTGCCGATTGGGTGAGCTGGAGGAGGGCGATTCGATCATTGATGTGGTCGGTCCCCTGGGGAAAGATCGAGAGATTCCTTCAGGAGGAAAGACGATTGCATGTGTTTCGGGTGGTTTGGGAGTCGCTCCCATGTACCCCCAAACCAAGGCCTGCTTTGAGGCCGGGAACAAGGTTTTTTCTGTGCTGGGTGCACGCAATAAGGATCTTCTTTTCTGGATGGACCGAATCGAGGCTGTCAGCCATGAAACCATCTTCGCCACCGATGATGGCTCCTTCGGACGTCATGCTTATGCGGCACAGGTGCTGGAAGAGCTGATCCAGCGCGGGATCCAGTTCGATGAAGTGATCGCCATTGGTCCTGTACCGCACATGAAGGCCACCGCGAATGTCTGCAGGAAGTATGACATCCCGGTCATCGTCAGTTTGAATCCCGTGATGGTGGATGGAACTGGAATGTGTGGTGGGTGCCGTGTCACGGTACACGGCCAGACGTTGTATGCCTGTGTGGATGGCCCTGAGTTTGATGGATCCGGTGTCGATTTCGATGAGTTGATTGCCCGTCAGAGAGCCTATGTGGAGTTCGAAAAGAACTCTTTCCAAAAATATGTCAGTGAATCTGAGAAAGAGGATCACCAGTGCGCGTTGAACCCCGTCAAGTAATGCCCGCAAGGGATCCGGTCCTGCGTGGCCGGGATTTTGAAGAAGTGGCGCTTGGTCTGACAGTTGAGCAAGCCGTAGCTGAAGCCAAACGTTGTTTGTCCTGTAAGAAGCCGAAATGCGTGGATGGCTGCCCGGTGATGGTGGATATCCCGGCGTTCATCAAGGCTATCCAGGAGGAAAACCTTGCGGAGGCCGCCAAGGTTCTCAAGGAAAAGAACAGCCTTCCCGCGATCTGCGGGCGTGTCTGCCCGCAAGAGAATCAGTGCGAAGGAGTGTGCATCCTGGGGATCAAGCATGAGCCGGTCGCGGTGGGAGCCCTTGAACGCTTTGTCGCTGATTGGGAGGCGGCTCATGGGAATGGCAAACCGGTGGAGAAGGCAAAACCACTGGGCAAGAAGGTGGCTGTGGTCGGTTGCGGTCCAGGTGGACTGACCTGCGCCGGAGACCTGGCCAAGATGGGGTATGATGTCACCATCTTCGAGGCTTTCCATGACACCGGCGGGGTGTTGCGGTATGGCATTCCAGAGTTCCGTCTACCCAAAGAAATCGTGGACCGCGAAGTGAACTATGTCAAAAGCCTCGGTGTCAACATCGAGTTGAACATGGTGATCGGCAAAATCTACACGGTCGAGGAGCTGATGCAGGATGGTTACAGCGCAGTCTTCATCGCGGTGGGGGCAGGCGCACCCGCTTTCATGGGTGTTCCGGGTGAGAACCTGATCGGCGTCTACTCCGCCAATGAGTTCCTGACCCGTGTGAATCTGATGAAGGCATATTGCGTGGGTGAGTATGACACACCGGTGATGATTGCCAAACGTGTGTGCGTCATCGGTGCGGGGAATGTGGCCATGGATGCCGCACGCACAGCATTGCGTCTGGGAGCTGAGGAGGTGACCATCGTTTACCGCCGTACCGAGGCCGAGATGCCTGCGCGTCTGGAGGAGGTTCATCACGCCAAAGAAGAGGGCATCCGGTTCATGCTGTTGACCGCCCCGGTGCGTATCCTTGGCGATGAGAACAACCGGGTACGCGGCATGGAGTGCCTGCGCATGGAGCTCGGAGAACCCGATGAGGGCGGCAGAAGGCGTCCAATTAAGATCCCCGGATCGGAGTTCGAGATCGAGTGCGAAATGGTCATCCCCGCCTTGGGAAACAAGGCCAATCCGCTTCTGACCAAGAACACGCCTGGCCTGGAGCTCAACAAGTGGGGCAACATCGTGGCGGACCCGATCACCGGAGCCACCAGTCTGCCCGGTGTTTATGCTGGCGGCGACATTGTTATCGGAGCGGCCACGGTCATCGAGGCGATGGGAGCCGGGAAACGCGCTGCTGAGGCGATCGATAAGTATCTGAGATCAGCTATGGAGGCATAGCAGCCTGTTGAAAAACTCGATATTGCGATGAAGTTGTGGATTCCCGCTTTCGCGGGAATGACGATTCATGAGCAATTTCGTCTATAACGTCATTCCCGCGAAAGCGGGAATCCACGGTCACCCCCTTTTTCAACAGGCGGATTGACTCTTGTCACCCGGGATTGGCGTATCAGGGAGTGTGGAAACGCCACCCTTTGGTAAGAGAGAATTCGGAAAGCCTACCGCCACCTAACGAAGGATACCATTTAAGGGTTCAGCTCCACATTGGAGATCCCCCTGGTTCCGGGGTGGAAAAGGTTACCGATGAAGTGGATGTCGCGAGGGTAGGTCGGGCCCTTTTCGTTGCCCTCTCCCCAGGGGCCCACATAGACCGCATACCTGTAGCGTGGCGGCTGCTCCTCGGGCTTGCCATCGACCAGCACTTGATCTCGTCCGGTGTTGTAGACCAGGTTGCCTTGAATAAGAATGTCGCGCAGGGGTGGATTCTCAGGGTACTGCCCCTCATAAAGCGCGATGGCGAAGCTTCCCGACTGCTCCGGCGAGGCTCCACCCCAATTCCAGTACTCATCGCCATATCCATAATCCGCGATGATGTTATTGGCGACAATAGTTCCGGCATCCACATTCGGTCCGCGAGCAGGTTTGTCGCCGGAGGCGGCTTCGATGAAGTGCGAAGCGGCTCCGGGATTGAGAAGAATCCCCCACAAATCGATGCAGGTCAGGATATTGTTTGAGATAACAAGATGTTTGCAGCCATGAGTGGCCTTCACACCCATCATCCCATGGTTGACCTGGTTGTTGGAGCAGATCAAATAGTCGCAATGAAAATCAAAACCTTGCGCCGAGTTCTCGATATAGTTCCCGGTAATCTGGAAGAAGGATGTATTCTCCGGACTGGAGACCAGAATCGCGGACCCCTGATGCCAATTACTGACCGATCCTTTCTCAAGGATTTTTCCCGCCAGCCTTCCCTTGCGCGAAGGTTTCTTCCCTTCGGTCAATTTCCCCAGGCCGTATTTCTCCCTGATCTCACGAGTCGGCAGTAAGTTGTTCTCGATGACACGGTTGTTGAGAATCATCCCGCCATGAGTGTCTTTCACAATAATTCCAGTGCCATTGATGCAGTGGAAGGCATAACCCCAGTCATCCGAATCGGTACGGTCATCGATGGCAATGCGCTTGTAGTTGAGAACCTCGCAGCCCTCGATACGAATATTCTTCGATTCATAGACCTGAATCGATCCACTCTCGGTCCGGTTGTCAATGACTCGTAGATTCTGGAATGTCAGATCAGTACAGTGATCCGCCCAGATTCCGGAACGCGAGGTATCCATCTTCCCTTCGGCACGGCGGAGTGTCAGATCTTCGATGCGGACACCTGTCGCATTCTGGACCGAGATAATATCTTCGGCCGGATCAGTCTGAATGATGGTCCCGAATCCATACAATCCCGTGTTGTCCTTGTTGATCACAACCGCTTTGGAGATTGTGTATTCGCCGGGAGGCAGAAGGACCATCTTACCGGGATTGGCATCGAGGGCCGCCTGAATCGAGTCATAGGCTGCAACCGATGGAACCTCACTTGTGAATGCCCAATGTCCTGGCACCATTCCAATGAGGGCCACAACGATCAAGTAATCCAGAAGAGAGCGCACGGTATTCCTCCTCATGTCCAAGCAGCTTCCCGGCGGGAAGGTCGATAAAACCAAGCCGGAAGCAACCTTAGCAAAGAGGGAATCACCATACAATAGGATGAGAAAACGATTTCTCATTTCTGTAGGTCTCCCTTTCCAGTTAATGTTACGAAAAGCAACCAAGATTCAATATCTTTAACAGGACATTGACCGGAAATTCAGACTCATGGGCCTCATCTCGCTTATTGGTCGGAAAACGATATCTGGATTATCCCATTCCTTATGGATGGGAATCCTATTGGGGACTGAATCGAACGCTGAAGGCTTCCTGTGGATGTCTGTTATGGTTGATCCGGACCGAAGTCTTCATCCAACTGTCTGACTGTGAGCCACAGGGTAGTTTCGGATAAAATCAGAAGCCCGCACCCCAGCCAGTAGCTTCCGAGAAACAATTTCCCTACAGCATAGATGAGAGACACCACGCAGGTCAATGACAATGCCCAGCCTTGCACTATTCTTCCCCCGCGCTCCGCCGGTTGATAATCACTTCCAAGGCTGGCGATTACGGGCTTCCAAAACAGACCTATTGGACGCACTTTCAGAAGGAAGGTCTTGAGGCGATCAGGATCGGTGGGCGGAGTGAGAAACGAAACCAGGACCGCAAGCAGGGTGACTGTCCCCACGACCAAAGCCATACGTGCTCCCAGGAGGTTGGGGTCATCGCTCAGATTGGTGGTAATCCCGAAGAGAGATTGGCAAGAGGAGTCGAACACTCCTGCAAAGATCACCAGGCTGGTCATCGCATAACAGGTGATCAATCCGGTGAGTTCTCCCCACGCATTCATCCGCCACCAGAACCAGCGGATGACCTGAACAATCGCGGCTCCACTCCAGAAAACGAATGCGATGGTGACCAGTTGCTGGATATTCTCTCCCATGAAGGAGATGATCCCGCCCAGTACGGCCATGATCAAGGTGGTAACCCTTCCCACATTGACATAATGATGAGGAACAGCATCTCTCACCAGAAACCGTTTATAGACATCATTGACCAGGTAAGAGGCTCCCCAGTTGAAGAGGGTACTGATAGTGGACATGAAGGCCGAAAGCATCGCCACCAGGAGCATTCCTTTCAGACCCATGGGCATCAGCGTCACAATCATTCGGGGATAGGCCATATCATGGGTTGCATCCACACCAAGATCGGGAAACAACAGCAGAGAGCAGAGCGCAACCACAATCCACGGCCAACAGACAACCCCATAGTAAAGGGTTGAAAGAGTCAACATCGCAAGTGATGCATGCCGTTCATTCCTGCAGGCGAGGAGGCGTTGAGCCTGAAAACCGCCCGACTGTGCGACAAAGATCCACAGAAATCCGAAATATCCCACCACATTCCAGATCGACATCTGTCCCGGAGCTGAACCGATATCCGGCGAAACCTGGAGATTCTTCCCCGGCCAGGTGTCCAGTGATCCCAGTTTCTCGACCATGGCCCCAATCCCCCCCACCTCCTGAATGCTGAAATAGGCCAGCGAGAAGGTGCCGATCACGGCGAGAATGAATTGCAT
>CAYZUX010000144.1:0-15542 GCA_964481775.1 uncultured bacterium | reverse complement strand
ACTCCATCAGCGACCACGTCGATAGCCTCTATCGTCTTCCTCACGATCTACAGGTAGCGGTGCTTCGTTTCCTGGCTGAGCGTGGCGTTCTGAACACCTTTTTTGAGTATTTCCCCTGGGTACGCAGGGAGCTGCGGACACGTTTTCTGAGACTGTTTGGAGGAGAGTTTGGTGAGGAGTTTTTCTCTTTCCAACTCAGTCTCCTTGAGAATCCCAATCCTCTCCTGATCGCCACCCTGATGGAGAACTTCCTCACATTTGAACGGAATATTCCCTATCCCACCCTTCAACAGCTTCTCAAGCACCCCTCAGCACCGGTTCGTAAAGCAGCTGTGCTGTATCTCCTGTACCGTGGGAGTCAACAGTCAGTACGGGATCTGATGCCGCTTCTTAAAGATCAGGATCCGGAAATATCCAGACTCGTGATTAGAACGATTGGAAGGATTTCGAAAGACTACCTGATCGACAATTTTACCCAGTTATCCGATGCGGAGAGAAAAAGCCTGACAAGGATTATGCAGCGTATCGATCAGGATTTTGTTGAAAACCTGGCTGAGACACTGGGAGGACTGGATGATGAGGATCGCGTGCACATGACCCTCATTCTGGCGGAACTGACTGAACACCCCACAGCCTGGGAAACCATCGAGCATCTCCTGACTGACCAGAATGAGCGTGTGCGTGCTTCAGCGGTAAGAGGTCTTGGGCATATCTCAGCAGATGAGATTGATGATGCCACTATTCGAAGCCTTTTCAATGATCCTGATCCACGTGTTCGAGCCAACCTGATCGAGAGCTTGCCGGTCAAAAAGAAGGTCCAATGGGCTGAGAGAATTGAAGAATCCATCCACAGTGATATCCCCCGTGAACGGGCGAATGCGGTGTTGGCCATGTTCGAAATTGGAAGGTCTGATGCGGAAATTGCTTTAATGCAAATGCTCAGGCATCCCGACTCCTGGATGCGGACATCCGGGCTCTGGGTACTCTCTCGCGTTGATTGCCCTCATCTCATGTTTAAAGCCCTGGATCTGGCTGAAGATGCAGCCCCACATGTCCGTGTCCACGCCTTACGTGCAATTATGAAAAAGGGAAATCAAGACCTTGCCCGGCAGATCACTCCTTGTCTCTCAGATGCCAATGCCGATGTCCGCGAAGCTGCCCACCTGGCCATCAAAGCGCAGATGGGTCTTGATTATAGAGGGTAGCCCAATAAATCCCCCCTCTCCCACAAGGAGAAGGTAACCCCCCCTCGCACAGTGGGAGAGGGGGGCAGGGGGGTGAGGTCAGGACCTTTATGGCAACAGGAATAACCTTCCCTCACCAGCATCCAGTGAAATCTGGATCCCATCAATCTCGGGACTGTCATCTCCCACTGGACGTGCCTGTCCATCTACTTTGCTGACTTCGAGAACCTTGGCTGGATCGGTGTCAAACTCGACCGTCGGCCAGGCTGTGTAAGCGAAGTGATAATTGTTGAGTAACACCGCCCGCCGTCCATCCTCATGACGGAAGACCCCGACCAGGTAATCGGGTTTGGGATCATAATCAGCACCACTCAGGTTCCGGATTGGGCAACCGCTGAGAACCTCCTTCACATTGTCATCAGGTTTGACACGTACCACGGCGGTGCTGGTCAGCTTCATGAGGGTGTCGCCTAGGTTTTTCATTTCGAAATTGATCCTTTTGGCCTGGCCATAGTGTCTCGTACGCTGATCATTCCTCGTAATAATCGCACCACCTTTCGGAAACTCATGACTTACGGGCGTGTAATAACAGAAGTAGAGCACTCCCTTGGCCCCATATGCCAGGGAAGAATAAATCTGCCAGCGCAGCTGTGCCTCGGTGGGATCGGTCTGAGTTCCGAAGGGCATGGAATTAAAAAAGTTCCAGAAGGGGATGCCGGCTTCCTGGGAGTACTTACGCATGACTTCCAGATTCCCACAGTAACCATCGCGCCCATCAGCATCTGGTCTGAACTGGGGATAGTAATCCATGCTGAGAACATCTACTCCCACTTCCTGGATAAAACGGGAAACATAGTCGTCATAACTTTTCGCCTCACTTCTTTGAACATCCACATAATCCGGGAAGAGGTTGATATAAGCAAGTTTTCCAGGACGTGCCTTGCGGATTTCATCCACTCTTTTTTTCAGGTCTGGAAAATCCCTGCAAGAGGGTTCGTCGCGCACTCCATACCCCCAGCAGGCGGGTCCATCGGGGAGTTCGCTGGCCGGTTTGTCGAAAGTTGGGACCAACGCCTTGAGATCGTATTTCTGACAGAGATCCAGCAGCTTTGAAACAGCCTCGGGAGGGGCGCCAAAACCACCCAGTACCATTGTAAAATGGGCCTCGGCGATTTCCCGGTAACGTTCATCGGCATTGGCATCAAAGGGAGGATCGACCCAGAAGCTGATCACAAACCTGTCCTGGACAAATCGGTCCTCAGAACGCGCGGGATCCACAAACAGAATACATCCACCGGTGGAACCCACCAGGATCAAAGATAACAGTGAAGATCGCAATGACAGCATCGTAAGTACTCCTTCCTTACTTGAAGATGTCTTTCATGGGGATCAGTCGATCAACTTCATCCTGCATCAAGGTAAAATTGGCCTTCTTCAATAGCTGGCTGCGGAATTTTTTCAATTCCGCCTGACGCCGTTGAGTCTGGAGAAGCCCTTCGATATCCCCCCGGGCCTGCTCCAGGGTAAGAGGTTCCGAAGGGATGATATCCTCCATTTTGAGGACAATAGCATACCCACGATGACGGTAGGTTTTTGGAGTCCATGAACCAGGTGGAAGATTCACCAGATCATTCCATAGAAGCGGAGAATATCGTGTGTCCTTCAGCAGCCAACCGGTCAAACCGCCCATGGCGGCTTCCTCTCCACTGGATACCTTCCTGATGGTTTCTTCTTCGTTGGCTCCCTGTTGAATCGCCGCGACAGATTCAAGGGCCTTTTTTTCAGCCTCCCGCATGGCCATCTCGATCTCGACAGGTTCCGTGGCTTCGCGTGGTTTGATGGCGATTTCACGTAATCTGTATTGAGCTCCGGATCGATACTCCGTGGAATGTTGCTTGAAATACTCCTCAATCTCATTTTCGGGAATCGGGCTGAGTGTGGTTACATGCGACTGGTTGAGCAGTTGTAGAAACCGGCCACCCACCAGGACTTCCTTGCCAATCCTCACGCGATTGGTGTAGGTGGCATCGCGGGTTAGTCCCATTTCCTCGGCTTTCTGCCGCATTAACTCCTGTTCGATGATCCGTGTTCTGATGATATTCTCATGTGACTCGCGGATCTCCTGAGCGGATTGTTCCGGTAAAGGCAGGAGATCACGGGAGTTGAGTTTGACATAGTTCAGATAGTCCAGGACTTTCAAGGTAAATGGTCCAACATGGGCCATGACCACATCCTTGACCTCGTTCGGGGCAGTTGCCCAACGCACCAGTTCATCAAAGCCTTCCGTGGATATCTCTATCTTCGAAGAGTCCGTGAGAGATTTCTGGAAATCCCGCCGGCGTTGACTGATCCGGCTGGTCTGGATTCTTTTACGGATTCCCTCCATGGCTTGATCGAGAGTCGGCGGCTCACCTGTGGATTTGGTTTCCAGGCGCAGGATTTGGAGGCCTGTACGAGTTTTCAGCAATCCGCTGATCTGGCCAGGCTGAAGAGACATTGCTGTTTTTTCGAGCTCGGGATTGATTTCTCCCATAGGAAAGGGACCACGTACTTGAAACTCTGATGTTGCTTTTCCTGTTTTTATGGAAGCCACCTCGAGAAACTGTGAGAGGGGTACAGTTCCCGAGGTCGAGTCTATCCGGGCTTTGAGAATAGAGAGGGTTTCATTGGCAGTACGTTCGGTCTCGCTCCGGCACGAGTCATCAGGACAACGGCTTAAGTCGAAGAAAATATTCCGGAAAGAGAACTCTTTGCGTCCCGCCAACTCGGTCAGGTGTTCCTGGTAGAACTTTTCGATCTCTTCCCGGGACGGTGCGGTGCCTGGTGTGAAGATGGTTTCAAAGATACGGGTGTAGGCCTCCTTGCACTCAAGGGACCATATCTCCCATCGCAGAGCCTTCAGGATGACCTCATGGGTAACCTGATTCTCCAGTGAGGCTGAGGCAATCCGGGTGAGCGCGAAATCCTCCAGAACCCTGGGATGATCCGGGTAATTTGGACGTGCGCGGAGAATTTGTGCCCGGTTGCAGCGAAGAAAGAGATTATAGTCACCGGTTGTGATGTTCATCCCGTCAAATACCGCCAGCACCCGATTGCCCGGAGATTCCGGTGCGTCACCTCTGGCTGGCATGGATAACAAGGTGATCAATGCCAGAAATGTGAATGAGAAGGGGGAGCAAAGTTTTAGAGTTTTCATTTATTTATCCTTCCGGATACACGAATCTGATCGAAAGTGTCATTCGATTGCTTCGTTGATTTGGTTGTGCAACGTTTCAGACCTCATCCCCCCACCCCCCTTCTCCCATAGGGCGAAGGGGGAGCCACAAGTCCCCTCGCCCCGCGGGAGAGGGGATTTAGGGGTGAGGTTTCTGTTGCTACTTCACCCCAACAAGGCATTAGCCATGGGTGGAACAGATTCCAAAACGTGAATGAAACATACATGTCTCGTGTATAAAAGAAAGAGGAACATGCAATGTGTTCCCTGCTCGCACCAGTTTTCTTTCCCGGCTCAATAGAGGTCCCAGTCTCCAACACGTGTGGCATTCTGAATCTCAAAAACTCGCCCAAGTGCCGCCTGTGGTTTTACCATGTCATAGCAGTCAACACCAAGATCCGGGATTCCATTGCTCGATTCCCAGACCACTAGGAGATCATTCCCACTCATGGCGACCTTAACGAAATAGGAGTCAAAGCCGGTGTCCGTGGTGGTAGCCGATGAGACATAGAAACTTCCGGTAAGTGCCAGATCTCCCTGGAAAACACGTGCCACGGGAGGCCATGTTCCTTCATCCCGGTTACGCCAGCAAAGCGCGACACAACCATTGTGATTGACGGAGATATCCATATCCTCGGTCCGGCAGTCCGCTCCGGGAGGATTTGTATAATCATCATCCGCGAGCAGTGCGGGAAGGGGAGTGATCGTTCCCGCTGTCACATCGACCTGGAATCGCAGAATACAGGGGCGCAGAGCGCCGGAGTTCTGACTGTATCTGGCGGGGATGAAGATCAGGTTGTTGGCCGCCGCGATGGGCTTTCCACCGCTGCCATCAACAGTCCGTGTGGCGCTACCGAGCAGGTTGGCGGGATCCACGTTGTAGGGAATGGCTATACCGAAGATCTGACCGATTCGTGTCCCATCGTTACGGAACACGGCGATGGTTCCTCCATCGTTTTCCACATGGGTGACCCAAAAGCCAGTCCCGGCAGCTGTTCCCGGAGCATTTCCATTCAGGATGGTGGTGTTATCCGGACGGCGGAAGACATTGGTGGTACTGACAATGAAACTGGTGGCGGAGGCATTGGTGATGCTGAAGAGGTTGGCCTGTTCACCTGTAAGGCCATAATATTGGGCTGGCCCCACTCCCTCAGCATTGGACTGGTCAGCAATCACAAAGACAGTATTCCCATTGGATAAAATATCGCAGCCTGCCGTGCGGCTGGTGGAAGCCGGCCACTCAGGACGCGAACCATGGTGGGGAACAGGGATGTTCCTTCCATAGGTCATGTTGGAAACCTTGTTGCAGTTCCTGTCAAAGCGCTGGAATAAGGCAAAGTCCTCAGCGGCACGGCCGGCATCCTCGATATACCTGAAATTGCCAAATGGATGGCCGGTTGGACGAAGGACCATGTCCATAATCCAATCCATGCTGTACATGTTGTGAGTTCCCACAAACTGGCCGGTGAGTTCATCGGCACCAACTCCGCAGAAAAAGCCAAAGGCCGAGAATTCCTCTGTAGCCCCCATCTTGGCAGCCTGCTCACAGAAATCAAAACCATCATCAGCCAGGTATGCACCTGACTTTGGGATTTCGATTCCATTCCGGGATACGACAGTTTTAATCGGCCCACACCCCGCATCGCTTCCCCCACTATTCTCATCCATAGCCCAGATGATGAACTCCTCACGATTGGTTTCCAGGTCAAGACCGAGTCCATCGCAATCGATAACCTGCCGTCCTTCATCATAGGTGGTGGAATCCGGGAACACATCGAAGTTTGAAGAGACGGGCTTTGCCGCCACGGATTCAGGATTTGTGCTTTGAGCAAGGATCGCTGTTGGAACACAAAAAAAGCACAGAGCGCATACAAGAACTCCTCCATGGCTGTTCATCAGGAATTGACCTCCTCCAAGTGGATTCACCCTGCCATGCCTGGTGATCATCGTGTTTTTGGGAATAGTGGTTTTACTTTCAGTCACGATTTAACGCTTACCATCTTCTGATATCGATTCAAACCGGTAACGGCAAGTATTAATTCGGATGGATCTCCCACACCCATCAGAAAAAGATCCCCCTTCTCACCTTCCGGGGATGACTTATCATATTTGAAATGGTTTGGGGATCCATTACCCGGATGAGCTATTCCACTTTCCGCGGTTTAATCTTGCTCGTGGGAGTTATGGTGTGTCTGTCGGGGTGTCTAAACTCCCCCCTACCACCAGAAGAAACCAGTCTCTCCGCCACTCTCCACCTCGAAAAGACGGATAACCATGAAGGGGTTGAAGTGATCCTGCCGGGAACCTCCTACCGGGGTTTTTCCGATCGGGATGGAAAAGTCATCTTTGACCACCTGCCTCCCAGGACCTATGAGTTTCTGGCTCGTAAAGAGGGATTCCTTGAATATCGAGAACGCAAGATTGTGCTGGAGGCAGGAGATCATATCGATCTGGGGACTATCCAGCTCACAGCGCTCCCGACAGAGGGGCGGATCGAGGGAAGGGTCAGTGTAGAAGGGATCCCTGATGCCACATCCGAAGTATCCCTTCTTGGGTCGAACTTGGCCCCAATTGTTTCCGCGACAGATGGTGCTTTTTCCTTCGAAAAAGTACTCCCGGGAAAATATAAGCTCGCTGTTTCCTACCCACACCACACGGCGGGTCCGCCCCTTTCCGTAAGTATTGAAGCCGGAGACACCATCAATGTCGGGCAGATTCTTCTCAGAAAGGTTCCAGATCCCACACCCACTCCAACACCCAACCCGGTAGTCCCCTCCGCCACCACGACATTGATCGTCGTGGCCGCCCAACCCACTCCCCGGCCGAGTATCTCGCCAGACACCCCCGCGATTGTTCGAGGATTTGCCTTCTTTCCCGACCGTCAAGATCATAGCGGAATCCTGGTACGCATTGTGGATCCACCCAGGCAGTCTGAGACTGATTCCTCAGGTGCTTTTCTGATATCTGATGTTCCCCCCGGAGTGCGCACCCTCCGAGCCGAAGCGGAGGGCTATTTGCCATCAGAGCTCACTGACCTGGAGGTTAAACCCGGAGAACTGACTACTGTCCCCAAAATACAATTACAGATGGACCCATTTGCGGGAAGCGAATCCTCTGTAGCAAGGATCTATGGCCAGGTGGTGTTACAGGACAAAGGTCCTCAACCGGGCACCCTTGTGGTCCTGGAAGGCACGGGTTTATCCACGGTGACCGGGAGAGATGGAACTTTCCTTTTCAATGATGTTCCCGCGGGGATCTACAGTGTCTTGGCTACCCGGGATCAATACGAGGACATGAATACCGAGGTGGAGGTCCCGGAAACGGGAGGAGATGTACCTGTCCCTGTTTTCAAAATGCAACCGGTCGCGGTTTACCTCCAAGTCGTTGAGTCGGTCCCCATGCCCCGTGCCCGTAAAGTTCCGGTTACCGACCGTGTTCAGGTACGTATCCGCTTTAATGAACGTTTCCTTCCGAATACAGCCAACCGGGCTGTAACGGTTTTTCCCCAGGTGGCTTACAGGGTGGATACTCCAGAAGCGGATCTCATCACAGTTGACCTTCTCCGTACTGAAAGACCTCCTGTAGAGTTTGACAGTAATTACACTGTCACGATTGGGACAGAACTCCAGTCTGTGGAAGGTCACAGACTGGAGGAGCCCTATGTTCTTGGTTTCACAACCGGTAGTCCGAGGATTCTCTCGAGTGATCCTGCCTCCGGGGCCAGGGATGTACTCCTCTTTCCCGGTGAACCGATCCTGATTGAATTCAACCAGGCGGTCGACCTCCGGCAGCTGGCGCAACGCTTGAAAGTGACACCCCGCTCAGGGGAGGTTCCCATGATGACCCAGCAACGGGTTCCTCATGGCCAGAGGGTTGAAATCCAGCTCCCGGTGAATCCCAACAGGCGATACAAGCTCACCATTCCATCCAGTGTCAGGACCGAATCGGATAACCGGCGTTATGAAAACACTCCCTACACCATCACATTCCGTACAGGGGATTATGAAAGTTTGCCTGATGCCGCTGCCGAGGATTTCAATAACATCGAGGACCTTCTTCCGGAGTAATGCCGGGGGCAAACCACCGTGGTCCGGACTCCGGGTTCCATGATCCACATCCGCATTCCCCGTCCTGACTGGACAGCTCTCTTTCCGGGGAGATCAGGTGATTCGCTGGAGACTCTCCATTGGCTTTATTCAGTCGAACAAAGATCCGTTATTCCCACCAAGTGGCTGATCTTCCTGCTCGCTTTCCCGATCATCCTGATTGAGGACCACAGCCAGATCCTCCGCCGGGAAATCATCACAGTCCTCGGTTTTTATGCCCTGACCAACCTTCTCTTCAGCTGGCTCTTCCTTGGGAGAGTGGTGAAAGTGACCCGGCTTCGTCTCTGGAGTGTCTGCTCGCTGGTGGTGGATGTGTTGTTTGTCTCCCTGATGACACTTTTTACCGGGCGTCTGGACAGCAATTTCTTTTATCTCTTTCTCATGCCAATCCTCCGCTCCGGCGCACTCTTTCAGAATCCCTACAAGAAGCTCTGGAGTGATGCGCTGATAACCCTGGTCTACCTGGTCTGCGCACTTCCGGTTCACCGCCTTTCGGATCCTGAGGTAACCGGCCAGGTGGCACTGCGTGTTGCACTCATCTGGGGAGTTATCCTGATGAGCTTCTTCCTGGTCCAGGTATTGACTTCCCAACAGAACAGGATCTTTGCGATCAATGAACGTTTACGCTACCAGAGTGAGCAGAACCGAGAGGTGCTCTCCAGCATGAGTGATGCGGTCATGGTTTTTGATCCAAGTCAACAGCTGCGCATCTGCAATCGTTCTGCCGAAGACCTTCTCCGCCGGCTGATGGGAGTCCGCACGCCCATTGAGCCTTCACAGGTGGCCAAAGATCTCTGGAACATGTATTGGATGGAACCTCCACGTGTGTTTGGTGACAGGAGCCACCCCCCTTGGGAAGGGGGTGAGGGGGAGTTCAGGTTCTGGGCTAACCTGACTCCGGATCTGGTGGCCGCACCGATAGAACGCCTGTTGGAGGAGGCGCGTTTCAAGCCAGCGGGACGGATCGACAGTGTCCCAGTTGTTCTTGAGGAGAGGTCAGGACAGAAGCGCTCCTTTATTGCCAGCGTGGCAACCATCGGACAGACCGATGAATTGCGGCTTGGTTGGCTGGTCCTTCTCCGTGATATCTCCGAGTACAAATCGATGGAGGCACAACTGCTCAGCGCGGAAAAGCTTGCCGCGGTCGGAAGGTTGGCGGCAGGGCTTGCCCATGAACTTGGGAATCCCCTGGGAATCATCAAGTCCTGTGCGAATTACCTCAAGAAGAAGCTGGAGCCCGGGTCTGGTCTGATCGAGGAAGTCGAGGTTCTGTCTTCTGAAGCTGAAAGGTGCGAGAAAATCTTGCGTCAGCTGCTTGCCTTTGCCTCACAGGAACAACTGCGTCTAACTGAAACAGACCTCAAATCAGTGGTCATCCGTGCAGTCAATCTGGTTGCTTACCAGGCGCCTGAACGGATATCCATGGACTTCGAAAGCTCCCTTGAGACCGCCCCTTGTTACACGGATGAGAATCTTCTCACCCAGGCTTTTGTCAATCTCCTGTTGAATGCGGTACAAAGTATTGAGCGTGAAGGAGAGGTGAAGGTCTTCCTCGAGGCGCCTTCCGAAGGGACCTGGCAGGTCAGAATCCGGGACACGGGGTGTGGGATTGGCAAAGAGACCCTGGCAAGAATGTTTGATCCTTTTTACACGACCAAGCCGGGGGGGACAGGATTGGGTCTGGCCATCACCCAGCGGATCATTCACCGCCTGGCGGGTACGATTGCGGTTCATTCCGATTTCGGACGGGGAACCGAGTTCACTATCCAGCTTCCGCATAAGGCCGAAGACCGCGAGGCGACCTTTGTTGTCAGGTAAGGCAGGGGTGGGGGCGGATCATCCGGATCCGCCCCATTTCTGAAACAAACCTACTTGCCCGCGATGATTTCATCCAGCAGACGGCTGCATTCCCTGAAGTCCTCTGGTGGACCTTCAACTGTCAGCCAGCCGTCATATCCGACTTCCTTGAGTGCCGCGATCACCTTCGGGAAATCGACATTCCCGCCACGCAGCGAGGGCCATTCATTGCCATCGGGTGGATTCAACCTGTAATCCTTGATGTGGATCTTGCAGATCCGGTTTCCGAGCACCTTGATCCAATCCTGAGGCGGTGGTCCATACACCAGGTGATTGGCCACATCGAAATAGGCCTTGACCCATTGGCTCCTGAATGAGTCGACAAACGCGGTAAAGATCTCAGGACTGAGGAACATGTTGTTCCAGACATTCTCAATGGCGATGATGACTCCGGTCTCCTTGGCCAGGGGGATTAACTCTTTAACGGAGACCTGGAAAGCATCCCAGGCTTTATCGTGGGCCGCGATGTAGTCTTTGTAAGGGGTGTTGTCCCCCTCGGCCACCTGGGTGAGATGTCCTGTGGAGGGATCGAATTTGACTTTGAACTTATCGCGGTCTGGCATCTTCATTCCACCAATCCGTCCAGGGACCAGCAGGATTTCATCAGCCCCATAGCCCTGTGCAGCTCGCATGGTGGCCATGGTGTATTCCTGATCTGCTTTAACCTTGGCGGGGTCGGGACTGTTGTATTCGGCCCAGCCACGCAGAACCGAGTGGATCCGGACTCCAATCTTCTCGGCTGTCGCCCGGACCTTTGCCGCTTCTTCACGCGTGATGATGGGACCTTCCACTCCCATAAGATTGACTTCAACTCCATCGAGGCCTGCCTCCTTGATCTTCTTGAGCAGAGCCTCATCTGGTGGACCTGTGATGACTGCCTTGTGGAATTTCACGGTTCCCTTTTCCTTTCTTTTGGAATGCTCCGCCGCAAAGGCCGCGAAGGAGGTGATGTCACCGGCCATGCCGGCGGCCAATCCCGCGAGGCCAGAAGCACGGAGGAATGTACGGCGATCGCATTTTGCTTTCATGGGCGGTTCCTTTCCTTTTTGTCCCTGATTTCCCTGTCTCCTGGGATTTCATGCGGCAGGGACTGGTGGTTTCCGAGTGTCCGCAAGGGTTTCTTCGACCGTGACACCCTTCTTCTGCTCGATACTCTGGCGGATCATCAGACCGATCAGAGTAGATCCGACTCCGTTAGCTATACCTGCATTGACTTTGTCCGGCGTCCCCTCTCTGACGCATTTGAAGAAATTCCCGAGATGTTCGAAAGTATCACCTTCGCCACCCTGTCCCTTCACAGTAATCTCTCCCTCAGCGGGTTTTTCACGCAAAGTGGCCGTGGCATTCATAAGATCAACACCCCCCTTGGAACCGACGATCTTGAAGTCCCACCCACCTCCACCGGCAAACTCGGGAACCTCGATCCAACCATGGGTGTAACGGAAGATGAGACTCTTGAAAGGTTCGCCATACTCGATGAGGGCGGTGTAAAAAGAGGTCGTGTCCCTTCCCGGCAAGATCCCGCTCCGGCCGACCGCGGTGACTCGGGCTGGATGCTGTTGAGTCACCCACCACATCAGGTTGAATTCGTGAACCGCCTGTTCAAGCATCCAGTCTCCCGACTTGGTACGGTCGGTGAACCAGCCCTGCATCACATCCACTCCATTCAGCCGGCTGAAGCGTCCATCCCACAAATCACCAATTAATCCCCCCTGTACTTTTCTGATGATATCCTGGCGTTGTTCGTGGGAGGACCACTGGGTGCCGATCTGCATGACTACATCGGGATGCTGCTTGCGGACTTCCTGGATTTCCTTGAGTTCCCAGGCGGTGATGGACATCGGTTTTTCACCATAAAAGTGCATCCCTCGCTTGAGTGCATCGATATACATGGTGGTGTGCCAGTAACAGGGGGTGGCCACCACGACACAATCGATATCTTTGCGTTCAAGAACTTTGCGATAGGCATAGGGGGCATCGCCGATACCCTCGGGACGCTTACCGGAGGCCTTTTCGACCATATCCAGCGCTGCCTTGAGATTCCCATCGGTAATGTCACAGATGACAGGGACCTCGAGGTTCTCGTGCTTCAAGGTATCGCCCAGGAGAGCCCGCCCGCGTCCTCCCGTTCCGATGAATCCCACACGTAGTTTCCGGTTCCCCACTGGTTCTGCGGAACCTAACATGGCGTTCAGTCCCATTCCGGCGGCAATTCCCGCTGCGGAACTGACTTTGATGAAATCTCGACGTGAGAACTGTTCGGGTGACATGAGCAACCTCCCAAGGTATTGTTGAGAAAAGCCAGAGTTCAAGGCTCAAAGCATGGTGGCATTCTTTCAGGACCGGGAAGGCCGGTCAAGCCGCTGAAAAGAATATGAAACTCCTCATTCTTGGATATGAACTTCCTCCCATAGGGGGTGGTACGGGACGTTCCCTCTGGAACCTTCTTCAGGCCTGGCCACAAAACTCTGGCTGGGAAATCGAGGTCTGGACCGCTGCTCCCCCGGAGCGGACCCCTCGCAGCCTGCCTCCCTTCATCCGTGTTGTTGAGTTTTCATGTTTAAAAAAAGACCTGCATTACTGGCGAGCGCAGGAGATGGCGCTTCTTTTGTGGAAAGCATGGCGTAAGAGTCTGGATGACTCGCATTATCCTGATGTGATCCTGGTGTGGGGGGCCTGGCCGCTTGCCCCTCTGCTGCTGGGTTCCCTTGGGGAGATACCCGCGATCCTGGCCCTGCGTGGTTCTGATGTACCCGGATTCAACTCACGTACTTCAGGTCTGTTCTGGCGGTATCTTGCCGCGTCGGTCTGGAACCGGGCGGCTGTGGTAACAGCTAACAGTCCTGCACTTGCAAAACTGGCAGGAAAAACTGCCCGGAGTACCCCCATCGAGGTGATTCCCAATGGGGTGATCATCCCGGCGGGAACAAAGATCCGCGGCTTCCCGGCGGAAGTCATCGAGAGAAAGCGGCCTCTTCGTATCCTTGCGGTCAGCCGGTTGATACCCCGCAAACGGATTGAATGGATTATTGAGGCAATCAACATGATCCCCCCCAATACCCGGTACCCCCTGGAGGTAACCATCGCGGGAGATGGCCCCGAACGATACCGGCTTGAAGCGATGGTTCAGGAGATGGATCTGGCTTCCCGAATCCATTTTCTGGGAGTGGTCTCGAACGATCAATTAGCGCTGCTTTATCGTGATGCAGACATATTTGTACACACTTCACAGGCCGAAGGACTTTCCAATGCACTTCTGGAGGCCATGGCCAATGGACTCCCCTGTTTATGTGCCGAACCGACAGGTTTTGATGACCTCGACCATGCGCTTGTTGCCACCCCGGGGGTGGCAACAATGGCCAAATTTATTCTCGCTCTGTCAGTAAGCCCAGATGCCTACTTGGAGTTCAGTGAATCCTCTCTGAAGGCTGTCTCCAGGTATACTTGGAAATCGGTAGCATCCAGATACATTGGACTCATCCACAGTGTGCTGGAATCGACTTGATTGACACCTAACCCTGCATCAGGTTCAATCGATCTGGTTTGGGGATTGGGAGGTCGGTTTATACAGGAAGGTTGCGGATTCACCATAGACTCCCGCTTTCGCAGGAATGACGATTTGAGACCCTTCCTTCAAAAACCGTCATTCTCGGGAAAGCGGGAATCCATGGCTACGCCCCTTTTCCCGACGGATCGCAAACACCCCCGTGCCCGAAAAGAGGGAGCGGGGATTCTATTCACCGAGGAGTTGGCCCATGCCTGAGAGTGCCGTGAAACTGGCTGAACGTCTGCGCCGCAAGGAGCTCAGCGCGCATGAGGTCATAGAGGACCTTCTTCCAAGACTTGAGGAACGAAATCGTCAGCTGCAAGCCTATACGACGATCTGTGCTGAAGAAGCCCTCAAGGCTGCCCTGGAGATCGATAACCGCCGGGCCAGAGGAGAAGACCTCTCTCCCTGGGCGGGGCTACCCATCGGAGTGAAGGATGTCCTCTGCACCAGGGGGATTCGTACCACCTGTGGATCGAAAATGCTGGCCAATTTCGTACCACCCTACGATGCCACGGTGGTGCGAAAGCTCAAGGAACATGGATTCATCATAGTCGGAAAAACCAATATGGATGAATTCGCGATGGGTTCTTCCACGGAGAACAGTGCATTCTTCACCACCCGCAATCCGGTGGACCCGGAACGAGTTCCAGGTGGCTCCAGTGGGGGGTCTGCAGCTGCCACGGCTGCGGGGATTCCGCCGTTGACGCTGGGGTCCGACACCGGTGGCTCGATTCGTCAACCCGCCGCGCTGTGTGGTTGTGTCGGACTCAAGCCAACCTATGGACGGGTCAGCCGGTATGGCCTTGTCGCTTTTGCCTCCTCGCTGGATCAGGTCGGTCCTTTCGCTCAGACAGTCGAGGATGCTGCCATGCTGTTGGGAGTGATCGCCGGCCATGACCCGATGGATGCGACGTCGATTCCCGGTCCAATACCGGATTATCTCGCCGCTTTGAAAGGGGACCCGCGTGGCACACGGATTGGGATTCCCAAGGGATCCCTGGGAGAGGGAGTGGATGGTGAAGTCCGCATCGAAGTTGAAAAAGGACTCAAAACACTGGAGGCTCTGGGGTGTGAACTGATTGAAGTCGACATGCCTCACTCGGATTATGGAATTGCGGTTTACTACTTCATCTGCACCGCCGAGGCCAGCTCAAATCTGGCTCGTTACGATGGTGTGGTTTATGGCCACCGGAGCGAAGAAGCCGGTGATATTGTCGAAATGGCTGCCAAAACTCGAGCCGAGGGCTTCGGGGCTGAGGTCAAACGCCGCATCATGCTGGGAACATATGTCCTTTCGGCGGGTTTCTATGATGCCTACTACCTGAAGGCTCAGCGTGTGAGAACCCTGATCAAGCGTGATTTCGAGAGGGCCTTTGAGAAGTGCGACCTGGTGGTGACGCCGACCTCACCCACTACCGCTTTTAAGATCGGTGAGAAGACCGCAGATCCTCTTTCAATGTACCTTTCCGATATATTCACAACCACCGTTAACCTGGCGGGTATCGCAGGGATTTCAATCCCTTGCGGGAAGGATTCACAGGGTTTGCCAGTGGGAATTCAAATGATTGCTCCTGCCCTGGGTGAAGAGAAACTGCTGCGGATCGCGCATCAGTTCCAACTGGCACATGGAT
>CAYZUX010000143.1:0-15634 GCA_964481775.1 uncultured bacterium | reverse complement strand
GGACTTCAAGTCCTCTCTGGTCACGGTTACGATAATGGAACAGAAAAAATCCTGTTGGATTGACGTAGCGACAACACCTCACCCCCCACCCCCCTCTCCCATAGGGAGAAGGGGAAGCGTTACCTCCTCGCTTAGCGGAAGAGGGGGGTGGGGGGTGAGGTGTGAATACAGATCAACGAGGGAGTTATACCAATGCCGTTGTTGGAGTACACCTGTCTGGATTGTGAGACCACTTACGAGGTTCTCA
The DNA here is from genome assembly GCA_964481775.1 of uncultured bacterium. Lineage (GTDB taxonomy): Bacteria > Hinthialibacterota > Hinthialibacteria > OLB16 > OLB16 > OLB16. The sequence continues at coordinate 15,387 of CAYZUX010000143.1, read as the reverse complement.
GCGGAGTGAGTGAAGAGGGCGAAGACCTTGTTTGCCCCACATGCGGAAGCTCAAATGCAGAGAAGGCGCTGAGTACCTTCTCCGCCAAGATGGCTTCCACCGCAGACTCCTGTCCTTTGCCACCAGCCGCCCGTGCTGGTTGTGGAGCTGGCTGCGCATGTCATCATTAAGCATGTGTCTTCCAATTTGATGCGAATTGGCGTGGTGAGTGATACACATGTCCCTGGAGTCTATAGATCGATTCCCGAGAACCTTTGGAGGGCCCTTGAGGGGTGTGACCAGGTCATCCATGCCGGTGATTTTGATGGCTGGGAGACCTACTCGCTCTTTAAGAAACGTTTCCCCACTATTGCGGTAGTGGGAAATAAAGATGATTTCCGGGCCTGCCAGGAAGTCCCGGAGAGCCGCATCCTGGAGGTGAGGGGGCATACCCTGGGTATCACCCATGGCAGAGGGCCCGCAGCAGGGCTGCCCCAACGTGTGGCTCAACGCTGGACGGGGGGGCCAGTCGATCTGATCATCTTTGGGCATTCCCATGTAGCCGGTATCTACGATATCCATGGCCAACGGCTGTTGAATCCGGGTTCGGCGACTGATGTCCTTGCTGACCGTTGCACCATCGCCCTGTTGGATGTGGGTGAATCCATCGAGATCACCTTCTGCGAGATCGAAATTTGAGGTTTTTATGCTCCATATCGCAAAAAAGACAGTCAGGGTCATCTGTGCTGTTATTCTGATCCTGTTTGGTGTGATTTCCGGTTTCATTCCCATCCTGCAAGGTTGGATATTCATCCTGGCGGGATTGGCGCTTCTTGGGATTAAACCGCACCACCTCAAAGAGAAATGGCATCAGTTCAAGGAGCGTTGGTGGAAACGGTCCAAGCCAGCTCCAGAATCTGATTGATCCCTCACACTCATGTCCAGCTCATTGAGCAAGCTCTCAGCTCGTTGGCTGGCTTCCTGGCACCAGGACTGTACCTGTCTCTGTCTTGAGAAGGGGCGGGATCTGGTTTTGGTTCCTGAAGCTTGCCAAGGCTGGATGGTCACTCCTCCAGTCGAGGTTTCTCATGGCTTTCATCGTGCCATACCCTCCTGGAATCTCCTTCAACCGGAAGGATCTTCTTACCAGGTTGAGTTCAGAGCGCGTGGCGCCAATGGCTGTTGGACCTCCTGGTTCTCAAATGAAACACCTGAAGCCACTCAAGAACCATATAAAAATCCCATGGTGTCATGGGATATCGATCAACTCCTATCCAAGGAGACCATGACTGCCTTCCAGCTCAGGGTTCACCTGAGACGCGAATCCGCCAATCATCCCAGCCCGGCGTTGAGGACTTTGTACCTGGCCTCAAAGCACTCACCTTGGGAGGAACGAAGGACCGATGTGGCTCTTCCCCAAACCTCGCTGAAACGAGAATCCTTTCTCGTTCCTGGAATGGGAAGGGATTCCTATTCGAGCGTGGGTCCCATTTCGCTTCCCTTTGTTTATCAGCATGACCTTGATCCCGGAATTGGTGGCCGGATCTGTTCTCCCACCTCGGTGTCAATGGTTCTGCAGGGAGCCGGGATTAAGGTAGAGGCACTGGAGGTAGCGCGTCTGGCCTATCATTCCGGCTATAAAATCTATGGGGTCTGGCCTCTCGCGGTCCATGCCGCTTATCAACTGGGATTGAAAGGATGGGTTCAGTTCATCAACAGCTGGCGGGAGGCGGAGAGCTACCTCAGGAAAGGGATTCCCCTGGTGACCTCGATTGCTTTTTCCGATGGTGATTTAAAAGAGCCGCCCTATCCGCCAACCGAGGGGCATTTGCTGGTTCTCCTGGGAATCGATGAACAGGGACGTCCCATCACTCACGATCCCCATCTGCCACGGGATCAAGGAGCTTATCTGCATTGGAATCGGGAGGATTTCTCAAAGGCCTGGCTGGAGCGTGGAGGGGTCGCTTATGTCTTCCCCTCCAAGCGTCACTAGGGCTTCTTTCCAGTCTTTGAGAGGGACTCCAGCCTGTTCCTGTTCCTCCAGAATAGCCCTGGTTTCAGGGTGGTCGGGCCCCCAGACATCCAATGCGATCTGGTGAGCCCTTGAGAGGACTCCTAACGCCTCCCTGGTGTCTCCCCGTTCCTTGAGTGACTTTCCCAGTGTAATCAGTGGCGAGACCAGATTGACATGGTAAGGTCCCAGCACACCCTCGATGATCTCAATAGCCAGACGCGATGAACCTTCAGCTTCACGATAACTCCCCTGGGCCAGGTAGATCCTGGCCAGGTTCGCCAGGGAGGTGGCAACCCGTGGGTCATTGGGGCCATGGACTTTCTCCAGAATTGCCAAGGCCCGTGCGTTCAAGGCTTCAGCCTCTTGGACCTCTCCCAGGTTGAAAAGGACACCCGCGAGGTTATCGAGTATGATGGCCACCTCGGGATGATCCTGACCGTGAGTCAACTCCAGGAGTGTCAGTGCCTTCCGAAATGCTCTATCTGCCTGACCCAGATCACCTGCTGCGTAGCATGAGGCGGCCAGTCCCGCCAAGGTCTTGGCAATAAGAGGGTGTTCTGCTTCGTACATTTGTTCCCGGATTGTCAATGATTCCCTGAAGTATTCATTCGCGACGGAGAAGTTTCCCCGCGAATATTCGAGGTGTCCCAGGTTGTAGAGCGTGGCCGCAGTTTCGGGGTGGGAAACGGGCAGTGTCCGCCGTTGAATGGAAAGAGCACGTTTGAGATTAGCCTCTGCTTCACCCCAGTCCTGCAATTCAATGTGAAGGAGACCAAGTCCATTCAACGCGGAGCAAACCAGGCGGTGTGAGGGGCCGAGAAATCTTTCCCAGGATCGTAGAGCCTTTCGATAAAGGAATTCGGCATCAGCCAGATTCCCCGACAGACGTCGGACTCCGGCAAGTTCAAAATGAAGGGTCGCAAGGGCCACCGTGTCTGTGGAGTTGGTTTGTTCCAGGATCCGTTGAGCACGCCGATAAGCGGTTTCCGCTGCACTCAGATTGCCTGCAGCACGATAGGTCCTTCCCAGCTCAGAGAGATCAGCTGCCAGCACCGGATGATTACCACCCAGGGACTGTCTCCGGATAACCACGGTCTGCTCGAAAAATGGGATCGCCTGCTCATAACGTCCCTGCGAGCGGAGCAGACGCCCCATCCCGCTCAGGGTTTCCGGTGATTGGGCAAATGAATTTGCCTCGCGGCCTGGTATGGGAACATCCGGTCCATTCCTGTTCCCTTGCGATGGATCGACTGCGTGTTCAAATGACCTGCTTGCGGAATGATCGAGCTCTTTCCAGCCGGATAGGCTCTCGAGGCGGTCTTCCCCCCCTGGCACCTTCCCCATTTTTTCCCCCTGATCCCCAGAAATACACCCACATTGTGTCCCTTTGTGCCTTTGGATTCAAGCATGAAGTGGAGACCGCTCACTTGGAAATCGATCTGCATTATCATGAATGCGATATGAAAAAAGACTCCTCTCCCGAACCAGTATTCGTGACTCCAGCCGATCTGAAAGGGATGCCCAGCCTGGTGGCAGCCTCACCGGAAGGTGAGGTGATCGACATCCCTGAACTGGTGGCGGCGGTTCGTTGGGGGTACCACGAGGCCATCGCGGACAGTGATGAATGGTCCCGGATGCCCGAGGGGAGCGATCTCTACCTCATGCCTGGGCGTTTTCCTGTGGGTTATGACCGACGGACAGGAGAACGGATTGTGGTCCGGGAATACCAGGGGGTTCCTGTCACCGCTGTTGCGGCCTTTGTGGCACCGGCCCACACCATCTACTACAACACAGCCTATGAAACGGCGGAGGATGCCCCGCAGCTGCCGCTTTATGCTTATTGTGCGGTGGCCTGGAGACGGGGCCGGTTTGTGGTTCCGGCTGAGAGAGTGGATCCCGATATCCGCCAGGACTGCTCTCAATTTGATACCGAGGCAGTCCACCAGGCCGCTTTCCGGATGATCGAGGAGAAACCCCAAAACCGTCTCGCCCAACACCTGATGCGCCATTGCGTGCTCACCTACAACTGCCCCGCCGCGCGTAACTTCGCATTGGGACGCTGGGAAATGCCTCTCCCCACCGCCTCTTCGTGCAACTCACGCTGTTTCGGTTGTATCAGCCTTCAGCCCAAGGATGGTTTCCATGAATCGCAGTACCGTCTCGATTTCAAACCCACCGTCGAGGAGATTCTGGATTTGGCTGTTCCTCACCTGGAAAATGCTCCATCGCCGGTGGCGAGCTTCGGGCAGGGATGTGAAGGGGAACCGCTTGCCAATCCGGACCTGTTGGAGGAATCCATCCGCAAGATCCGTGAACACACACGCAGGGGGACCATCAACCTGAATACGAACGGGTCGAAACCAGAGGTCATCCAGCGTCTTTTCCGTTCGGGTTTGGATAGTATCCGTGTGTCTCTGAACAGTCCCATTGAAACCCGGTATACCCGTTACTACGCCCCGGTGGATTACACCCTCCGTGATGTCGTCGAGTCCTTACATGTGGCCAGACGGGAAGGGAAGTGGTCCTCCATCAATTATCTGGTCTTTCCGGGGATCACTGATGATGAGGAAGAGGTGCGGGCGCTCCTGGAGATGGTTTTTGATACCGGGCTCTCGATGATCCAGTGGCGCAACCTCAATATCGATCCGGAAGCCTACCTGGAGCTGCTGGATGAGGACCCCGACCGTCCCACCTTGGGGATGCGCTGGACCATCGGGAAAGTGCACCAGCACTTTCCCAGGATCCGCAAGGGGTACTTTAATCCGCCGGTGGGGAACCGGATCTGGAAGCGGTAAATTGGATAACGAGGCTTATTTCCCCCCACTCGCTTTCTTGAGCCACTCGTCCACGTTCTCCCTGGTGATACAGACCGTGTCGAGGGTGATTTCCTTGGGAACCTTCTCACCCTTGAGGATCTTAAGGGCGGTTTCGATCGCTTCGGCTCCACCGGTTGGGTAGAGGAATGTCGCGGCGAGGATGCCCTGTTTGACATACATCATTCCCTCCTGGGGGAGGGCATCAATGCCGACAAAGGCAATGTCCTTCTCCCGTCCAGTGGCCTTGGCAGCGAGATAGGCCCCATGCGCCATGGGGTCGTTGTGGGCATAAACCACGTCCACCTTCGGCAGACGCGCGAGCGCGGATTCCATCTCCTTGCGTCCATTCGGCTCCAGCCATTTCGCATCCGCCTCGAAGGGAATCAGGATCTGGGTTCCCTGGATTCCCTTGAGAAATCCGGAGTGACGGTCCTGGCCGGGAGTCGAGGTCATCAGGCCCTTGAGTTCGACCACCAGTCCGGCACCCTTCAGCCTTTCCGCGATCCACTTGCCGGCCATTTCACCGATGACTTTGTTATCCGCTCCTATGAAACAGGTGAAATCCTCTCCGATCACCTTGCGGTCCAGGACAATCACCGGGATCCCGGCCTGGTGCGCGGCGCGGATGGGGGGAGTGAGTGGAGCAGCTTCGAGCGGGGAGACCAGGAGGACATCCACCTTCTGAGCGGTGAACTCCTCGACATGGGTTCTCTGTCTCAGGGAATCATTCTGGGCATCCTTGAACTCCACCTGAATGGTGTCATGGGCGGAAGCGGCTCTCTTGATATCGGCATTCATCTGGACACGCCAGGGTTCGCCGAGATTGCATTGGGACATGCCAATGATCCAGGGATCCTCCCTGGTTCCCTTTCCCGCGAAAGCGGGGGAGAGAATTAGGGCCAGAAGCGCGAGACATAGAATCGAACGGCGCACGAGAGAGTTCCTCCTGTGATGAACAAGTCTGAAACAAGCTAAGGATGGACCTTTCCTTTCTTGGCTTCAAGAGAGAACTCGTGAGTTGGAAATCCTAATCTCCCATCTCCTTGAGCATTTCGATCAGGTCTTCCGCATCGATGACGCCATTTCCGTCCAGGTCGGCGGAGGCAGGAGTGGATGTTGATGTGGGTGAGGATGTTTCCGTGACGGAAGGAGTCTGAGTCAAAGAGGGTGTCTGGGTGAGGGTAGGGGTGGCTGTCTGGGTAACCGTGGGTGTGGAAGTAAGAGTTCTGGTGATGGAGGGTGTGGGTGTAGAGGTGGGATCGGCGGGCTGGATGTTGAAGCTGCCGCGCATGTTGAAAGGGTGAATACCATCCCGGTAGCCGGGAGTCTTTCCAGTGGCCTGCATGGCGTCGGCGAGAGCCTGTGTCAAGGTGAAATCGATTTTTCCATTCGAGCTCAAACCATCATCCGCCCATGCCACACCCACATTGGCTTCGAATGAACCGGTTGTCTGACCCTGCGAAAGCAGAATCACATCGGCCGGTGCCGTTGTCCCTTTGGCAACCACCTGGAAAGGATTTACCTCCGGATCCACAATCGTGACCCGGTATCGCTTTCCGATTTTCAGATTGAGCGTGGGATCTAACGCGGGGAGCGATCCCGCATAAACCGCCGGGTTGGAGACTTGAGTGAGTCGGTAATCGGCGACTCCATTATTATCAAAAGTCCACTGATAATCTGGTGTCTGCCCAAAGCAAACACTTTGAATAAACAGCAGACTCAAAAAGGGTAGGGGTATACGCATCACTTGGACGAGTCTAGTCAAGGTATATGTCGATGACTACTTTACTTGCTGGTGCCATTGACGCATCAGCTCGAGAAGATCGTTCGCATCGATCACTCCATCTCCATTCAGGTCAGCGGAGCGAGGAGTGTTTGTTGGTGTCGCTGACGGAAGGACAGTTGTCTCTGAAGGCGTTGCCGTCGCTTCGAGTGTGTCTGTGGGTGTTGGCTGCTCAGTGGATGTATCTGTCGCTGTGGGTTCGGGTGTTTCGGTGAAGGTCTGAGTCAGTTCTGTTGTGTCGGTGGGTGTGGGTGTCGATTCCTGAGTTTCCGTGGAAGTTGCAGTCGGTTCGGAGGTATCGGTGGAGGTTTCGGTAGGTTCCATCGTATCTGTGGGAGTTTGAGTCGGCTCCTCCGTATCAGTAGGTGTGGATGTTGCCTCCTCCGTGTCGGTAGGTGTGGATGTCGGTTCTTGGGTCTCTGTGTTTGTGAAGGTAGGTTCTTGAGTTTCGGTGGGTGTCGGGGTGTCCTGTGGCGCCACAGTGACGTTGAAGTTACCTCGCATGGAGGCAGGATGGGTCAGGCAACGGTATCCGGGGATACGTCCTCCGTTCTGCATCGCCGTCAAAAGATCAGCGGTCATCGTGAAGGTTACGACTCCGCCACTCCCATCCACCCAGGCCACACCGGCATCCGATTCGAATGATCCACTCGTCGCTCCCTGGGCGAGGAGGACCGTGTCATTCACCGAAGAGGCCCCTTTGGCGATCACCTCGAGGGGATGAAAAACAGGATCAAGAATGGTGACCTGGTAGCGTTTACCCACCTCGAGGTTGATGGTGGGGTCATCGGCCGGTAAGGCTCCTGAGAACAGATCCGTGGAGGACACCACGGTCAGCCGGTAGTCTATTGTTCCATCGCTGCCGAAGGTCCAGCTGTAATCCGCGGGTTGCGCTGAGACTCCCCTCAAGGCACACAGGGATACTAAAATTGCAGTGATTATCCGGGTCATGCTTGCCATCCTCTCCGCGTCATCAACAGGGGAGTGAAAAAAGGCACACTCTATTCCTGCCCTTCAAATGTTGATTTTCGCAGACAAAATGGCAGCCGTCAACGTTGAATTGTCACTGTTTTTTATAACCCGCCAGAAAATCATGCAGGTCTTCAAGCCGGTCGGTGTTGATCAGATCGATTCCGGTTTCGATTCCCAACTTCCAGAATGACTCTCGATCAGGATTGGCCCAGAAGCGCACCTTACGGCCTTTTCCATGGATATCGGCCAGGAGGTTGACCAGTTTTTCACGCTCCTCGGCTGGAAACTCACCTTCACCTTTCCATTTGAAAAGACTGCCCCAGTTGAGGGCGATCCAGGGCCAACGAGTGTCAGCCTTCGGATCATCCTTGGAGTAGTCTCCATCACGGCATGCCCGGCGTGGCGAGATAGACATCACATGACGGGTTTTGGATCTGGTATCTCCGGTGAGGATTACCGTGACAGGTCCCTCTATCACCGTGTCATCCCTAAAAATGGTCAGCATGGGATAGTTCGCGAGCAAGGTCTCGAGAGCCGGGTTCAATTCCCGGCGTACATCTTTGATATCGATCCACAACAGGAATGGCCTCCCATCTCCATGAACCGAACCTGTTTTATTCACCCTTTCCTGAAGTGGATCCAGGTAGAGTTCTTTCAAAGACCCTTTGTAAGCCCCCTTGTTGTGGGAAACCAGGATCTCCCCCTCCACCAGCCAGATATCCGCCTCCACACTGTAAAAGCATTGCTCCAACGCATCTAGAAGGGGGCGTGGGTGTTCATAATCATTGTGGGAGTGCGCACGTGTGAGCAGGTCCCCATTTGTGCCGCCTTTGGGTTCTTCGGCGGCGAAGGAAACAGGGCTTGTCCGCATGAACAGGAGCGCTGCCACCAGAATGAAAAACAAGCCTCTCATCGTAAGACCTCCTTGTGGGTTGGGTTAGCCTATCAGTGATCGTCCGGGAGTGTCATCCCAGCACCATTCAGAGCCTCCAGACGCCTCCGGATCATCTCCCTGGTTACTCCATAAAAACGGGTATCGAGAGGATCATAAACCGAGTTGAATGTATCAAGCGCCTTCCGGTAATGCCAACGTACCTGTTCAATGGATTGGGTCTTCGATTCGTCGTAAATCCTGCCGAGAAGAAAGTGGCAGTAGGAGTCACCGGGATTGAGGTTTTCCGCCTGTTTCCAGGCCTGATTCCTCTCTTCCACCTTGCCTTCGAGATGATAACGTGCGCCGAGGCCAGCATAGTACGCTGAATAAGAGGCAAAGATCATGCGTTCGAAAGGACTGAGATAAGGGAATTGCTCAGGGCCTTTACGGATAGAATAATCGATCGGCTGAACATGCCTGAACTGATCAAGTCCTTCTGGTTTCTCTCCCTTGCGGATCAGATACAGGATATTGATGGGGATGGCTTCGGACCCTGTAAATAACTCCAGAAGCGGATTCGGAGCACTTTGTCCCACATCCCAGGCGGTCAAGACTCCCTTGGGAACCTCGTTCTCATTCCAGCCGAAGCGGGTATCCAATAACCAGGCCTTTTGGTTCCCTTCGACAAACCGGCAATAGGCCAGCAGAAAGGTCTCATTGTTGGTCAGGGGAAAGACCGCGCATCCCTGGGGAATGGAACGCAACAGATTCCGGGCATACTCTTCCGCGATCCAGTAGTCCGAACGATCGCAGGCTTTCCAGTTGAGACCCAAAAGAAACAGAGGAGCACAGAGAACCAACACTCGCGATATGGACGCTTTTCTGAACCAATCCATGGGTTCGTCATACCCGCGAAGGCGGGAATCCATGGCGAATCCAGAGCCTCCCTTGTGTATCAGCCCCCTCTGGGAGACACCTCCCGCGAACCGGACCAGCCATTCCACAACCATCCACCATCCCAATCCTGTAAATACAGCCAAGGCGGTGGTGGCGGGAAGGTAATACAGGCGGTTGATGTACTCGGAGGTGGGAGTGAATTGTGAGCCGCCCATAGCCAACAGCACCGGGACATTCAATAAAATGATGGAGCCGAAGATCCCAAGCAGACACCGGTTTCTCTTCCAACAGAGAAAAATCCCCCCAAGTGCGAAAAGAGGCAACAGTCCCCCCTGCTCGCGGGGAAGACCTTTCAGGAAGGCCAGGCAGAATCGAAGGGAGTCAGAAAGTTTCCCTGAGTACCAGATCCCACCCTCCGCCTCTTTATACAGGTGACGTGAGAAGTAATCCCAGAAGCTTGAGAGTGAATCGATGGAAGCCCATTGGATAGGGGGTTTTTGTGCAGATCGAATGGGTAGAAAAGCGAGGACTGTCAGCCCCAGGCAAAGAGCGGTCATGCACAGTAAAATTCGTTTTGGTTGAAGTATTTCATGGAGTTTTCCCCATATCGAGTACATCAGTGTGACTGGTGCGAGGAGGATGAACAGGTGGTGGACTCCAGTTCCCAATCCCCCACACAAGGCAACCGCGGCCAGCCAGGTAATCCGTCCTGTCTCGCGCCAGCGTTGAGCCAGGTACAGGCACAGGAGGACCATCATCAGGTTGAGACTGTAGTTGTAGGTGACCACCGCCTGACCCCAGACACACCTCGAAAAGGCTGCAATGAATGCGATAGACAGGGCCACTTCCCACTTCCGCATTACCCGGTTGATCAACAGGAACAGGAAGAGCGAGGCCAGTGAAATGCAAATTGCCGAAAAGAAATTGGTGCGTTGAACAAAGGTTCCCAGGGGGATGTACTTCACCAGATGTGCCAGCAGAACCCAGGTGGGGGAACCAGGGGGATGAGCGGGGCTGAGAGTCCAGGCCGCCGCACAGTACTCAGCGGAGTCCTCCAAAGTCACCGTGGGGGCCAGGGTGAACGAGTAGACGATCAGCGGGAGGAGGAAGGCCAGGAAAGCAGGGACCCGCCGCCAGATGGGTGTGCGTGAATCCACTTGGTCTCCATAGGCCCCCCGAGTCAATGGACTAGGATGCCTTTGCAAGCCCCTGGCAAATAGCGAGGAGGAAATCACGGTTATCCGCGGAAACATACCGCATCGTTCCTCCCATTCGTGAGAATGACTTGTTGTAACGCAGGTAATAGTCGGGATTCTCTTCGGGCGGCTCGCCTTGTTGCCAGTCCCAATGCGACTCGGCGAGATCCACAATGACCATGAAATGATGGTCGATGTGTTGTCCTTTCTGGATGGCGAGATTCTGGCTCATTGAGAGAGATTTCTCAAAGATCATCGGTGACATGACCGCCGAGCCAATCGACATGTAAACTCCTCCATCGAGGTTGGAAACACTTTTGGCGAAGGAGAGAAAATCTCTCTGGGCGGCACGTCCGATCGCCGCGCAGTGGTTCATGGGATGGATGTAGATGATGTCATGTCCGATCATGGGATGGCCTGTGAAAGGGACCTTGAGACGGTAAGCCGCTGACTGAAGACCAAAATGCCTGTAGGGATGGGGGACCTTTAACCAGCCGGGTTCCAGTTCAAAAGTCCGTACCACATCGAGCAGGTCAGCGGCGGCGGCGGACTGACCCGGTGATCGGTCCAGGTTGTCGGTGACAGCCTTTCTGAGATCTGTTTCGGTGGGGATTTCCAAGCCTTCATGCTCAACAAAACCACCAACCGCCTCCCCATACCCCATGCCTTGGTAAGCGCCCACCACCAGGGCCAGGTTGATGTAGAAGCCGGTCTCCTGCCAGACTCCGAACTGGCCACGTGTCACATTCTCGGCCACATGTTCGCTGCTGCTACCCTGGAAGGCGAACTCCCAGTCATGGATGATCCCCGCACCATTGGTGGCCAGGTGGGTGATCCATCCCTCCTCAATCAGGCGAATGATCACCGGGCTCAACCCGTTCTTGATTGTGTGTGCCCCAAAGGTGAGCATCCGTGACTTGCCCTCCTTACGGGCTTTTACCAGGCGGCTGATGGTCTCATCGATGACACGCTGGCTGACCTCGGAGAGAGGTTCCGGCTTTGCCGTGGGAGGGACATGATCCTGTTCGATGAAGGCACGGTCTTTTCTTTCCTTCAGTGACTTGAAGATGATCTGATGGCGGTCGAATTGTTCGTAGGGCATGATCGTCCTGTAGCAATGAGTATGAATGTGAAACCAGGTGAGTAGGTTTCGGATGAGATTATTACAGACCAGGGTTGAATACGAGCTGGAGGCAGGCTTCCGGAGTGGCGATTTCATTCGCCTGAACAGTCAGGAAGGCGGATGAATCCGCCACTCCGTCATAACTTCAGCTGTGTGTCTTAGACCACCACAGCCTCATCCACATACTTGATTCCCTTGTATCCGCAGAAGCGTTTGAGATCCTTGCTGATATTTCCATAACAGGTGACCCGGTGAAGGCCATGTGACCAGTTCTGCCACAGACTTTCCGGATCACCATCCACCTTGACCGTGATCTTGGTACGGCAGCCGCGATCCACATCAGGAGCATCGGTGATCTCGCCGGTAAAGCACAGCAACAAATCAGTTCCCACCAGGCGTGCCTGGGTGACCTTTTCACCGGTACGCATCTTAACCTGTGCCACCGCTCCCTCCTGGCGTTCCATGATGGTTCGCAGCTTGTAGGGAGCCGCCTCACCCTGAGGGCCATCCATTTTGCGGGTTCCCAGGCAGTGGGCCAGGATGATCCTGTCTCCATCCATGGTGGGATCGCTGATAAAACCGGGACGTCCGCTGAGCCCCTGGAAAAGGGCAAAAGTGAGGGCCGACTCCAGGTCGGATTCACAGATTCCCGCCAGCCCCATATCGTTGATGCGTGTGAATCCGATACAGGGGAAGGCCGGAAGCTTACGGTACATGCTGCCATAACAATCGGCCGTGATGACTGTGGCCTCCTCCTCATCCATGAGCTTTTCGAAAGCCAGAGCGAGTTTGCAGGAACGGAAAACCTCCTCACGGGGTGGTTCCACCACCTCGGTTGCCCCATTCATCCAAACCTCGGTCTCGGCTTCAGCTGCTGAGTCCGGGATCGAGTTATAAACAGACATCATTCTTGCGAGGTTGACCGGGATCACGGTCGTTCCAAAGGTGGCGGCAACTGACTCGAGAAACTTGGGATCGAGAGCGCGTTCGGTCACATTGAGGATTTTTGCCTCACGTAGATGGTGGATTGCACGGAAGGGACGGATTCCCACGGCAAGTTGGCTGAGATCACTGGTAAGGATCACATCGAGCTGGCCCTTACGTTCCTTCTGGAGACTCCCGAATCCTGTCCACTCATGCCCAGAATAAGGGGCTGCGAAAAGGCAAGTGGGTTTGCCTGCATCGAGGATCGCTGGGAGCATTCCATAGACGCCCATCGAGAGATGGATCGCCAGGACTCCATACACTTCACCAAGCTTATCCTTGAGGGCCTCGGCCTGCTCTTTTGTGGTGACCAATTCATTTATCACGAAGTCGACATCGGCGAATTCAGTATTCATACTCGCGAACTCATCCTCATACCGTTGCCGTTCGTTGTGGATGTCCATCTTGGGGGTTGGCCAATGGGCGTTGGGAATGCCGAGATAAATCTTGGCGACCTTCACTTTGCTCTTGCGGCAGCCAGGGCTGATGAGCATGGGAGCTCCTGCAGCGCTGGCTCCCAAAAAACCACCACCCGCCAGGCAGAACGCACAGGCGCCTGCCCCCACTTTGAGAAATTCCCTGCGAACCAGATTGATTGTCATCGCACTTGTGCCTCCCTGGAGATAACTCAAGGGGCCGTGGAAACAGCCCCACCATTCAACAATCTGGTAAGTGTATACCCTTTATGGGGAGGGACTAGAGGGTTTTTGGGACAACCACATCACGGGTGACCTCACGCCCCCAGCGCCCCTTTTCCATAGGGAGAAGTGGTAGCACCCTCCCCGCTCAGCGGGAGAGGGGGGCTGGGGGGGTGAGGTCTTCTGTGGTTCACCCAACCAACAGAGCACTCGAGAGTATTCCGAGGAAATTTGTTGATTGGCCTACACCATCGCCAACAGTTTCTCCATAACCCCTTTCATGGGTTGTAGAGCTGCCAGCTGTTGATCGTTGAGAATCGGGTTTTTCCCGGCGCGTGCACGTATTCCAAGGGACAGGCCACGCATATTCAGAAGCACTTTACCGCTGGCGGGGTAGAGTTCATTCAGGAAACCACGTTCCAACGCATGAATATCCTCCTCGATCTGCTGAGCAAACGGGAGGCTGTTTTTGGCGAGACGGTCGAGCTTGACCAGGACCTCCGGGATCACATTGGCGACAATCCCATTAAACCCGCCGACACCAGGAATGCGTTCCTGAAGGAAAACAGCCAGGCTCGCGGGGAAGATCTTGAGAGGGGTTCCCTCGGCGGCCTTGACCTTGGCGGCCACATTGTCACGGTCCTCGGTAGTCTCCTTCATAAAATGGAACTTGCCGGTCGCAGCGATCCGTTTTACGTCCTTTGGACGTAGAGTGCGATGCTCCGGGGTGGGGCATTCATACATCCCCAAACGGCAATCGACCCTGCTGGCCAGCTCCAGGACTTTTTCGGTCAGCTCATCTCCATCCCATGGTTTGGACTGAAGGGGTATCGCCGAGAGAATCAGCACCACCACATCGACACCTGTGGCCGCCATTTGACGGACCTCTTCCACTTGGGTATCCAGATCGGGGCCGAAGTTTCCGCCCGCGATCACCTGGGAACGTCCCTTGACCGCTTCGAGGGTAGCCTTGGCAACCTCCAGTCTCTCGGGGTGAGACAGATGAAACATCTCGCCCGATCCCGCCACGGCGAAGATCCCCGCGCATCCCGCATTCAGGTAGAAGTCCACCATGGAGGGAATCTTGGAGAGATCCACCTCCCCATTTTCCAGGAAGGTGGTTGGCATGACCGGCCAGACTCCTTCCGTAATGGCAAAAGATGCTGAACTGGATTGGGAGGCTGACTGTGCCATGGGATGGCCCTCGATTCATCAGGATTTGTCACTACCGGAATGGTCGAAGAAACCGGGCGTGGCGTCAATTCCGGCCGTTGGGGTAGCAAACTCACCGGAGATGCCTACGATTTCGTTCCTGTGGCCAACTGGAGGCAATAGTCATGGATTCCCACCTTCGCGAGAATGACGAGTAGCAGCGGATATGATCCCCTTTCGTCATTCCCGCGAAAGCGGGAATCCATCGAGTGCCAACAAAGCTCCCCATTCCAGTTGTCCACCAGGGTTGAAGTGTAAAAACCATCGAGGAGGTCTGTTCCAGATGATTTCGAGGAAGGCTATCTTTTTTGCGTTGATACTCATCTTGGAGGTCAATATGGGAAACTGCGGAGAGGTGACAATCGGACCGGGCGGTTTCCTGGTCAAGGAGGGTAAGCCGGTCTTTGTGATCGGGGCCTATGCGGGGCCGCAAGGGAGCGATCCCAAGTCAGTGGCGGCGATGGGGTTCAATGTGTTACATGTGGGGGCGGACCCTGAGCAGTGGGATGCCTGTCAACAGGCGGGATTGATGACCTGGTTTTCGTTCAACCTGGATTTCCCGGAGAAGGATGCCTCAGCACAGGAAGCCGCTGTCCGTGAGCCGGTGGAAAAATTCAAAGACCATCCCGCGCTCCTGATCTGGGAGAGTGTGGATGAGCCGGCCTGGACAGATGAAGCCGCCGAGAAGGCAAGGGTCCTGCCCGATCCACTCATTCGGGGTTACCGCTACCTCAAAAGCCTCGACCCACACCACCCGGTGTACTTGAATCATGCACCCCGGAACACGATTGAAACGCTGCGTAAATACAACCAGGCGGCGGATATCCTGTGTGTGGATGTTTATCCTGTGGTTCCGCCCCTGCTGGCCAAACAGTACGCCATTATCCAACCCCCCTTCC
>CAYZUX010000142.1:0-15688 GCA_964481775.1 uncultured bacterium | reverse complement strand
AACAGGGTGAACTGGTCTTCTGTGTGGATGAAAAGACTCAGATTCAAGCACTTTCGCCACCCCTTCAACTGGTCCTTCTCATGCTACAAAATGCACTCCTGGTATCACAATAATCGTTGCACGACCAATTCAACAAGGCACTAAGTCTTTCATCTTCAATTCGAAACCTCTTTCGTCAAGTCAACTTTGCCGGGGTATAAGACAAGGATCTTCAATATGAAATAATACAGCAGAGTGGTACTGAAAAGCGTAATAATTTTGGGTGCAATTATAATTGGGATCTTCAGGAGTCACTGGAGTGGGAGGGTAAAATTCCCTCTACACAATTGGTGTCCGAAGGAGTAATCTGAATTCAACGAAGTTAACTGGAATGTCGTGGCACTAATGATACGGGCCATTGTTACTTCCTTTTTTCTGTTTGTAACAAGCGTTTCCCACTGTGCTACTTTCACTGTTACTAATACCAACAACAGTGGCGCCGGATCGCTGCGTCAAGCCATCCTCGAGGCGAACAGCGTATCACTGCCTGAGTCAGTTTTCATTTTCTTCGACCTTCCGACCAGCACACCTCCACCCTTTCCCCTGCCCCTATTCCCCGTTATCAATCCGACTGCTCCGCTCCCCTTCATCCTCCGCCCGGTCACCATCGATGGGACCACTCAAGGCAGATTCAACCGGGTCGGGGTTCAGGGCGGAAATGCGGGTGCCGGAGCGGATGGACTCCATCTCGCTCCCGGATCGGATGGCAGTGTTATCCGTGGGCTGGTCATCAATAGCTGGAGTGGCGATGGGATCGAGCTTGAACAGAGCGATGGCACAGTCGTGGCGGGTAATTGGATCGGGATCGATCTCATCCAAGGCGTTTTCGATCATGGCAATGGTGGAGCAGGTGTCCACATCAAAGGTTCGGCCGGTACCAGGATCGGCGGAACAACCTCCGGGGACCGTAACGTCATCTCGGGCAATGGAGGGAATGGGGTCTGGATCATCGATGGATCAACTGGAACCCAAGTACTTGGGAACTATATCGGAACTGATGTCAGTGGCTCCTCCGCGATTCCTAACACGAATAACGGAGTTCTTGTCGCTGCTTGCCCGGGCAACCATATCGGAACACCGAATGGCGAGGGGAGGAATGTCATCTCGGGCAATGGGACAGGAATCACCATTACAGGTTTCAATGCTGTCGGCAACACGATCAAGGGGAACTACATCGGGACGGATGCAGGTGGATCCGTCGACCTGGGAAATCTGAGTGACGGTATCCGTATCGTGGATGCTCAGACCACTGTGGTGGGAGGGATGCCCGCTGCCCCTGTTCTGTATGGACGTCCACCGGGCAATGTGATTTCGGGAAACGGCCAGGCGGGTGTCCGGATCCAGAGCGGAAGCGGGACAGTCATTCAGGGAAACATCATCGGTGGTAACTCACTCGCCGATCCCGGGCCACCCGTTGATCTAGGGAATGGCCACGATGGGATTGTGGTTGAAACCGCTCCATTAGGCCTATGGCCCAAAAACACAATCCTCGGAGGACTCTTTAAGGCGGGCAACCTTGTCTATGGTAATGACCGTAGCGGGATCTGGATTGCGGACGGCACCGGAGTCGTTGTCCAAGGAAACTCCATCCAGAGGAACCAACTGCATGGTCTCCGTATTCGAACACATAAGAACCTCATTGGTGGTCCGATCCGTGAGATGGGCAATGTCATCGCCCACAATCTTCAGAATGGAATTCTTATCGAAAATAATCAGGGGAACCTGATTGGTGGTGCTACGGATCAAAGTGGAACTTTCATCTATGACAACGGTGGACATGGGGTGCTCATTACCGGCCTTAACGCGGTCCGTAACCGCATCGAAGGCTGCAATATTGGCCGTGATGTACAGAAGATACTCTCACCTAATGCGCACTATGGTGTGGCCATCATTGATGCAGCCAATAACATCGTCGGTGGGACCGAAGCTTACAAGGCCAATACGATCGTCTCGAACATAGATGGAGGAGTGCTGATTCAGGGACCACTTTCCGACGGGAACCGAATTCTGGGGAATGGGATCGGAACCACTCCGGATGTCATCCTGAAGGGGAGCTCTGGAAACGGCCATGGAATCTCCATCATCAGCGCATCCAACAACCTGATCGGAGGAACTGACCGGGGATCGAGAAATGTGGTTTCCGGCAACAATGGGAATGGAATTCTGCTGCAAAATGGCGCTTCAAATAATCTGATTCAGGGAAATTATATTGGTGTGGACGCTAATGGTGTGACAGCATTTGGCAATGGGGGAGCCGGTATCGAGATCCTCGATTCACCAAACAACACAATAGGGGGAATGGATCAGGGCGCCCGTAATGTGATTTCGTCAAATGAGGAAGGCATCTTTATCCTCGGGGGTGAACAATCCGCCGGTAATGTCATACAAGGGAACTACATCGGGACAGACGCATCCGGGAGCTTGCCACGAGGGAATAGCGTCAACGGAGTGTTTGGTCAGGTGGCTGGTTTGGTGGTTGGAGGGACTGAACCGGGTGCGAGAAACGTCATTTCCGCCAATACCGCCAGCGGCATCTTTCTCTCCGGAGGGAGCTCATTTGACTGCAAGGTGTATGGGAACTTCATCGGCACGGACGCAACCGGTACAGCGGCGCTTGGAAATGGTGTCAGTGGAGTGCTTCTTGAAACCGCTTACCAGAACCGGATTGGAGGAACGCAGCCTGGTGCGGGAAACCTTATCTCCGGCAATAAGAGGAACGGGATTTGGCTGGTCGCCTTTTCGCAGCACAACTCCATTGCCGGGAACAAGATAGGGACCAATGTCTTTGGGAATGCCAGCTTGGGTAACGGAGAAAATGCGGTCCTGATACAGGATGCCCAGCAGAACCGGATCGGACCGTCCAACATCCTCTCCGGGACCAACCAGTACGGTGTCTGGATTAATCACCCGCTGGCCAAAGGGAACCGGATCGAGGGGAACTTCATTGGTACAGATGTCACTGGAACCGCGTGCCTGGGAAACAGGTTCGGTGGAGTATTGATCAGCGACGCTTCCGACAACTACATTGGTGGGTCATCCCCTGATGCAGGCAATCTGATCTCCGGCAACGGAGGCAATGGTATTCGTGTGTTCAAAATGACAAACACTCCGGGGCGGACACTTATCCAGGGCAACAGGATTGGCACCGACCTAAATGGCATGGCTGCATTAGGGAACATGAGCCGTGGAATCGACTTCAGTGCAGCAGTCGGCTGCCTGATTGGCGGGGTTACGGAGGGGGCACGGAACCTCATATCTGGGAACGGCTTTTCTGGAATCCTTTTTCATGATGAAGCAAGTAATTGTCTGATCCAAGGCAATTTCATCGGCACAGATATCACCGGAACTCTTCCACTTGGGAACTCGCTCGATGGCATCTTCCTGGAAAACGCTCCGAGTAACCTTGTGGGCGGAGCAACCACTGGCGCGGGGAATCTGATATCAGGGAACGGGACCTTTGGGGTTCATCTTCTGGACAGCAAAGCGACCGGCAACCAAATCCAAGGCAACCTGATTGGCACGGACTTGTCCGGAGGATCCGGTATCGGCAACGCATCTGCCGGGATCTATATTAAGGCTGCCACCGGAAACCTCTTAGGTGGCACCGGTTCCGGTGAGGGAAACACGGTAGCATTCAACCTTGCAGGAGTTGCCATCATCTCAGGATCGATGAACCCCATCCTGAGCAATTCCATATCCTCTAACGTGGAAATTGGCATCGACCTTGGCGATGATGGAGTGACCGCAAACGACGAAATCGACTCAGATACAGGCCCCAACGATTTCCAGAATTACCCTGTTCTGGAGAAAGCAACTGTCTCTGATGTGCTCACTATCGAAGGAACTCTCCGGAGCGGCAAGGAGACTGTGTACCTTCTGCAGTTCTTCGCCAGCGATGACTGCGACAATTCAGGACATGGTGAGGGCAACACTCTCATTGGATCAGCCACTACGACAACAGACAGTGATGGAATCTCTACGTTTGCCGAAAATTTCGAATACTCCATCACGGGACTCGTTCAGATCACCTCCACAGCGACCGATCCAGCTGGGAACACCTCGGAGTTCTCGGAATGCCTGGCTGTGCAAGGACTCCCGACTCCGACGGCCACAGCAACGATAACACCCACTCCTACACCCACCGAGAGTCCAGTTAGCCCTACCCCCACTCAAACCCCAACGCCACCCGAACCTCCCTCGGAAATCTCAAACTGGTCCCTGTCTTCTTGAGATTTTTACGGGCCTTGCGGTTTTCTTCCATCCCAGGCGTACACCATTTCCGGAAGTCAGTTACAGATTTAATTGAGCGGGAGGATTCACCTCCCCGGTCCTCTCACACGACCGTACGTACGGTTCCGGGATCAGGGAGTAGAAATAGTTTGGTGTCAGCTGGCAGTGAAAGGGATAAGATGAATGACCTGGGAAGACTTCAGAAAGGATATTTGTTTGGGAGAAGGAAACCGGCCCATAACCAGGTTTCCTTCCCCGCCTCATCTACGCCGTTGCTTTCCGGACAGGGTTCGGAAGTTAGAGATGCGCCTTCTCATCCAGCAACGACGCCTCACATGTGTTTCCTGTTCGTCGGGCCAGCCCTTTGCCTGCGGCTTCCTTCGGATCTCACCTTGCGGTGGACACCCTTGCCGTCCGGCTAATAGCTCCTCCTGCCAGGCCTGTAGAGGACTTTCACCTCTGAGTGAACGCGCACTGCCGGGCGCACGATTCAGAGGAGATTGATCCCATATCCAGGAGGGCTTGGTAGTTCCACAGGTGCTTTACTTTTCGTTCACCCCCCGCGCACTTTCCAGACAGCCTTCACAGATAAAAACATGATTGTTGCATAAGAGATGTAAAAAATAGATTCCGGGAAAACACTGACAAGAAAAAAGGCAATTGAAATCCCTGCCAGATCGTACTTGACAAATGTCAAGATATTATGTTTGACATAAAATGGAGGATAGACATGATTTTCAGGAACCAGGCAATCCAAAAATTCCTGCTTATAACGGGCGTAATACTGTTTGTGTCATCACATCCCTCTTCAGGCAAAACGGAATACCTACCACGGATTCCCAACTCCGGCTCCTTTACCTGCTTCACATGTCACACAGCAAGTATTCCCGCAAGGAATGATTTTGGAACTGATTTCCGCAATGGGGGGAGAGTTTGGTCAGCCACACTTGCTGGTAAGGACTCTGATCAGGATGGACATACAAATGGTGTGGAACTACTAGATCCGAATGGAGTCTGGACCCAGGGACAGTCCGATCCCGGAAATCCCTTGGATGTTACGAATCCAGGGGTTGCCGACAATTTCCCAACTCCGACAAGCTCCCCGACACCCAGTCCAACTGAGACTCCAATCGCCCCCACACCCACCATGACTCCGACACCCTCATTAACCGCTGTACCCACGCAGACACCCACACCCACCGAACCACCACTTGGGATCGATGATTGGCAAGATTATTAAGATCTCGTGATGTCTCTATTCATCCAGCAATTACCACTCAGGACCGATGGGGCCAAACGCGGGGATGGGAATGTCCTTTGCCTCAACGATGTTGATATAGGGATTCATCCCCGCTCCATGGAAGAGCTGCGTTGGTTTCTCCAGGGGCGAACCAAGCCAGAGCCATCACAGAGGCAGTGTCAACCGAGTCGAGATCCACACGGAAAACCTCTGAAAACCATAGCTTTTGGGTTTGCAGCCTGTTGAAAATGGAGGTAACTGTGGATTCCCGCATTCGCGCCGAGACTCACGCAGGAGATAGGCGGGGAAACCTATCTCAATTCAGTGATGTCTCTGGGAAGCATCTGGAAGATGAAATCCTTGCGTCATGAACGCATGGCTTCGCCACCGCTGCCACACAGATAAAGGAAAACATTCTTGATTGCCCTGTAGAAATTGATGTTTTCTTCGATCACCGCCAACTCCTCCGTGTCCGGATTGCTGAAATAGCTCGCGACAAACCTCGGCCACATGCGAAGAGCGATCGCGTCGTCGAGTCCGATTAGCTTCTGGCAGAGACCCATGCCTGCATAATAATGCAGGACCTGTTTGATCTGTCCCAGGTCGAAGTACGGTGTGCCAATGGCCATATCCCCCATGTCAATCAAGCAGGGGGTGTCCCCCTGCATCATAATATTGCCCGGATGAAGGTCCCAGTGGATAAGCGTGTTTTGCCTTTCAGTAGACAACAGGCGATCCTTGATAGCTCCTCGCTGTCCATCGCTGAAGAGATCACAGACATCGATGTAACCACGAGCGAGCGTAACAGCATCCGGAAACGTGTTCGGGTCACCCACAATGCCATGAATCTGCTTGCAGAATTCGACATACATCTCCACCACGGCATCCAGGCGATGGACATTCTTTTCCACGTATTTTGAGAGGGTTTCCGCTTTCAGCATTTCATACAAGACACCCTTGCGGTTGCCGCACACCACTACCTCATAGGAAATCGCGGTTGGAATTCCAGCCACAAAGGCCTTTTTCGCCAGTTTTTTTTCTTTTTCGGCTGAAGCTTCGTCTGCATAATCGAAATACAATTTCAGGATGGTCTCGTCATCCACCTTGTAGCATTCACCGTTGGCCCCCTTCGCAATCATCTCCAGTCCGGTGACCGACAGTTGCCTGAGTTTCCTTTCATAATTCAGGATGCTGTCAAAGCCGGTCATCTCAAAAATGCTGGCGATTGACTGGCTCACATTCTTCACCACCATACTTCCATGGGCTGCCCTCATCTTCTGATGTGCGCATAAAATGACACGCAGCCCGGCTGACGAGATATAATCTAGACCGTCAAAATCCAGGACGAGCTCTGTAATGTCCTCGAGCTGGCTGTCGACCAACTCGCCAAGAACAGGAGCCGTACCGGCATCGAGTCGGCCAGTAAGCACAACGGTCATGCGTGCATCATTCAATGTTTTTTCCAGTTTCATACTATTCTTTACCTCGCGAATAAAAAATAAGGGATTCCCGCTGCCAACGCGCCATACGGCTGTCCGACACAAGGACCGGAAACGTAAAAAGAGGCACACTCTATATGGTCCTGTCAGGATTACTTGGCCATGTGCGCAAGTCGATTATCCAGTCATCCGGCCTGTCGATTCTCACCAACCTCTATCAGACTGTTGAAAAATGGGGTAACCATGGATTCCCGCTTTCGCGGGAATAACGAGACAAGCAAATTCCCTCGGAAATCGTCATTCCCGCGAAAGCGGGAATCCATAACCTCATCGCAAGAACGAGTTTTTCAACAAGCTGCTATTCCTCGATCCCCGGCAGATCCGCCACTCCAGGCTCAAGCTGGACCTGCAGGCAGACATTATTCAGTGCAAAAAGGACGTACTGTGAAACCAAAGAGACTAAATCGACAAAGTCCTTTGCACTGAGAATGTCCTTGGTTTGGTTCCACAATTTCGGTGAAAGAGACCGCTCGTTCATGAAGGCATCAGTTAGTTCGAGAAGGGCACGCTCCCGCGCAGCAGAGAAGACTGCATAGGAACCTTGTCGAATAGCGTCGAGTTCTGTATCGTTGACTCCAAACTCCCTCCCGACCTTGACGTGGTGTTTCCAGACATATTCGCTGCGATAGAGAACAGCCATGCGAAGGATGACCAACTCCTGCTCACGGACCGACAGCCCCATCTTTGCTTTTGACGTCACCCAGTAGTCGAGAAACGGCTCCAAGGTTTCCGGGTTATACATCAGAATGCCTAGGAGATTGTACGGGAAACCCTCCCCCTGAAGGCCTTTCCCTGGAAGTCGCGCCAAAATCTTCAAGCTTTCGGGGCTCAGATCACTGGTGGACAGGGGAGCAATTCGGGACTCTGATTCGTTAGGGAATGTTTTCTTTACCTCCTCGTTTTCTCCAAAAGCGCTCGTTGGATTTCCAGTGACCAAAGTACCCACCGCCACTCCACAGATCTTCAAAGTATCTCGCCTCGTGAATCCTTCAGGAATTAGTTTCCTCTTGTTCTTCATTATTTTTCTCCTTCGGCATTATTAATTACAATACAATTTCCAACACGTCGTAAGAATTAACATTTCCCATTTGACATTGATTTCAGATGCGTGATGCAGCCTGGCAGAGCTTTGCCACATCTCCCTTTAATGCGACGGCGATTCGCGCGATAGGCGGCCTGGTTCCTGTTACCGCATAATTTCAATCTGCAGCATTCCCTAATGGTCACCCGAATGTCACTTTCCCCATTCCTTCAGCAGCAGCAAGAGATCCCGTGAATCGATTACATTATCATCGACTGGATTACAGCTTTCTTCATTGACACCCGGGACAGAATGCCACTCATTGCTGAAGAAGAAGACATCGTTCATGTTCACTACTCCATCACCATCCGTATCACCCACAGCAGGTGGCAAGGTTGGAGTCTTTGTGGAAGTCACAGTGGGAACAGGTGTCCAGGTGGCAGTCTGTTGAGGTGTCGGAGTGGGATTTCCAGTACCAACCACATAGACACCTGGCATGGCCTGCTTGAGTGGTATCCCTTTGCCATCCATCGAAGAGAACAACACCGAGGAAAGAATGAGGTTGGACTGGCCTAATGAATCCGCATGGATATTGACTGTCCCCAAAAGTGCGATGCCACCAGGCCCCAAATTCCCACCTGTGGCGAAAGCTCCAACCTTGTACCCGGTCTTGGAGGGAACGGGTCCCAGGTGTGTCGTTCTGTTTCCTGTCGAACTGAGAAGCGGGGAAATCGTGGGTGGACCGGACAACGAGCAGGCATTCCCCAACATCGTGGCTGTAAACTCATATCCGCCCAGGTTGATCAATCCTTCAGCTACCAGGTTAACGCTCAAGTTGCCTCCTGGAGGTATGACCGCATAAGAGGGTTGGAGCCGCAGGATCACTCCGGTTGAACCGATTGATTCCGTGATCGTATCCGAAACAATATCACCAGCCAGAAGCATTCCCCACCGATCCACGACTGCTTTCCTGTCGGCGGTGTCAATCGTCTCATTCTCATCCAGGTCCATGCGGAAATCATACTCCGAGGTTGCAAGGTTCGCTCCAAGTAAAGTCTGGACGCTCAGGATATCGTGCACATCGACCCGCCGATTCTCATTGAAATCCACACCTTTGAACCTCACGGAGACACCACTCTTGGGTTGAGCATCACCCATAGTGCCATAAACAAAGGCATCCAGTGAGGTACTGGTTGGAGCACGGTATTCGAATTCAAAATGACCTCCTGAGGAAGCCACCTGGTGACCCCCCAGGGAGGGATTGGAATCCGGAGTGACCAGGCTTCCGGTCCAATGGAAGAGAGTCATTTCACTCCCATCCGGGATGGTGATCCCATCATCCTGGACCAGACTGCTGGTGATGGTCACGGTCGAGATCCCATCCGCAATCGCCACGGAGGGGTTGGCGGTCATTGTAAAGCCCTCATCATCCACCACAAACCAGCGTCCACCGAGAGCCGGTTGATATCCGGTCTTTTCGGCGGTTGAAAGAATCCCATACACCCCACGCGACTCCGCAGCGTTCACAATGAACGAGGTTGAGTAATTGGGCGCCCAGATATGAGCCGAAAGAGGTGGGAATGAGAGGAATGTCAAATCTGATCGAATAATTCCAAGCGCAGTACCATCAGCAAGGCCGATAACCGATCCATCTTCTCGATACAGATTCGCTGTTCCCATGATCTTATCACCACGGTTGAAGACATCTTTGGGCAGCCACCAGCCCATCCTCATTGGGCGTACACGGTCAAAGGAGATGACATGGGGCCCGGCTGTCCCGCCACGATGGACACTCCACCCGACAAACTGGTATTTCCCGCCGGGCAATTCACCCGTATTCCAAACCTGGGAGCATCCAAATTTATCTCCCACCAGCAGAGTCTCCTTGGAAAACTGCCACTCCTGAATAATTGCATTGTCACTCACCCGTTTGATCTGGAGATGGGAGGTCACACTGTTGGGAATATCGCCTGTGTTACGGACCTCCATGGACAGGGTGACATCCTCATTCAGCTTGACATACCCGGCGGAAGAGGAATTCATCTCGAAGGTGGTGGTCGTGAGGGCATAGGTTCCCATGCGGAACTGAGCATAGGCCACATCCCGCTCATCACCTGTATTGGCATCCACGATCTTGACTGTGGCCAGGTATCCCGTGGGCTCAAGCGCCGCGGGAAGCCAGGTCAGATTCACACCCCGTGTCTTGCCTGGTTCGATTTCAACTCCATTCAGTTTGAGAACCTGGACCAATTCATTGGTTCCCATATTCGTGATATCGATCGAAAGGTTGACCTTCTGAACTGAACTCTCCCCATTGTAAAGATCAACCTTGAATTCCTGACCTTTTTGCAGAGACATGGATTCATAAAGGGGAGTCACAGACAGGATGGAAACTTTGGAGGAGGCCGCATCCATTGCAAACTGGAAGTTCTGATAGTAGGTGGCCTCCAATGTCTCGCGGTTATAGAGGAAGGGATGGACAGTCAGCACCACTTCGAGAGCGCCATCAGGCCTTTCAATTCCGGTCCAATGGAACGCATCGGGCGGAAACACACCTGGCGAGGGGACATCCCCTGGCCCGGGAGTTTTTTTCTCACTTCCCCACGCCAAGGGTAGGATGAGACCCGAGGAGGTGGACTTCCCGCCACGGGAATTGAGCGTGATCTTGTTGACTCGAACTCCCGGCGCATACAGCGCTTTCCAACGATAGACCGGAACGATGGATTCATTGATTGCCTGTAACAGGTCACCATGCTCCGGATCGGGAATCGTGACATGGTCAAAACCATCCATGCCTTTGGAGGTAACGTACATGGGGATTTCGATCGAAAACTCCTTCATGGGAGTATCATAGACAGCTTTATCTTCAGTTGATTTGGAGACACCACCACGAGCGGGATCTCCATAGAGGTTGTACATGAGAATCTCTTTCTTGATCTGCATGTCATTGATACACAGGGTATACCAATGGATATCACCCGCCAGATCCCGTTTGGCATTCCTGAAAGCTCGCCCAATGGTGGAACCGTCCCGGTGACGGGCCGTGATCTTGTTCCCCAGGCTGTTATTCTCACTGCGAGGTGAAACCTGAGTCGCCCCAATGAAGACCGAAGCACACCGGGAGAGGAACTCATGGGCAAGGTTACCCCCGGTTTGAATCTGTCCTGTCAGGCAAGCATTAGAGTAGACAATGGGAAATTTGCCACCAAAGTTGAGGCTCGCGACATCCCAGGTTGCCAGAGAGTCCCAGCCATCAACGCTGCCATGGTTGCGGTAGTAGAGGAAGTCGGTGTTGTTTGTATTGGCCTGGTAAACTCCCAGCCGGTCAACAGCCGCGAAATTATTTAATCGGAAGAAGGGAGAATCTGTATAGCGTACATCCAGGCGTTCACTGCATTCCTCGGCGTTGTCTGAGAAAGTCCCTTCGCCATCGCCTGTTCCGGAGATGGAAAGGGCTTTATCAAAAGAGGGTGTTGTCTGTGCCCTTGTGAATAAGGACAGGAAGGTATCGGGAGTATCTCCTGTCATCCTGCCAATGCAGAGTTCAGGGGTATAGTGTCCATCTTCATCGAGGTTGGCATAGGTGTTATCACTCATCCACAGGTCAAAGGAATCATAGAATGTACATTCTAGGTGCCAACCAAATGCCGGCATGACAGCACTGCAACCGATTAGGAGGAGGTAACCACCATTTCTCCAGGCCTCGTGAACCTTCCCATGGAACCGGCCTTGAATGTAATCAAGGATGACATCCGGATCACCCGAACTGATGTACGCCAGCGTTGCATCTCTTTCATTGGCGAACTGGGCCATCCCGCGTGGAACTGCTTGAGCGGAATCACCGTTGGGACTGTGAACTGAATAAAAGCGTGAAAGGTTGGCCAGAATCACATAATCAGCATTCAACAACCCACTCTCCACCGTAGTATCATTCCAATCATGGGATACCGCCGGGTGATTCTGGTGGTAATTGTGCCCCCAATCATCTTCGGCATCCGTGGTACAGGTTGTCATCCTGTAGTCGATGGATCCGGTGTGACTCAAGTACGGCATTACATCGAGGCTGAGATAGCGAGCGTCACCAGGCCCCAGATTCGGGATGGGAACAGAGGGATCGATGCGGTTCGAGGCGATACTGGAATAGCTGGAGTTGACCCCCGCGCTGAAGGGCTGCATCCCGTAGAGACGGCAGTGGAGCATCCCATTGTTGGCAGTCCCGGCACCATTGTTGATCACATGGAACTGGAGGGTTTCGTAATTTCCCCGGTTGATCACGTTATTGAGAGTCACAGACAAGTCGGGAGCATCTTTCCGGACTGTCACCTGATAATTCGCGCCATGGTTATCATCCGTGGTGGTGCTTCCGGATTGGTCAGTCGCATGGACCTTGAATCTGATAAGTGTTTCATCGCTGATTGAGGAAAGGTCTATATTGATCTGGTGCTCGCTTCTGTAACCGGCAACAGAGGCCTCCTGCCAGGCTCCTGATCCTATCCGGTATGATAGACGCGAGGTGCAGTTCTCATCGGTGAGCCAGCGGACATGCAGGGTGCTATCTGAAGTACGCGGATAGAAGGGAGCCCAGTTCACTCCTGCAATAACGGGTGGGAAAGGTGTTGAGCCAGTCGGGTTTGCAGTGAGAGGAATGAAAGCTGCTCCATAACCTTTCCCAACGCATACCGTGACATCCTTATCGGCACGGATTCTCCAGGTTCCTGTTCCTGGGTTGACATTCATCACATTGCCCTGGTTGAGGAGATAACTTGCATTCAAAGCCTGGGTGGAGGCATTCCTGACCTCGATATGGGTTCCATCCTGGAGTCCCCAGACATAGATGAAACCTCCAAAGTGGCTTTTTGTGATAAAATCGCTCCCCTGCATGTGGCCATTGGGATCGAGTACATAGGTCATGTAGTTGGTGTTGTCCTGGGTGCTGCCTCCCAAAACTGAGACCGAGGCTTGGCCCTTGGTGGTTCTTACCCTGACGACCTGACGGCCAAAAATGATCGAACCTGCATGTGTGTAGGTTTCCCCCTCGTTCAATGTTCCAGATGTGATCACGGTTGTAGGATTGGTCTGAAGACTCAGGATTTGATAATTGGTTCCATCCGAGAAGCTGTGGATATTGAGGTCGTCATCAGTCCCCTGGTATGTGTAGTAATAAGAGTAATCCGTGGTGGTACTGGGATGAGGTGGAACGAAGTATCCGGAATCATCCCTGGCAAGGGCCATCACATCTCCACCGGTCTGTACCTCAAGGTACCCGGTAATGTTCCCCGGATCGAAAACAAAATAGTCCGTTGAGGAATCGAGATCGAAGTTGACACCACAGGATTCCAGGCAAATCGAGTCACAACAGGTAAATCCTGTGGAAGCCCCATTTGGGGCAAAGAGGAAACACTTGTTTTCACAGCCATTGGTCGTACGGAGATAGAAAACATCACTCTCCGCCAACTCGCCATAGGGTTCACCGGTGAAACGATAGTGATAATAACCATTGCACTTGCGGGTATCCGAAACCCCCACCAGAACAGCAGCATCCTGGGTGGTGTTGATGTAATAGAAGCCAGCGGGAATGTTGGTCTCATAGACTGGATTCCCGGCAATGGCGGTTCCGCTTGCAACCGGTGTTGCGGGATTGGAAGGATCCCGGATGACAATGACACAGGGGAATGCATAAGCTGAGACCTGCACCGGTCCATGGGTGTAGAAATAACCCTCGCGGGCTCCGGCGATCTTGAGATTATCGGGGATTTTCAGAGAGAGTTTTTCTCCGATGGTTAGGCCTTCAGGCGATGCTGCCTGAGCTGACATGACCATGGAAATGATCACAAGTACAGATAGAACGGTTACATGCTTGGGGGCCGTCATGGTTCCCTTCCTCCTGCTTGCAGAGAGTTCGAAAGGGCCTGTGAAATAAAAGGCCAAAGACACAGGTGAGCAACGAGAACGCCAATTACAGTCTTTGGGCGGAGAAAAGCTCGGGCGGAAAAACCGATTAAAGGCTGAGTCCACAGAAAATGGCCACAACCTCCATCAGATGACTCTGAAGAGTAGCTGAATACTTTGACAGAGAGATGTCAAGCATGTTTTTTACAAAGATTTTACCCGCCCATCAGGCGTGGAAGTGGTTCAGATCCCTTGGAATCGGCATGATTCCAAGTCTTTCTGATTCATGGCAACCTATGGCCGCCAACCGTACATCGTAGAGAACCAAGAGGAGAGAAGTGTGGGACACTTACGTTTCCTTACTGCCGGAGAAAGCCATGGCCTTGGCCTTACAGCCATCCTGGAGGGATTGCCCGCTGGACTGGCCCTGTCTGAAGCGGACATCAATCCTGATCTCGAGAGACGCCAGGGAGGTTATGGCCGTGGTGGACGCATGAAGATCGAGAAGGATCGAGTGGAGTTCCATTCTGGGGTGCGCTGGGGTGAAACCCTGGGTAGTCCCATCACGCTCTGGATTGCCAATGATGATGCTCCCAATTGGGCTGCCAAGATGTCCACCAAAGCTGAGGACAAAGATCCCTCGATTCTCATCAGCCGTCCACGCCCCGGCCATGCGGATCTGGTGGGAGTCCTCAAATACGACCGTGAGGATATCCGTGACATCCTGGAACGTTCGAGCGCGCGGGAGACCACGGCCCGTGTGGCACTTGGAGCTGTCTGCCGCAAGTTTCTCTCAGAGTTTGGTGTCGATATTCTCTCTCATGTGGTCCGCCTGGGTGAAATTTCAGCACCAACAGCTCCCCCTGATGTGAACCTCGCCGAGCTGCGTATACGGGTTGAGTCCTCCCCGGTACGCTGCGCCGATCCGAAAGCTTCGGAAAAAATGGTCACCCACATCGATGAAGTGACCCGCGAAAAGGATACCTTGGGGGGAGTTCTGGAGATCGTTGCCACCGGTCTCCCAATCGGATTGGGAAGCCATGTCCAATGGGACCGGAAGCTCGACAGCCGGATCGCAGCGGCGGTCTTATCAGTTCAGGCCATGAAGGGGGTTGAATTTGGTCTGGGATTCGAAGCTGCTGGCAGACGTGGATCCAAGACCCATGATGAGATTCATTGTATCGATGGAGACTTCAAACGTCTGACCAACAATGCAGGGGGGTTGGAGGGGGGGATGACGGATGGGATGCCCCTGGTGGTCCGTGTGGCCATGAAGCCCATCTCCACGGTACGGAAGGGCCTTCAATCGGTTGATATGAAAACCCTGGAGCCCTCCCAATCCACCTACCAGCGTTCTGATGTGACCGCAGTCCCCGCTGCAGGAGTGGTCCTTGAAGCGGTGGTTGCCTTTGTCCTGGCGGACGCCATGCTGGAAAAATTCGGTGGCGACAGTTTGAGGGAAACCCGTCGTAATTATGAGCACTATCTGGAGCAGATCCGTACTGCACGGATCTTCGAGGGGCAAACCGCCGGAGAAAAGCAGGATTCTTTTTAGGGAGACAGCGGGAAAAGGGTGTTCAGATTCTCCTCCACCCGCGCTTCCAGTTCCTGGTAGCTGATCCCCCGCCTCTCAGCGATTCTCCGTGCGGTGTGGACCACATGACAAGGCTCACAACGTTTGCCACGGTGAGGCTCTGGAGCAAGATAGGGGGAGTCGGTCTCCACCAGCAAATGGTCCAACGGAGTCTCCGCGGCCACCTCAAGCAGGTC
>CAYZUX010000141.1:0-15733 GCA_964481775.1 uncultured bacterium | reverse complement strand
ATTCCACCCAAAAACAAAAGATCCCGTGCCAGACCCCATTTCATGACGCAGGCCCGTGTCAAAACCTCACCACCATCCTCCCAGTCCCTTTCCACAAAGAAATGGATCCATCGTTTGCGTCCATTCGCAACGAGATATTATCCATTTCTTAGTGGATTCGTGTTTCTTTGAAGGAAGAAAGGGACTCGATGAAACGGTTGGCATGTCAATGCCTTAAAGGAGTGAATGCGGGACTTATTCACCGGTTAAGAGTCCTTGACCGGTAGGCTGAGGGCGGCTGGGAGGCAGACTGAAAAGGAGCATGGCCTGATCGCGGAGAGAGTCCAGTTTTCCATCGGAGTGTACCCTGGCTTCAGGAGAGAGACTCCCCTTCAGCCACTGGACCTTTTGGCTTTGTCAATGTGACGCCTCAAGCCCAATCGCAGTTGGTTCTGGTCCGGAGCACCCGTCAACAACGGATAGCGGCTTTCGCTGCCGTGATGGGGGCCGCATGTTTTGGGATCGCCAATCTCTTTGGCGCATTCGGCATTCCATATTTACCCATCCCATTTGTCCTCAATGCACTCGCCACGGGAATCCTTGCTGTCAGCCTCATCTCCATTGTCTGGACCAACCATGGGGGCAGCCGTCCTTTTCATTTTTTTGTCGCCGGAGGGTTATTCCTTCTGGCTGGGAAGGTCTGCGAGCTGGGATGGGTTGAAGATCTCCTGAGGTCCAATGGATTCGAAGCCAAGGCTCACCAGGCAGCTGTGGCAATCGACACGAGCCTGACTGATCTGGGGTATTGTGCCTTTGTCTGGGCCATGGCACTGCTTTCGGTGAGCGCCCATCGAAACGAACAAAATGCTCATATCAGCGAAGGACAACTACGACTCAGTGAGGAACGTTATCGCCGTCTTGTGGAACTCACCCCCAACTGGATCTTCGAAACCAACAGCATGGGAACGATTGAGTTGACGAATAATGCTGGCCAATCCGTTCTTGGTTTCCGATCGGAAGACCTTCAAGGTCGAAACCTTTTCAGCCTGACCGATCCTGCACATCGAGAGGTGATCCAGGCTTCATTTGATGAGGTGCTTACTGGTACACAGAAGACAGATCTGGAAATCCGATTTGTCCACTCCAGCGGGGAGCTGCGCTGGCTTTCGCTGAACCTTGTGGCAGTAGCAAGCTCCAATGGGGCCATCGTGGGAGTACAAGGTGATGGGCGTGATATCACCTCCAGGAGAGAAACAGCTGAAACCCTCCTGAGAAGAGAACGTCATCTTTCCTTTCTAGCTGAGATTCAAGCCTCACTGCTTGGGCACCCGGGGATGCAAGGGTTGTTCGAGCGGATTCTTCCAAGGCTTGGCCAGATCTCGGGAGCGAGCCGTGTCTCGGTTTTCGAAATCCGGAAAACGTCCGATGGCAATTCCTTCATCTGTAAAAAAGTGGAATGGTGTGCCAAGGGGATCTCACAAGGGACCGTTTTCCTCCCTGAACAGAGTTTCCTCTGGATTCCTCTTCTGTCCCGTTGGGCAGACAGACTCAAACAGAATCAGACAGTCAGCGGAGTGGTAAAAGATTTTCCTGAAAACGAAAGGCAGATTCTCGAACCAGATGGAGTCCTGTCCATCCTGATCTTCCCACTGATGGCAGGGGGGAAATGGTATGGCTTCCTACGCTTTGATGACTGTTTATGTGAAAAGGAGTGGGGAGTTACCGAGGAGAGTCCGCTTCGCTCCGCCGCGGCAGCAATCTCTCTGGCAATTGGACGTGCCCTCGCCGAGGAGGAAAAATCCACCTTGGAGCGAAAGATGCTGGAAGGGCAGAAACTCGAAAGCCTGGGGATTCTTGCAGGTGGTATCGCCCACGATTTCAACAATCTGCTGACAACGATCATGGGCAATGCGAACCTCGCTTATGACCGGCTTCCTCTGGACTCCCCGGTACGTCAAAACCTGGCGAGCATTGATGCTGCCACCCAACGAGCCGCGGACCTGGCCCACCAGATGCTCGCCTATACGGGACGGGGGCATCTCGTGAGAACCTGCTTCGACATCAACGAAACGACACGAGAGCTCATGAAACTCCTGGGCGCCTCGTTATCCAAAAAGGTCAATCTTACTTGTCATCTTCCGGAAACCATTCCACTCGTTGAGGGCGATCCCACACAAATCCGACAGGTCATTATGAATCTCGTAATTAATGGTGCGGAGGCGATCGGCGAGGAAAGCGGAACAGTCCATATCCGCTCGGGTTCAGAAACAGTCTTAGCTGAAAAAAACCAATCAGACCCACTGCTTCTCTCTCCCGAACCCGGCGAATATGTCACCATCGAGGTTACGGACACCGGGTGTGGAATGGACGAGGGAACCATCGAAAAAATTTTTGATCCATTCTTTACAACAAAGGTCACCGGACATGGTCTCGGCCTGGCCGCTGTGCATGGCATCATCCGGTCCCATGGGGGAGGGATTCGTGTTCGTAGCTTGAAGGGCTCCGGAACCACTTTTGTCATTTACCTCCCCGCCAGGGAAAGATCTGCCATTCCTGCTGTTTCACATAGCCAGCCTGATTCGGGCCTGGGTTCCGGAACAATCCTGATAGCCGATGATGAAGAAGATGTCAGAATCCTTGTGGAGAGTGTTTTGAAAAAAGGGGGATATCGCGTCATCACCGCAAGCGATGGTGTTGAAGCAATTAATCATTTCAAATCCTTGAACGGTGAAATCGATGCAGTCATTCTGGATCTCTCCATGCCGAACCTGAGCGGAACTGAAGCCCTCTGCCAGATACGGGCTTTATCAACCACAGTACCAGTCATCCTTTCCAGCGGGTTCTGCGAGGTTGATATTGCCGAAGGTCACAGTGAAAATCAATCATCCGGGTTCATCCAGAAGCCCTATCGTCCCAAAGAATTACTCAATATCCTATCCGAAGTTCTCAACCATAAAGCTGCCTGAAGCCATCGTGAGTCACTGTTCTTAAGGGGGATTGAATGATGCGCTTGTCTCTTGGCTTCCTGTTTACTTGTTTTTACCTTCTCCCAGCCTGTGGGTCCTCTCTGTCCACCATCGATCTATCCAGAAATTGGCGATTTTGTCCGGATCCGGAGAACGTGGGTATAACCGGAACCTGGTACCGGGAAGATTTCCCTGACAATACCTGGCCCATCCTCCAGGCAGGATCACGGTGGGAAGATCAAGGATATGCCGAACTGGATGGCCCGGCTTGGTACCGGCGCTGGGTGGATATACCCGACGAATGGACCGGTATTCCGGTCTGGTTGATGTTCGGTGGCGTTAATGATGAGTATGTGCTGTATGTCAATGGCATCCGGATCAAATCCTTTGGACGCCCCCTGGACCACTCAGTGGCCAATTCATCCACCGCAACGGAAGTGAGCTCCCATCTCCGGTTCGGAGCCCGGAATCTCCTTGCCCTGCGTGTCGTGGATTGGGTTGGCAGCGGAGGGTTGCAACGTCTGCCTTGCTGTTTGACCTCCAATACCGCTCAGCTTCCATCGCTTCCTCCCGTCAGCACGGTCCTCGACTTTGAACGCCATCTGATTAAAGCCCGTTGGGATCTGACTTCCTTGGGGAACGAACGCGAGAATGAGAAAGTGGAGTTATCTCTCCATTCCCAAAGTGGTTGCCCGGTGGATTCCTCCACCCGGACAATGGAAATGTCTGACCAGCTCACGGGTGAAACCACTTTTGAAATCTCTACGTCTCCCAATGCCTGCACTTTTGAATTGAGGGTCAAGGTTGTTGAGGAAGACCGTGTCTACCTTCAAACACGCCTGATCCAATGGCCAGGTAAGCCCAAATGGCCCGGGCATCCTGATTTGAAAACGCTGAACAATCTGGTCACTGAATTGGCCAATCGAGAGGTTCCTGCTCAAGCCACCACCGAGGTATCCATTGTCAATCCACGCCAAGGTTGGGTGTTTCTTTCTCTGAGTTCGATATCCCAGGGAGCCTCAACTGGCCCGTGCACCGTCTTTCTCGATGATTCCACCGATTCCCTTGTACTCAGAAGGGAGCCGGAAACTGGGAATCTCGAAGCCATGCGGGAGTTGCCGATGGGAACTCACTCGCTTTCCGTGTACACAGATCAACCGGTGCGGATTCAAGTCCGCGCCATTCCGGAGCTGGCCTACACCTATTACCCCTGCACACCGCACCTTGCTGTTCAAGGATCTTACGACTGGATGTTCCTGGAACAGTATGTTCTCCCCCATGTAAACACCCTGGTGACCGGGGGAGGAGTGACCGAGGAGATCCTGAGTTCATGGTGGCGGGAGGGACGTAAGTGGATTGTTAACAGTGGGCTTCCAGGAATCAGTGGTCCGCTCCCTGCCCCCGACTCAATACGAGATGTCTGGATCAGCACACCCCGGCTTTTCGATCCACGTGTCAGCGGAATCATTGTTGATGAGTTCATCCATGGGAGCCCTGAGCAATACAAGGTATGGCACGAGGCATACCGGCTTCTCATCTCCGATCCGAGGTTCAACGGAAAAACTTTCTATGCCTTCAGCGGAGATCTTTACGAGATGACCGATCCCGAGAGTAAGGCTTTCTGTCAGGCATTGATTGATCGAGGCGACCTGTTCGCGGTGGAAAAATATCTCCCCGAGGAGCCCAACCTACGAGTTGCGGAAGAATGGCTTCTGACCTCGCTTCAAGCCTCTCTCAACTCCTGGAAGTCCTTTTTTCCTGATTTTGAGAGACACCTGATCTATTGCCTGGGATTCCTCTCGGCACCTCCTGAAACACTCAACACAAACCCCGCTCGGGACCTCAAAGTCTACATGGACATGCAATTCCACCTGCTGGCCAATGATCCCACATTCTGGGGACTGGCCGGGATCATGGAATACAGCTCAAGTTACGCCGACGAGGAGATTCTCCGCTGGGCCCACCGGCTCTATCGTCACTACGCTATTGACGGTCACACGAACAGGCTCACTGAGGATCCGTATTACTTGACCCACCTGGAGAATCCCGATTTTGACAAGGGATTGGAGGGTTGGCAGGTTCAGCCCGCTGGACAGGAAAGCATCCTGCCAGGACACATGGAAGGATTCAGCTGGCTTCAGGGACGTTATCCTCGGACTCCCCAGGGTGACCACTTTGCTGTTTTCACCCGATCGAGCCAATCCCCCAATAAGATCACGCAAACTATCGCGAATCTCCAACCGGGAAGGGCTTACTCACTCAAGCTGATCGCGGCGGATATCCAACATCTCGGACAAAAACAGGAGATCACGATCGGAATCGAGATTGGAAATGCAGAACGTATCGACAAGCTCTCATTTCAGACAATATATCCCAGTTGCTATGCACACACGCTGGGTGAGTATAATCAGGATCACCCCGCATACTTCACCTATTATCGTGTCGTCTTCCTCGCCAAGCCAGGGACTTCAACGCTGACACTGTCCGATTGGGCCTCTCCCCACAAACCCGGGGGCCCGGTTGGGCAGAAGATTGCCGTGAACTATGTGGAGGTACAGCCTTTCCTGGAGCCGTGAATTCAGTCCAATGGGTCAGTCACATCCCTTCGATAATGATTGGTGAGTCAATCCTGGTAAATTAAATATGTTATACAAAATTGGAAAATGCCAGTCGACCAAAACTGAAGTCTCAGATAGGATAAGGCTTTGAAGGTGGGGCTTTGAAAAAGGCCTTACCCTCCCAATCTCGTTAGAATGGCATGGAAACTATGATCATCGGTGTCCCAAAAGAATCCTACCCGGGGGAAAACCGTGTGGCCTTGATTCCCTCCTCAATCCCCCCCCTCAAGAAGGCCGGGCTGGAGGTTCTTGTGGAAACCAGCGCTGGAGTAAACGCTGGTTTTTCAGATGAAGCCTATCAGGAAAAGGGGGGGAGTATTGAGCCAACCCGTGAAAGCCTGTTTGAGAAAGCTGATGTGATCCTGCAAGTCCGCGCTGGTGGTGCCAACCATGGTAAAGGAACAGCGGACCTGACATCACTTACATCCAAGCACACCGTCATTGCTTTTCTGGAACCGCTCTCTGAACCTGGAGAAATCCAGAAACTTGCCTCCACAGGAGCTACGTCCTTTTCCATGGAGCTGGTTCCCCGTATCACCCGCGCCCAATCGATGGATGCCCTGTCCTCACAAGCTACAGTTGCGGGTTACAAGGCGGTGCTGATGGCGGCAGAACAACTCTCTAAAATGTTTCCCATGCTCATGACCGCTGCAGGAACCATCGCACCTGCCAAGGTCTTTGTGATGGGTGCGGGTGTAGCGGGACTCCAGGCCATCGCTACCGCACGCCGTTTAGGGGCAGTGGTCCAAGCCTATGATGTCCGCCCAGCCGTCAAGGAACAGGTACAGAGTCTGGGAGCCAAATTCCTTGAGATCTCACTTGATTCTACCAGTGCCGAGGATAAAGGGGGTTATGCGAAGGAACTCGGCGAGGAGTTCTATAAGAAACAGAGGGAGATGACCTCCGCCGCCATTGCCGAAAGCGATGTGGTCATCACCACGGCTCTTATTCCGGGCAAAAAAGCACCGGTTCTGGTAACCAGTGAAATGGTGGCCGGGATGGCACCCGGTTCGGTCATTGTCGATCTTGCCGCGGAACATGGGGGTAACTGCGAACTGACCCGTCCCGGGGAAACCTGGAATTGCCAGGGGGTGATCCTGATGGGGCCCACAAACCTCCCCTCCATGGTGCCCCATGACGCCAGCCAGATGTATTCAAAAAACATCCAGACCTTCCTTCTTCATTTGATCAAGGAAGGCCAACTGGTCATCGATCGTGAGGATGAGATCACGCG
The DNA here is from genome assembly GCA_964481775.1 of uncultured bacterium. Classification (GTDB taxonomy): domain Bacteria; phylum Hinthialibacterota; class Hinthialibacteria; order OLB16; family OLB16; genus OLB16. Next base: position 8,936 of record CAYZUX010000141.1, on the reverse strand, counting down.
GGAGACCCTGGTGACACAGGGCGGTATGGTGGTTCATCCCCGGTTGACTCAAACAAGTTGATAACAATCTCTAAGCCTTGGAGGAGGCATTCATGGAAGCTGATATCGTCTCACTGTTTACCATCTTTATCCTGGCGACATTCGTGGGGTTCGAGGTGATCACCAAGGTACCTCCCACTCTCCACACCCCGCTGATGTCGGGTTCCAATGCGATCTCGGGAATCACGATTATCGGGGCGATCCTGGCGGCCGGAACCGACCACTGGTTTGTTCAGGTTCTGGGATTCGTGGCGGTTGTTTTTGCGATGATCAATGTGGCGGGCGGTTTCGTTGTCACCAACCGGATGCTCCAGATGTTCAGGAAGAAGGAGTAAACCATGCAGTCGATGGAGCTTGTGAATCTGGAGTATGTGGTTGCATCAATCCTGTTCATCCTTTGCCTGATTCGGCTTGCTCATCCTCGCACTGCTGTGCGCGGGAACCTGATCGGCGCGCTGGGCATGCTGATCGCGATCGTGGCGACGTTGACTGAACGGCAAATCATCCGTTACGAAGTCATCATCGCGGGGATGATTGTGGGGACAGTCATCGGAGTGGTGCTGGCTTTGAAAGTACGGATGACCGCGATGCCTCAGATGGTCGCTCTCCTGAACGGATTTGGAGGAGGAGCCTCACTTCTTGTGGCAGGGGCGGAGTTGACCAAGTGGAAGCTCCATTCTGAAGATCTGATCCTTCAACAGACACTCGCGACAGCCTTTTCCGGCCTGATCGGTTCAGTCACCTTTTGGGGAAGCCTGGTGGCTTATGGAAAACTTGAGGGCCTGATCGGTGACAAGTCCGTTTTGCTCAAGCACCGTCACTTGACCAGCATCGCTCTTGCGCTGGCAACCATTGGCCTGGGATGGCTGGTGGTGGAATATCCCTCCTTCACAATCCTCTACTGGCTCCTGTGTATTGTCTCGGCGGTTCTCGGTGTACTTCTGGTCATTGCGATCGGTGGAGCAGACATGCCCGTGGTCATCTGCCTGCTCAACTCCTATTCAGGACTTGCGGCAGCCTCGACGGGATTTGTGCTATCCAACAACGGCCTGGTGATTGCCGGAGCTTTGGTCGGCGCTTCGGGGATCATCCTGTGTCAAATCATGTGCAAGGCCATGAACCGCTCACTCGTGAATGTTCTTTTTGGGGGATTGGGTGCGGTTCAGAGCGGACCAGCAGAAGATGATGTCTATGGCGGAAAGATCAAAGCCACATCTCCAGAGGAAATCGCCATGTTGTTTGATTCGGCCCGAAGGGTTGTGATTGTTCCTGGATACGGATTGGCGGTTTCACAAGCCCAACATGCGGTGCGAGATCTGGCGAACCTTTTGGAATCACGGGGAATCGAAGTCGAATTCGGGATCCATCCAGTAGCCGGAAGAATGCCCGGACACATGAATATCCTCCTGGCGGAGGCCAGTATCCCCTATGAAAAAGTCAAGGAAATGGATGAGATCAACGCCACCTTTGCCCAGACAGATGTCGCGATGGTCATCGGCGCAAATGATGTGGTGAACCCCGATGCGCGGAATAATCCCAACTCCCCCATCGCGGGAATGCCCATCCTGGATGTGGATAAGGCCAGAACCGTGATTGTGGTGAAGAGGAGTCTGTCTCCTGGCTTTGCGGGTATCCCCAATCCCCTGTTTGCTGGTGAGAATACCCTTATGTATTTCTCAGATGGCAAGAAAGCCATCCTCGACCTGGTCGCTGCGGTCAAGGAGGGGTAAAGGACGGTTCGGGGGCCTGTTGTGGATGATTATCACAGACAGACCGTTACAGGGGTGATTACGAAACGTTTCCTCATTTGGAGGCGTCTTTCTAATTGTTTTTAACCATGAAAAAGGTGGCAGTCTTCCTGATCCTGTCTGCACTGGTTATGGTACAACCATGTCCCTGTCTCGATTGTCCGGGGAAAGATTCAACTCAACATGAGAAGCAACTAGGGAACGCATCAGGGTTTTGCTGTTCCTGTTGTGACAAAGAGCACATACCGAAATCTCCTTGTTGTTGCCATTCAGGAGGCTGCATTCCCGAAGAGGCCAATCGCCCGAACGGCTCCTCTCCTTCGCTGTCGAACACACTTCTTTTAATCAAACCAGGCAAATCCGCTACTCTTTTTCAGATTTCAGAGGAAGAGTGGTTTAAGTCCGGTTTTTACCTTCCTAAGGGTTTCTGTCCAATTCCTCAATCCACCTGTCTGCGCATCTGATCTCTCCCCGGTTCATTTCGGCATTTTGCCAAACATGAAAGGAGAGAGTCATGCGCATATTAATGAACCAGAGGTCTGAAAGCCTCTGTCAAGTGGTTCAATACCCAGGCAGTTGGAACTATTTCAAATTGTTTACCGGGCACATCTTGACAATTCTGTTCCTGGTAGGCTGTGCATTGCCCTTCACCGGATGGTCACAGCAGTTGGAAACCCGTTGGCTGGTTCAACCCGCACCCAACGCAGATATGTCTTTTATGCTTCAGCCAAACAGCGATTTCATCACCTTCGGCGTCCCATTCCGGACCAATGAACTCGGGTTTCGTGATGGACCAATCCTTCAGAAGACACCAAACCTTTTCCGTATCCTCTGTGTGGGAGACTCTGTCACTTTTGGCACAGGTGTCTCCAATGAGGATACCTTTCCCAATGTACTGGAGAGAATGCTTCAAAAACATGCCCACCCCGGTGTGAAGGTGGATGTGATCAACATGGGAATCAGCGCCTACAGTGCCCGGAATATCCGTGGGCAGATGGAGGAGTATCTCGCGAAATTACAGCCTGACGTGGTGGTCTATGTGTTTGTTGAGAATGACCTGGATGACAGTGTATCAGCAGGGGCCAATGGATACCTGACTGCATGGGACCGGTCCAAGCCTTACGAGATTCCCTTTGTTGGTGATGATTTTGCCGGAATGTGGCTGATCCGCAGGCAGCAAATGGAGAAAAGGAACATACTCTCACGAATCACAAATGCCTTCGACAATCAACTCGATGAGATCTGCAAACTTCCTCCCCCTCTCATCCTGGGTGCTCATCCTGAACCTGTCCGCCGGTGGCAGAGGTTTGTCGAGGATCTGGACCGTATGCAGCAGATTACCAAAGCGGCGGGGGCTGCTTTCTTTGTCTACAGCTTTGCTTTGGAAGCACACTCCGAACCCATCGTTTTGCGGGTTCAGCAAATCTGTCGTCAACGTGGTATTCCAGAAGCCTCGACCATCCCCGTGTTCAACTACGACACTTACACGGACCGTTACTCCCTGGGCTATGATCCCCACTGTAACCCTGAGGGACACCGGGTAATGGCCGACCGTTTACAGACATTTCTTGCCGAAAGTCAAGCTTTACCAGAGCGATTTTTCCAGCCTGGATTTCCGGTTACTCCCTACAAGGAACAGATCAATCTGGAGCTGGCAGCTTCTCTGGAAACCAGCAGCCTGAATGGCCCTGCAGTGATTGACTTTTCCAAGGGAAGTGGAGCCATCGGACTGCTGGCGGGCTTCGGTATTGATGGAAAGATAGGCCGGTCCTGCATCTTTCGACTTGGAGGAATTGGGAATGCAATCCGGGTGGAGGCCTCATCAGTGACTGGAACTCCCGAACAGGGTGTGTCGATCGAAGCACGGATCGAGGGAGTACCCTCCGGGCTGGCCTACCAACTCACAAAGGAACGTCTGCTGTGTTCATTCCCGATCCCGGAAAAGTTTCAGGGGCAGACAGTGGAGGTTGAGCTGATTACGAATGGCCCACTCTGGGTCCCGAATGAGTTGGAACGTCAACAGGGAATGATCCCATTGGCGGCCCAAATCCATTCCATCCAGCGTGCAACTGAGGAAAGGCCGCAGGAGCGAATTACTCTGGGTTCTCTGGAGAAATCCTAGTGCTTCGTTGGAGTGATGTAGCAACAGAAACCTCACCCCTAAATCCCCTCTCCCGCGGGGCGAGGGGACTTGTGGCTCCCCCTTCGCCCTATGGGAGAAGGGGGGTGGGGGGATGAGGGCTGAAACTTTGCACAACCAAATCAACGAAGCACTAGCTGGTTTTCATGGCGTCAAAAGCCCAAGAGAGAGCAATGCGACGCTTCTTGCAACAACAACATGAGCGGGTAGCTCTGTGGGGGTGATTCACACCACCACAGACTACCCTTGCCGCTCATATCTCATTCTGTCTTTGTCGCCTGAGACAGGTGAATCCAATTCTCCAACAACCATGGTGTTCATCTTTGAGCGGTAGAAAATGGGGAAAAACAGAAAGGCTGGCGCCGGGAAACCGGATCTGTGATCAGCGTTTCTTGTGGATTAAAGATAAAAGTGTTTTCCGATAGGTCCCTGCCAGTTTCTCACGGTCAAAATGCTCCAACACGAAACCTCTTCCCGTTTCAGCCAGCTGACGGCAGAGATCTGGTGACTTGGAAAGCTCGAGAATTGCCTCGGCCAGGCGTTGTGGATTTTCAGGAGGGACTACCCGCCCCGCACCACAACCCTCGACCATGTCGGCGCATTCCCCTCTCGCGACAATCAGTAAAGGTCTTTCAGAAGCCATGATCTCAAACATCTTGGAAGGGAGAACCGTTCTGAACACCGGTAAATCTTTGAGGACCACCAGGCAAAGGTCCGAAGCCGAGTACCACAAAGGTATGTCAGATCGTGGCTGGGAATTAAGGAAAGTGACATTCCTGAGACCAAGTTTCCGGCTGTAAGCCATGACAGCCTCCCGGCGAGCTCCCTCTCCAATAAAGAGGAAACGGATGTGGGGATTGTCTTTAAGGATGTTGGCTGCATCGACCACAACCTCAAGGCCATGTGCCATTCCATGGGTGCCGATGTAGGAGACGACAAACTCATCCTTGAGTCCCAACTCAGCACGTTTCCGGTTTTCCCTCGGCGCAGGAACGAAAAGAGACCTGTCAATCCCATTCGGAAGTACCAGGACTCGATCTTCGGAAACCCCCTCTTTGAGGATGGCCTCTTTGATCGACTGGGAAACAGCGACTACCAGAGAGGCATGCCGATATAGGAATCGTTCCAATCCTTTGGAAAGCCATACCAGAATCCGATTCCTGAGAATACGAAGTTCGATGGCCGATTCTGGCCAGAGGTCACGAACCTCGATCACAAACGGAACCCGTTTGAACAGACTGACAAACCACCCGGAAAGCCCCACAAACATTTGGGGAGAAGTGGCGATGACCAGATCACAAGGACCTCCGCGAAGGGTTCCAGTGGCAATTGAGGAAAAAAAGAAAGAGAGGAAACAGACCAGACGCTTGAAGAATCCGCGATTGGCGGCCGGATAGATCCAGCTGCGAAGGACCCGATATCCATCCACTTCTTCCTCGGAAATCAACTTACCGCGGTAGGCGGGAGGGATGACTCCAATGGGGTGATTGGGAAAGGCAGTCACCACTGTGGCCTGAACTCCCTCACGCGCCCAATAACGGCACAACTCGGATACCCGGGCAGATGGCGCGCTGATCTCGGGCGGGAAATACTGTGTTAGGAAGAGAAGCCTCATTGAAGGAGTGAGACTAGCGCGATCCAAGCCTGTTGGCTATTCGGACGCCGTTTTCACTAAAGCACAATCCCCTCGAAGAGGAGGAGCGGTATGTCAGGGGGGAACCGCGGACCTACTCTCCGAGGGGATCGGGTGTCAGACCGAATTTGGCAATCAATTTCAGGCTTACCGGTAGCTGGTGTCACAAGGAGGCGGGCAGCAGGGATCATAACCCCCTCCACAGGGACTATATCCACATCCCGACATGCCACCGCAGCAGGTGTCGAACACAATTGGCGATTGCAGACGAGCGCAACAGCCACTCATGAGCACGGTAGCGATCACCAGAATCAGAATGCCCATCCCATAGAACCTGTTCATTTTCCTCATCGTACTTCCCTCCTTGAATGGTTCGATACTTTATCGGAATGTCTTCTTTTGGATAAGACCCTCCAAAACACCCTCGGTCGTGTATCCTTGAAGCACATTCCCAGTACCAATCTGGGATGGAGTATCGGCACTTGATACCGAGTATTAAGGTTTTTCTTCAACTTAAGGGCTACAAGTGAGATACGATCAAATACAATGAAGTCTTCGGCAAGGAGCGAGTGTGATGGATTTAATACTTGAAAAAACATCCGTGGTGAAGATTCTCGAGGAGATTGCCACGTTGTTGGATCTGGCCGGTGAGAATCCATTCAAATCACGAGCCTATTCCAACGCGGCTCGCGCCCTCGAAACAACAGCCGAATCACTTTCTGATCTGCTCGTAGAGGGCCGTTTGGGGGAGATGAAAGGGATCGGCAAGGCGCTGGAAGAAAAGATTCACACCCTTGCTACCACCGGAAGACTTGAGTATCACGAGGACCTCAAGAGCCAGTTTCCCACCACGCTTTTTGATTTGTTGAGGGTACCCAACCTGGGACCCAAAAAAGTAAAGGTGCTGTACTCGGATCTGAAGATCCAGTCACTCGATCAACTCGAGGTGGCTTGCCGGGAAGGAAAGGTGAGTGAGTTGCCCGGTTTCGGAACCAAAACCGAGAAAAACATCCTGGAGGGGATCGAAAGGGTAAAGACTTATTCCGCGCGAGTTCTCCTGCCATTGGCGGAAGAAACGGCAATACCGCTGTTGGATCTATTGAAATCCCACCCAGACACCATCCGGTGCAGTCTGTGTGGATCCCTGCGGCGCAGACTGGAGACCATCAAGGATATCGATTTGCTTGTCAGTTCATCCAATCCCGCCGCCATAGTCGCATCATTTACCTCTTTCCAAAGTGTCGCTCGTGTTACTGGCCATGGAGAAACCAAGGCCAGTGTAGTCTTACAAAATGGAATGGCAGCCGATCTGCGTGTGGTCAACGATGAGGAATTTCCATTCGCCTTGAATTATTTCACGGGCAGCAAGATCCACAACACACTCATGCGGGGACGTGCCAAAGACCGGGGTCTCCGTCTCAATGAATATGCCTTCACCCGCGAGGATGGAAACCAGGTACACTGTAAAGATGAAGAGGAAATCTACCAGACACTTGGACTTTCCTACATTCCCCCGGAGCTGCGAGAGGGTTTGGGCGAAATCGAGTGGGCGGAAACGGGACAAATCCCTCAGCTGGCCGGGTATGACTGCTTGCATGGAACCCTCCACTGCCACACCACCGCAAGCGATGGAAAGGGAACCCTGAGGGAAATGGCCGCCGCAGCGCAGGCCATGGGATATGAGTACCTGGGAATCGGAGATCACAGCAAGAGTGCTTTCTATGCCAACGGCCTCGATGAAAAACGCCTTGCGAAACAATGGGAGGAGATTGATAAATACAATCAGATGGTAGGGTGGGGCTTGCCCCACCGGGGTGAACGCTCATATCGTAACGAGATGCCATCCAGGAATCACAATGGTGGGGCAAGCCCCACCCTACCGGTGCTCCTCAAGGGAACCGAGGTGGATATTCTCAAGGATGGGTCCCTCGATTTTGCCGAGGAGATCCTCCGTGAGTGTGATTATGCAGTCGCCTCGGTTCACACTTTGCTGAACCTGGATGAAAACAGCATGACTGCACGGTTGATCAGGGCCATCGAAAGTCCTGGCGTGACTTTCCTGGGACACCTGACAGGCCGGTTGCTCCTGCAGAGGGAGCCTTCCCCTTTCAACATGGCCAAGGTATTGGATGCCACTGCCCGAAATGGCAAGTGGATCGAGATCAACTCCAATCCTTACCGTCTCGATATGGACTGGAGGACCTGTCTGGAAGCACGGGACCGGGGAATCCTGTTTTGTATCAATCCCGATGCCCACGATTGTGAGGGCCTCAAAGACAATCGATATGGCATCGATGTGGCTCGTAAGGGGGGGCTCTCGGAGCAGGATCTTGCCAATTCGCGTCCGCTTGCAAAATTTCTCAAGCTGTTGGCCAGGACACGTGGTTCAGGATGATCATCATGCCCTCTCCCATCCGGATCTATTTCCCTTTTACGGCCGACGTTTCCGGCCTGGCCTGCATCGAAGGCGATGAGCACCATTATCTATCTCGTGTTCATCGCGCGCGTGTGGGAGATCAGGTGATCCTCTTTGGATTGGATTCATCTGAGAGGATGGGGATCATCGAGCGCCTTGATCGTGAGAAGACAACACTCCGGGTGATCTCGGTCCATGAGAGCCGTACCGAACCGGGCATGGAAATCACACTCGCGATTGCTGTAGGGAAAGGAAGGAAGCTTGAGGAAATTGTCGAAACAACAACAGTCTTGGGGGTCTCCAGAATCATTCCATTCATTTCTGCCAGGTCAGTGGCGAAGCGTTCCAATCCAGATCTTGTAGTGAGACTCCAGAAGATCGCCATTGAAGCCTGCCGTCAATCTCGGCGGGTACAGGTACCGGAGCTGGGAGGTGTTAAAACAGGATTGGAAGATGCCCTCGTTGATGTTCTGAAACGGAAAAACCAACTCCTTTTTCTGGATGAAGCCGGTGGGATGGATCTGGTAGAAAGAGCTCTGGAGGTGGACAAACAGAAACCGGTTGTCCTGTTCATTGGCCCAGAAGGGGGATGGGATGATCTGGAGAGAAACTCCCTTCTGGAGAAAGGTGCCATTCCAACCAGCCTGGGGCCGAGGATCCTGCGGACCGAGCTGGCTCCCATTGTGGCGGTGTCGATTCTTGAGAGGATTATTGCTTACAGGTCATTACGATCTTGAGTTGATGAGTTCTTTCACCAGCCGCGCCTTCTCCCGGTAGTTTCGTGGCCCGTCATAGTCAGCCTCCACCTTACAGCGCGCTGCCAATGCCAGTTGACTTCGCTGGGAGGGGTTTTTCAGAAGGTCACTGACAGCATCTGCCAGCTTTTCCGGCTGGTTGGGACGGACCAGGCGGCCTGTGACTCCATCCTCCACCAGCTCTGGAATCGAGGCAAAGGATGTC
>CAYZUX010000140.1:0-15797 GCA_964481775.1 uncultured bacterium | reverse complement strand
GTGATCCCACTGTCCACCTTGATCCCGATCCCGTCCCTGTATCGGCTTCCTCTCTGTTTACTCGCCTCAATTCCGAGTTCGGTTAGGAGCCTCCAGAAGGTGGGTTTGCCGATCGGTTCGACCGCCCGCTCCTGGCAGTGAGCCTCATAACTTTCCCGGACAACCGCCGCCGGAGTGTGGTAGTCTGGACCCAGCAGGCAACGTTCCTCTAACCATGGTGCGAGAATGTCTTCCTCCTGTTGGTACTGTTGAACCGCGGATCGAACTTCCTCGGGTTCTGAGAGTCCGTTCTCCCGGTATGCCCGCAGGCCGTCTAAGCACCAGTTCAAAATGCCGCTACGTTCCTCGAGAAGGATGTTTTCGTAATTGTCAATTCGTTCCTCGGGTGGAATTTTGTAGGTGAATGGGATCAGGCAGATCCGCCTCCAGATCGCAAAGTCCCTGCCCCGGATGCTTGGCCGGCTGTTCGTGAGCAAGAGTAATTTATGGCTTGGTTGCCACTCGAAAAAATTCTCCCGCATACGCCGCGCCCGGATGTTGTCACCACCTGTTAATGACTTAACCTGATCTTCGGCAAGCCGCCGCCCGTCACCTGTTTCGGAAGTCCAGGCCAAACGTGTTCCATAAAGATCTGTCAGTCCTGTTGGATGTTGAGAGTAATTCTTTTGAAGCAGAATTTCCGTGTCGATACGTGTAGCAAACGGTCCCAGGACTCCAAGGATCGTGTTTATCAAAGTGCTCTTCCCGTTTTGTCCGCCGCCCCAAAGAATAAAGATCCTCTGGCATCCAACGTCACCCGTGAGACAGATCCCAAAGAGTTTTTGGAGAAAGGCTATCACTCGATCCCTTCCGTCCTGATCAAAGGAAGACATGATCTTTTGAAGAAATTCCAGAAACCTCGGACAGTCCGCCTCACCATCAAAAGAGACTGGAGCCAGCCGGGTGAAGTAGTCTTCGCGCCGATGTTCGCGAAACAGATCCTCTTTCAGGTCATAGGTTCCATTCTGGAGCGGAAGCAGCCACCGCTCGGAGTCAAGTCTTTCTTGCCGGATCGGAATACCGCGCTCGGATCGCGCCAAGGTGAGCATGTCCACGATAGCCCGCCGTGACTCTGAGGCCCTTGCGTGTCTGGAAATCTCGGACCGCTGTTCTTTTGTTGGAGCCTTCCCGGCTTCATCGTAAATTGAGCGGACCGTTCTTTTTGCTAATTCGGTTACCGCGCCTTCGGCATCCCGCTCCCAGACCTTTCCATTCCAAACCAGCCAGGAATTTTGAGTAAAACAGTAACGGACATTCTCACGATGTTGGCTTGAGAACCGTTCCGCGTTTGCAAGATCGGTGCAAAGCGAAAAGGTAACGCTTGGTTCCCATGAGACCGCGCTATCAATGGTCCGCCGGACCGCCTCAGCCCCATGCCTGAGAAGAATATCAGTGGCATCCTTGCAGCCCGCGGGATACTCGGAAACGATCCTGAGAGAGGGTATCCGCCCGCCCAAAACCAAAGGCCCCAATAAGGCTTTCCACTTTTCCGTGGCTTCCCGGCCCTTGCTATCGTTATCGAGACAAAGGATCACGGGATGCCCTGCCAGTAAGCCGGACCATTCCGTCTTGACCGTAGCAGCCCCACCCGAACCGCTGACCGCATTGATCCCGGTGGACTGGTAGATCACCATGGCATCGAATTCACCTTCAGTGACAACCAAGGGAGCGTTCTTATCGGTTATGGTGTCAAACCCGAAAAGTCCCACCTGAGAACCCGGTTCTGATAGCCCTTTGGGTTCCTGGTCTTCACTGGCCCTGTGGTACTTGAGGCCGATCGCCTTGACACCCTCATGGTCCCGGATCGGGATAGACCACCGGGCCCGCTGACCGTCGTAACCGATCCCGAACCGCCGGGCTGTATTGAGGGTGATCCCGCGGGTCTCGAGTAGCCGTTTCTGGAGTCCTGCCTCTTTCTTTAGGAGTTCACAACAGGAAACGATCGCGGACTCAATATCAGGCCGAAGATTTTTATCCGGTTCCTTCGGTGGTTTTGTTTTTGACTTGTGGTTGTTCCTGGAATGAGTGACTTGAAAGTCAGGCCGATCCCCTGCGAAGAGATCCTTAACCTCGAGACCCAAAGCGGAAGCGATCCGGTCGTGTTCGCAACCCGCGAAGCATTTCAGAAGGACCTTCCCATCGTCCCCCTCGGTTACCGATAGAGAAGCGATTCGATCCTCATGGGAAGGACAAAGTGCCTTATACCCGATCCCGTTTTTCTTTGGTTGACAATGGTGACTTGAAAGTGCCTCTACAACAGTTTCGATAGGTGAATTCACGGTTTCTCCCCCGTGATCCCCGCGGACAAGACCCTACTTGACCACGGTTCGAGATTGGGGGAAACTTTTCACGTCTGCATTGTGAGTGAAGTTTCCCCGCAGTATCCGGCCCGATCGCTCCAACGGTCGGGCTTTTTACTTTCCGCAGTCCGCCAGGCAGATCGCGAATAAACAAAAAGACCCCGCCCGGAGAGAGGGTTCTCTCTCCAGACGGGATCTGCTCGTTCCCCAAATATTCCCCACTTTTATCCGGACGGAAACCGGACGCAAACAGGGTTAAAGGTGAATTGTTACGGGTGGAAAACTCGGAATTGCTAAGGAAAAACGGGTTTTTGCCTGGTCGGGGTGAAAGGATTTGAACCTTCGACATCCTGCTCCCAAAGCAGGCGCGCTACCAGGCTGCGCTACACCCCGTACGCACACCAGTATACACAAGAAATCCCTTTGAAAAAGGGGCTTTAGACGGCGTTCCCGCTTCTATTTTCCCTCAAATCATCCGAATTGATATGGTCCTTGGTCACCGGCTCGTACCCTCTACACCTCCCTTTGTCTTGACCCGTCGGATTTTCGCCCCCAAACCAGCTAGCTTCTCCTCAATTCTCTCATATCCCCGGTCCAGATGGTAAACCCGTAGCACATCGGTTACCCCCTGAGCCACCAAACCAGAGATCACCAGGGCGGCTGAGGCACGAAGATCGCTCGCCATGACTGGAGAACCAGACAGGTGCTTAACACCTCGCACCGTAGCGATGTTCCCATTGATGGAGATGTCCGCCCCCATCCGATTCAACTCGCTGACATGCATGAAACGGTTCTCAAAAATGGTCTCCTTGACAATACTGGTGCCCTCGGCCAGGCACAACAGTGCCATCATTTGGGCCTGAAGGTCGGTCGGGAAACCAGGGTATGGCAAAGTCACCAGCTCGGTGATGGGCTGGATGGGGCCTCCTCGGTGTACTTTGATCGTGTCCGTTGCCCCCTGACTCTCAATCGTGAGATCGGCACCTGCCCGGCGGAGATCTGCAAGGAAAGCGGTTAAATCCTTGCTTCGGCAACCGCTTACAGAAACTGTTCCACCACTCAGAGCACCAGCAGCGAGGTAAGTTCCCGCCTCGATTCGGTCAGGGATGACCTGATACCGGTCGATATGAAGCCGGTCGACACCCTGAACATGGATAGTGGAGGTGCCGTGTCCCTCGATCTTGGCCCCTCCTGCAATCAGAAAGTCAGCCAGATCAGTCACTTCCGGCTCCCGTGCCGCATTCTCGATTACGGTTTCCCCGGGAGCCAGGACGGCTGCACAAAGAGCATTCTCGGTCGCCCCGACACTGGGAAGCTCCAGGTAAACTTGCCCTCCCCGTAATGACGAGGCATCGGCCACCACGTAGCCATGTTCCACCACCAGACCAACTCCCAGGCTCTCCAATGCCTTGAGATGGATGTTGACCGGACGTGCTCCGATGGCACACCCGCCCGGCATCGAAACCCGTGCGCGACGATGTTTTCCCACCAAGGGGCCGAGAACAAAAAAGGATGCGCGCATCTTGCGCACCAGATCATAGGGGGCCTCGGGCCAGCGGAACCGGGTCGGGTCAATCTCCAGAGTTCTTTCTGCAGGGTTGAAACGGGTCTCCATCCCCATGCTGCACAGGAGACGTTCCATCCCCTGGATATCCGCAAGGTCCGGGATGTTACCCAGCACCAGCGGTGAATCAAACAGGATCGAAGCGGCCATCAGGGGCAGGGCGGCATTCTTCGAACCGCTGATACGCACTTCTCCTTGCAGTGGCGGGCTCTTCTCTACTTGTATCGAATCCATAGTGGCCTCAGCATAGCATTCCCAGACCTTGTTTTCATGGGTGACAGGATGCCTCCCACGCTTGATCTCTTTGCTATGGTCTCTGGCCTGTTTGGAGGACTCGCCTTCCTCCTGTATGGAATGGAGCGGATGGCCGACTCCCTGAAACAGGTCGCCGGCGACCGGATGCGCGGTGTGCTAGTCAAGCTTACGGGCAATCGCCTGAGAGGCCTTTTCACCGGTGTGGTAGTCACCGCCATCATCCAGTCCAGCTCGGTCACCACAGTCCTGGTTGTCGGATTTGTCTCCGCCGGAGTGATGAGCCTGCCACAGTCTCTCGGTATCATCCTGGGGGCAGATATCGGGACCACCATCACCGCACAGATCATTGCCTTCAATGTGACACGCTATGGGCTGCTTCTGGTGGCGGCTGGATTCGGGCTGACCTTCATCGTGCGTCAAAATGGATTGAGACTGTATGGCGCGCTGCTGATGGGTATCGGACTGGTGTTTTATGGCATGAGCCTGATGAGCGAAGCGATGAGTCCCTTGCGTGCTCACCCCTTCTTCATGCAACTCATGGAAATGATTGAAAATCCTCTGTTGGCGGTGGCGCTGGGGGCTGTGTTTACCGCGCTGGTCCATGCCAGCGCCGCGACGATCGGTCTCACCATTGTGCTTGCTTCCCAAGATCTCATCACTCTGGAGACAGGGATCGCGCTCTCGCTGGGGGCCAACATCGGCACCTGTGTCACAGCCGGGATCGCCGCCATAGGGAAATCACGTCCAGCGATCCAGGCCGCGTTGGCGCATGTCCTCTTCAAGGTTATCGGTACCCTGATTGTCCTCCCTTTCATTTCTCAACTCGCTCTGGTGGTGGCCTGCATCACCCCCTTGGAAGATGGAGTTCATCCCAGTGATCTTGCCATGGCCAGCCCGGTTCCCCGTCAGATCGCCAATGCCCATACCCTGTTTAATGTGGGGCTTGCCATCCTGTTCCTCCCCCTTACCACTCCTTTCGCCCGCTTTCTGGAATGGCTGGTTCCCTGCACCGCCGGGTGTCAGGAAGAGGAGAATGGGGAACCCCTTTATCTCGATCCCAGCCTGTTGCAGGTTCCCTCCCTGGCCTTGGGGCAGGTCCGCCTTGAAGCAGGTCATATGGGGCAGCTGCTCCTGCGGATGCTGGATGAGGGTTTCCTGGGGATTTACTCCATTGATCGTGAACAGATGGACCGTGTGAGAAGGATGGACGATTCGGTGGATCGTTTGTACACCCACATGGCGGACTACCTGGCACGAATGAGTCACCACGAGATGACAGAAGATCAGTCACGAGCTGTCTTGAAAGCCATGAGCGCCATTGGAAATCTTGAGTCGGTCGGAGATATCATCGAAACGAACCTCCACCACCTGGTGGACAATGCCGCCGAACGCGGGATCTCAATGGGTGATGAGGAGATTCACCACATAGAACAATTCCGTGCACATATCCGTAAGGCCCTCGAACTGGCGGTAGAAGCTTTTTCCAGGAATGATCCATCTGTTGCCAGACAGGTGTATGCCTTGAAAGGCACGATTGACCGCCTCGATTACGAATACAAGGTGAACCATATCAACAGGATGCGTGAAGCCAATGAAGAGCAACGTGCCCGGTATACCCTGGAAGTGAGTGTCGTGGAGTACCTGAAACGGATTTACTACCACTCACGCAGGACCGCCAAACGGGTCATCGAGACAGTGGCAGTGAGTTCAACCTGAAGCAGGAGACCGGAACAGGCTGATGAGAATAATGGGCAGATTCAGGAGTACAAAAGCCCCAATAAGGAGAATCGAAAACCAGGACTGTGTTCCACTCCGTCTAATTTTAATGGAATAGAACACCTGTGAAACTGTCAGAACCAGTACCAGCGCGGTTGAAATGATCAGCAATCCTTCCCGCCATTGAACCGCGGATTCCCAGGTCCAGACAAAAAAAAGATTGGCGAGACTGTAATTTACCAGGCACGCCAGCCCCATCCAGTGAGCATTGGGGAGATTCCTGTCACGGTAAACGGTGAGAAACAATGACACCAGGGCAGCTGCCAACAGGAGGGGAAATCCGTACAGGTAGAATGTCAGGCCGTCCATAAGGAGATGATCACCATCCCGGAGTTTTCACGCAAGGGGAGGACATGGATTACTTGTGGACAGTCGAAAGGATTCCTTTGTAATAGAGAAGGTCACGGCGCATTTCATTGGAAAGACCGGGGAGCCGGCTGGCTTCTTCGAGAACCGCAAGGGCCTGCAGACTCTTGTCCTGTTCCATGAAACACTGAGCCAGCATCAGTGAAGCATATCCCTTCTCCTCGGAGGGGATCTCCGCCTCGCAGGCTTGCTGGAAGAGCGGGATGGCTTGTTCGTAGGCATTCCTTTCGAAAGCTTCATTTCCGAGTGCAATGGCATGCCGGGCATCGGTGGGGGTTTCTTCCCAGGGTTCAGGCTGGGCTTGCCATGATTCCGAAGCTCCCAGGTTAACCTCAACTGCCGGTGGCTCGATCACAGGAGATTCTTCGCCTGATGGTATGGTTTCCGGGGGAGTTGGCAGCGGAGAAGGAATTGGGGGAGTGATCTGAAAAGCCGCGAAATAGTCCTCTGCGGCATCGAGGGCTTGACCAGCAGCCTGGCGGGCTGTCTTGTCGGCATATCCGGTGACTGCTTCCTCAGCCACGGTACGGGCAACCTGTTCAGCGATGGACTGGGCTACTTCGGAAACAACCAGTTGCGCCACCTTAATCGCTGTTTTACGCGAGACTGCCTCGGCGGAGTGGGTGACCACTTCCTCCGCGGCGGCCCGGGCTGCTGGTTCGGCGACAGCACGAGCCCGTTCACGTGCCACACTCTCCGCCACTTCCTCGGCAACTGAGTGAGCCACTTCCACGGCCACATTACGTGCCCGGTCAGCTCCCGCCACCGACACAACCGCATCAGCTGCCTCCGAAGCAGCCTTCCTGGCAACCTCTGTGGCCAAACGCAACGCCTCCTCGGCGGCCACCGCCTGGGCCACCTGGCCAGCCACTTCTAAGGCCACCTTCTCAGCCACCTCGCGTCCCATCTCACGAGCGGTTTCGCGTGCACGGCGTGCCGCAGTCTCCTTGACAACCTCGAGGGCGATTTCGCGGGCGGCTTGTGAAACGATGTCTCTCGCGGTTGCCCGGACAGTCTCTTCGACAACCTCCTTGACTACCTCTTTGACAATCGATTCGGTATGACGTTCGACCATGGTGTCGACCAGTTCGGTCGCGACATGCTGGGTAATCCGGCTGGTGGATTTCTCAATCACTTCATCGGCGGTCAGACGGGCCACCTCAGCGGCAATGGGTCCCGATTTGGCACGTGCAATTTCTTCAATCACACGTTCAGCCTCCGCCTGTGCAAACTGGGTTGCCTTTTGACCCGCCAAGGCACTGGCGACTTCAGACGCAGTGCTGGTGGCCACCTCCCGGACTGCCTCTTCAGCACTGATTTCAGCCGCCCTGGTGGCGTACTGTACAGAGAGTTCTCGGGCAGTTTTTTCGGCAACCTGCTCCGCCGTGGATCTGGCGATTCTCTTGGCAACCGCAGCAGCGCCCTTCCTGCCAATTTCCTCGGCGGCCGCGCGTGCTGCCTCGGCGGCCACCTCGGTAGCCACCCGCTCAGTGGCTTCCGTGGCCATATCCTGGGCTACCCGTTCGGTCACCTGACGCGACATCGTTTTTGCGGTTTCCGTGGCGATCCGGCGGGCATCCTCACTTGCAGTTTCAGTTGCCACCAGCGTGGCGGTTTTGCGGGCCACTTGAACCGCCACTTCTTCCACTGCCGCGAGTGCTGATTCACCCGCCGCCTTTCGGGCTGTTTCCACTGCTGATTCACGCGCCACCGCCACGGCGGTTTCCTGCGCCACTTTTCCCGCCACCTCTTGCGCGGTTGATACCGCGATTTCCTGAGCAATCTCATGGGCAATATCCCGTGCTGCCTGGGATGCGATCTCGCTGGTCACTTCGGTGGCAATTTCACGCGCGGTTCGGACAGCCGCTTCTTCAGCCAATGCGGCGGCTTGTTCCCTGGCAGCTTCACGAGCCTTGGAGGACACCACCTGCTCAGTCACTTCCCGCGCGACATCTTTTGCCATCTCCCGCGCGGCTTCATAGGAGACCTGCTCAACCGAGTCCCTGACAATTGTCTCAACCACCTCGGTTGTCTTGGCAATCGCGATCTGTTCGGCGATGTTTGAGGCCACTTCCAGTGCGACTCGACCCGCTACCTCAATGGCAACACGCTCGGATTCAGCCGGGACAAGCTCACGAACACGTTCACCCGCGACACGCTCCGCTACTTCACGTGCCAACGAGTCCGCAAGCCGTTGGACTGTCTTTTCCGCGGTCTGACGTGAAACATTCTGGGCAATCTCAACAGCCAACTGCGAGGCAGCCTTCTCTGCCGAGTCTTCGGCACTACTGGATGCTGTCTGTGCAGCGACAGTCTCCGCTATCCGTTGTGAAACCTCCTCCGCAGTCCGGCGGGCCACTTCCCCAGCCACACGCTCCGCCACTTCCCGTCCCGTCTTTTCAGCCGTGATGGTGGCCGTTTCCACAGCCACCATTTCTGAAACTTTGATTGCGGCGGACCGGCTGATCTGTTCCGCCACTCCTTCAGCGGATTCGCGTGCCGCAATTTCGGCGGTCTTCAGGGCAACCCGTTGGGCGGTTTCCTCAGCGGTCCGGCTGGCTACCTCCTCGGCGGTCTTTTCCGCCATGGCCGATCCAACCCGTTGAGCGATCAGTTGAGCTGTCTTTTCCGCATGAGAGCGTGCAGCCTCCTCGGCAGTCTTGCCAGCTATCTCTCTGGCAGCCAAGGCCGCGGTTTTTGAAGCGGTCTCCTCAGCGGTCTTTTCCGCCACTTCGACAGCGGTTTTTTCACTCACCGTGGTTGCGATACACAATGCCACCTCACGAGCCACTCGCTCGGCTATCTGATGGGAGGCCTCTCCGGCGATCTTGTTGGCGATCTCGCGAGCGGCCAGGATAGCTGTCCTTGTGGCAGTCTCCTCCGCGGTCTTCTCGGCAACCTCGGTCGCGGTTTTTTCGCTGATGGAGGAAGCAATCCGCTGGGCCAGTTCACGTGCGGTCTTCTCAGCAACTTGCCGGGCTGTCTCCTCGGCAACCTCGCGTGCAATTTCCCTCGCCACCTCGGCAGGGAGATCGGCGGCAATCGGAGAGACTGTATCGAGAACCACAGCTTCGGTCTCATCTGGTACCGTGGTCTCAGGCGGAGACGGAGGCTCAGGCTGAGGTGGAAGACTTTCAGGCGGGGGTACCAGGTGCAGTTCAGGCCGGGAATGGTGCCTGGGTTCTTCTGTCGAGGGGAGAATCTGAGGCAATTCCTGATTGGAGTTTGCTGGTTGAAAACCTGTGATCAGCGCAGTCAGATCAATCGGATTCTGATCCATCGAGGCTGAAGGTGTCGGCACCTGTTGCTCAACTGATAGTTGATTCTCCCCGAAGTCACTGGCTGTCAAACCACCCGGTTTGACATTTAACTCCCTGGCCCAGAAAAGAACTGCTTCACCAAGGGTGGTCTTCTTGGAAAGCGCATACAGCTCAAGCAGATTGCCCCCTTTGTTCCCGGGACATTGCCCATAGGAACAACGGAAAGTTTTCTTCCCCAGGTCAATAGTCAAAGTCCGGATGATTTCATCCCGGTGGATCGGGCAGAAGGACCGCAGCTGAGTCCCGAATTTCTGGACCTTGTCTACCCGGAAACCAATTTTTTTCAGGGCATTCTCGGCATCCAGAATGGCACAGATATCCTCAATTAACTTCTGGGCTTTCGGGCTCATGGGACTGCCTCAGTGTGTTTCATCGGCTGTTCCATTATCGGCCCGTGAGAGCGTTCGCGTGAGTAAACACCTTCCTGGAGAATCGCTTCCCGGACACATGCGGGAACGAGATAATGGATGCTCTTTCTCTCCAGAATCAGTTTGCGTATCTGGCTTGAGGAGATTTCGAGCAATGGTATCTCAAAAATCTGGACCCGGTCAGCGACCTCCGGCGCGAGCATGTCAACATCGGATCCCACACGCCGGGCCACAATGACTTTCACGCTTTCGAGGATGGTCCGCCAGGATTTCCAGGTTTGAATTTCCGCGGCGGCATCCATGCCAAGGATCAGATAAACCTCATCGCCTGGAGCAAGGCTTTTTCTGATTTGAGAGAGTGTATCGACCGTATACGAGGGGCCACTCCGGTTCATTTCCAGATCACAGGGTACCAGTCTTGGATTTCCCTGACATGCCAGGTTGAGTAGCCGCCAACGGGCTGATGCCTCCACAATGTACTGGCCCTCTTTGTGGGGGGGGATGGCGGACAGGACCAGAAGCACCTGGTCAAGGTAAAAATGGGCAATCGCCTCTTCCGCCAAGCGCAGATGGCCATGATGGATGGGATTGAATGTACCACCCAGAACCCCCAGCCTCATTCGGTCGCCTTTCCTGATTTTCGTTGAAAAAATCAGAATCAGTCTAGGGCAAATCAGGGACTGAGGTAAACTGCAGACCGCACAGGAAAGTTTTGAAATGGAAAACACCCATGAAATCCGGCCCAATCAGATGGATACTACCGTCTTTACATTCCACCCGCTTCTCCTACACAATACCCGCCTCATCTATGTTTCTCCCCGGTGAATCAAGATGGGATTGAAACGCAACCGTTTACCAAAAGGATATTATCCTAGTATATCTTATGTCTCATGCCTCCGATGAATGAAAAAGAAGAAAAGGTGGATCTGGATAGCCTGCGCAGCAAACTGCAGGCCATCGATTCTTTCAAATCCCCTCCTGCTCTTCTTCAGGAAATACTGGCGGTAACAGAGAATCCCAGTTCAGGAGCCAAGGATGTCCAGGCAATGGTAGAGCGGGATATGTCCTGTTCTGTCAAACTCCTGAAACTCGCCAATTCGGCTTATTACGGATTCAGCCGTCAGATCAAAACCATCCGTGAAGCAATCGTGATCATTGGTTTGGATGGGGTGAAGAATGTGGTGATGAGCCTCGGGATTGCGGAAGCTTTCACCAAGGGGACTCCCACAGAGAAAGTTTTCCTTTCCAACCTGTGGGTTCACTCCATGGCAACCGCTACCGCTTCCTCAGTCCTCTCGAAATCACTGACAAGTGTTTCACCCTCTGTGGCTTATTGCGCTGGTTTATTACACGATTTTGGAAAAGTGGTTATGAGCCAGCATTTTGGGCCAATCTATGAACAAGTAATCGTCAAAGCCCGCGATGAGAAACTCTCTATCCTGAGCGTTGAAAGGAACCTCCTGGGAGTTGATCACTCCACGGTGGGACGCTGGATTGCGGAGGCCTGGGACCTGCCCGAGGTCGTTGCCGAAATTCTACACGACCACCATGGAAATGGGCCATGGGAGGAGAGCCGGAAACACATTCCACTGGTAGGAATCGCTGATGCCTTGGCCTATGAAAGCCGTGTTGGGCATGGAGGCAATTACCGTCCGCACAGATATGATGACTATTGCTATGCTTCCTTAAAACTCGAAGACAGCCGTGCCCAGGCTGTGGTAGCCGAGATCAGGAAAGAGTCCAGCCGCTACTCAGCCATGCTCCACCTGGATTAAGACACCCTTACGATCGGTTTTCTTCCTCATCTTATGGAGAGGAACCGGAACTGCATTCGTTACTCAATCAGAAACTGGAATGAGAAAGACCATGATGCATCGACTGATTGCCTTGATTGCATTGCTGCCACTCACCTCGGCGGTAGGCGGAGACATTATGGAGACTGGACTTACGGTGATGACATTCAACCTTCGCTATGGAACAGCGCAGGACGAGGGGCACCTCTGGGAGGATCGTAAGGCAGCCTCGTTGGCGGTAATCACCGAGGCCCAGCCTGATATTCTCGGATTCCAGGAGGCATTGGATTTCCAGAACCAGTTCTTTATTGATAACCTGGGCGGGGAATATGAGTTTGTGGGGGAGGGAAGAGAAGGAGGAACGAAGGGTGAGTATTCCTCGATTCTTTTCCGCAAGACACGTTTTTTCCTCGCCCGCGCAGGAAGATTCTGGCTGTCTGATACCCCTGAAATAGCCGGGAGCAAGTCCTGGGCAAGCCTTCCACGGATCGTGACTTGGGCAGACCTCGTGGATCATCACAACCAGTCACGTGTTTTCGTGATGAACACCCACTTCGCGCATGACTCCGCAGAAGCACGCAGGAAAAGTGCAGAGTTGATTCGTCAACGTCTCCCCGAGCTGGCTCCCAGCAATGCTTGTATTCTGGTGATGGGAGACTTCAACTGTATCCCGGAAAGTGAACCATACCGGATTCTTCTGGGGGAGGGTGACATGGCTTTGCGGGATTCCATGACTGCGACCCAAAGCTTGCCGATGGGAACCTTTCATGGATTCAAGGGACCATCCGATAACGGCCAACCCATCGATTGGATTCTTTTCGGGAGAGGACTCAAGGCCATCAAGTACCAGGTTCTCAGCGGACGTTATTTCAATGTTTACCCTTCCGACCACTTTCCCGTGTTGGCAAACTTTCTTTTCGAATAAATCTCCTCATGCCTCCAAGGAATGGATAACGAGCGGGTTGCCCTACAGCGGATACCTTGTTTATACTCTGAAGCCAGAGGAGTGAAAGAATGGAATCAGGACAGGATCAACCCAACCAGAATCTGGAATCTGGGGATATTGAGTCTTTCGGTTGGGATTTTCACAAATGGCCTTTTCTCCTGGCCTTGGTGATTACCGTCTTCCTGTATGCATTTATCTTCCTCTTTGTCGATCCGAATCCACCCTACTTTGATCCGGCCAAGCTTCCCCCCCCACCGGCGGGTAAATGAGGAATCGAAAGACCGCCTTTACCGGACCCTAATCCAGGTTCCCGACTCATACTGAAAGGAACTCCCTGGCCCACCCCGCCGGTACCTGATCCAGGCATCCGCCATTTCCGCCATTTCAAGAGCATGATGAACCAGCAATTGGTGGCCATTCGTGCCTGGGGGGGTGTTGAATTCGAGATGCCAAAGTGATTCTCCGGTAGGATCACGTCCCAGTCTGTCGAAAAGAGAACCGACCAGCTCACGTGCCTTTTCATCGTTGGAATAAAGCAAGTCATGAGATCCGATAGCCACTAGAACCGGCAGTTTCATCTCCGGCAGAGACTCACGATGGTCCAATCCAAACCGCAGGAGATTCCGGTAATCCTCCATTCGGTAGCGCCATCGTACCCAACGATCCGCGGCCCGCAGAAACAGTGCAGTTCCTTCATACAACTGAGTCCAATCGGTGTTGGCCCACAAGCTGTCTTTTTCGTCAAGCATCCCAACCAGAAAGCCTCCAGGGAACCTTGAGCGGAGCAACCTCATTCGCGACTGTGGAGCTGTGTAAGCCGTGTTGTATACGTTGTGACAAATCACACTGTCGAAGGGCAGGTAGTAATCGGTGGATTCTCTTCCTTTCCGGGTGGCGCGTGGATCAGCACTCCAGAAGGCTGTTTCGCCTCCCTGGCTGGTACCGATCAGGGTGACATGTGTCAGGGTATTGACCGGTTTGCCGAACCACTCTTCTCCACGATTCTCGGGTGGCTTGGAGAGGACTTCGGCATCCAGATGCTTCAGGTTTTCTTTTTCAGCCTGGGCAATCCGCCTTCCGACCGCCTGGATGACAGTGACATTCCGGGTCATGTTTACCTGGCACGATTCCCGTTCCTCCCAGCCACTTTCGAGGGCGTTGGTGAAATGCCAGGCACCGTCCTTCCCGATCGCATTTCTGAGATAAACCGCCACCCCTTCACCTTCCGGAGCTCGTGCCACCAGTTTGTGCCCATGACTGCGCCCGTGATAGATCAGGTCAACCACATAGACAATATATCCCTTAAGGCTTGCCATGACCTGGCAGAACTTGATGTAATTTCCACCATAAGATCCAGTTCCCGGGACCAGGAGAACCGCCCCGGAATATTTCCCCTCCCAACGAGGATCCGCATATCGGTCCACATGGATGGAATAGGTTCTACAGGAGGAAAAAAGTGTTTTGGGATCCACTTCATGAGGAGAAAAAGTTCTGGCGAACTTAAAAAGACCTCTTTCCTCAAACTCATGGGGATCAAAGGTCAACTGGAGAGACTGGTAACAGTGCGGAAAAAAATCAGCCAGGAGACTGGCATCCACCTGCCAATCCGGAAACTTCCGTATGATTTCCTCTCGTTCGTAGGAGGAAAGTTTCAGAATTTGCAGGCGGTGGATTTCGTCCTCAAAAGGATCGGACTGACCGACAGGGTAACCCTTGATCTGGGTCACCCATTCGGGACGGTCGTCGGCATGGATTGGGGAGAACCATAAAGCCATGGAAGTCAACAGGCACGCCAGGGATCTGGCATACAAGGGTGGGCAGGCACGTTCTTTCTGGACATGGAGGTTCCTCATCGGGCTGGTCTGGGTCTATCAGCAATCAATGGGTATAGGATCAGGCGCCTTCACCGGGAAGTGGAATCGAGTGTATAAGTACCATGCTCTAACCATATCCCGCTCTGTTCCGGTGACAAGGGGTGTCATCACTCCGGAATCCGGGGAGACAGCGGAAGACCGAAGGACATGAAGATGGCCAATATCGAAGTGGTTGTCAACGGCGCACAAGGGAAGATGGGAACTGAAACAATCAAGGCAATCCAGGCAGCGGAGGGCCTTGAGTTGGTGGGGGCTTTTGACCTGGGAGATGACCTCTCCAGGGAGCTTGCGAGCCGCAAAGGCTGTGTGGTGGTGGATTTCACCCATCCCTCCTGTGCGTTCGAAAATGCCCTTACGATTCTCGAGGCAGGATGTTATGGCGTGGTGGGTACGACGGGATTCAAGGATGATCAGATAATGGAAATCGGCAGGCGCTGCCGGGAACAGGAGCAGGGCTTCTTCATCGCTCCCAACTTTGCAATCGGGGCAGTGCTGATGATGCGTTTTGCCTCCGAGGCAGCGCTCCACATGCAACGCGCGGAGATCATCGAATTGCACCATCCCGCCAAGGCGGATGCCCCCTCCGGCACCGCGCACAAGACCGCTGAGCTGATGGCAACGGCACGGCGGAAGGCCGGATTGCCGGAATTCGAGGGACCCGATGCCCTGACCAATCCGATTCCGGGCACACGCGGAGGTGAATACCATGGCATCCGGATCCATGCCGTCCGGATGCCGGGGATGCTGGCCAACCAGGAGGTCATCCTCGGAGCAGCCGGTCAGACTCTGACCATCCGGCACGACAGCATCGACCGTACCTGCTTCATGCCTGGGGTTGTATTGGCCTGCCGGAAGGTTCAAAGCCTCGACGGACTGGTCGTTGGGCTTGACAAGTTGATCTGGGGATGAGTTTGATCGACAGCATCCCTGGAACGAGACTTCACTCTCGATCCAGGGATTTGAATGAATAAGGAACACGGATGGGCGGACAACAGACACACTTTTTGTTAACCAATGATGATGGAATCGAGGCAGAAGGACTCCATCGTCTCGCCGGTGTGCTCCGTGAATATGGCCGTGTGACCATCATCGCGCCGGACCGGGAGCGGAGTGGAGTGTCACATGGCTTTTCATTGAATCACCCCCTCAAACTTCAGTCGCATGGCCCCGATTCCTACAGCCTGAGCGGAACACCC